>NZ_CP017014.1:1992500-2298993 GCF_001767395.1 Rhodococcus sp. WMMA185 | reverse complement strand
CGGGTAAGAGTCCGCACTGGACGGGCCAGGCCAATTCGCCGCGTACGTTCGGCCACTTCGGCCAGTCGGGCACGTTCCTGTGGGTCGATCCGGTTGCCGGCTTGGCGTGCGTCGTGTTGACGGACCGGGCCTTCGGGAACTGGGCAAAGCCCCTGTGGACCGAGTTGAGCGACGGTATCCTCGCGGAACGCCGACGATGATTGCACACTAATTTCGCGAATCACTAGCGCAACACAGGTAACACAAGGCACACTGATCAACCGAGCCCGCTGAACACATCGACTGAGGCCGTTGGGGAAGACGTCCCTCGTCGAAGCAGGAGGCTCGAGTGCACGCTGTGAATCAGTTCGCGGATGCGACGACTGGTGTTGCCTACATCCACTCGTCGCCCGCCGCGTTGTGCCCCCACATCGAGTGGGCGCTGACGTCGACCCTGAACTGCCGAGCCAACCTCAAGTGGACCTCGCAGCCCGCCTCCAACGGCGTCATGCGCGCGACCACCGATTGGGTTGGTCCCGTGGGCACCGCCGCAAGGCTGGTCAACGCCCTCCGTCCCTGGCCGATGTTGCGCTTCGAGGTGACCGAGGACGCCAGTGATGGTGTGGATGGTGAGCGGTACAGCTACGTACCCGGATTGGGCCTCTGGCGCGGATCGACGAGCGCCAATGGCGATGTCGTAGTGGGGGAGATGCGCCTGAAGGCGATGATGCAGGCAGAGGGCGACCTCGCCGTCGATCTCGCGTACGCACTTGGAACTGCCTGGGACGAGGCTCTCGAGCCCTTCCGCAGTGGCGGCGAAGGCGCCGAGGTCACGTGGTTGAGTCGAGACGTGGGCTGATGGTGGGCTCTCGAGTCCCTCACCCTCGCGGGTGGTCATGACCGGAAAACCCGGCCTGGCATTGAACTTCGGGTGAATCGGCACTCTGGTCGACGAGCATTGGTTCCCCCAGTTTGACCCAAGTTGCCGTCCGAAGATACCAAGCAGACGCCTGCACGCGGTTCCCAGCGCATTGCACGAGGAAGGCCCCCGCTGCGGCGGGGGCCTTGTCTACAAACGGTTTTCACATCAGAGCGGGATATTCTTGTGAGCACCGCGGCGAGCGGGTGCTGCTGCGAGAGCGGCAGCGACGACACTGCGAGTCTTTGCCGGGTCGATCTCCTCATCGACCACACCGATGGCGACGGCACGGTCGACGCCACCTGCAATGCTCTCGTGCTCGATGGCCAAACGCTCGTGCAGCGCCTCACGTTCTTCCTCCGGAGCGGCTGCAAGGGCACGCTTGTGCAAGATACCGACGGCAGCCTTGGCGCCCATCACGGCGACCTCGGCGTCGGGCCATGCGTAGACCGCGGTGGCGCCGAGAGCACGAGAGTTCATGGCGATGTAGGCGCCGCCGTAGATCTTTCGCGTCACGACCGTCACGCGGGGAACGGTGGCTTCGGCGAACGCGTGGAGCAGTTTGGCGCCACGGCGTACGACGCCTTCCCATTCCATGCTCACGCCGGGCAGGTATCCGGGGACGTCCACGATTACCACGAGCGGAATCCCGAACGCGTCGCACAGGCGGACGAAGCGAGCCGACTTCTCGGCGCTCTCGGAGTTGAGACAACCCCCGAGCCGGAGCGGATTGTTGGCGATGACGCCGACGGTGCGACCACCGAGTCGTCCGAGACCGGTGACGATACTTCGGGCGTAATTGCCTTGCAGTTCCTCGAAACTCGAGTCGCCTTCGATGTTGTCGAGGAGTTCGTGGACGATCGGACGCACATCGTAGGCGCGCTTGGCTGATTCCGGCATGAGGGCGCGGAGGTCGGTGTCGCCGTGCGCGGCGGCCGACTGGTCGAATTCGCCTTGTTCGCAGAACATCGACACCAGCCGACGTGCGCGGTGCAGCGCGTCGTCCTCGTCATGGGCGGCGATGTGCGCGACGCCCGACTTCTTGCTGTGGGTGTCGGGACCGCCGAGGGACAGCATGTCGACCTGTTCGCCGGTGACGCTGCGGACCACGTCGGGTCCGGTCACGAAGACGCGGGCTTCGGGAGCCATGATGACGATGTCGGTCAGGGCAGGCCCGTAGGCCGCGCCTCCGGCTGCGAAGCCGAGAACGACGGAAATCTGTGGGATGCGGCCGGACGCGCGGACCATGGCCTCGAAGACCATTCCGACGGCGTGCAGGGCCTCGACTCCCTCGGCGAGACGGGCGCCGCCCGAGTGCCACAACCCGACGATGGGGGCGGACTCCTCGAGCGCGGTGTCGATCGCCGTCACGATGTGCTTGCAGCCCTCGACGCCCATCGCGCCGCCCATGACGGTGGCATCGGAACAGTAGGCGATGGTGCGGACTCCGTCGATATTGCCGGCCGCGGCCACCACGCCGGACTTGTCACGCGGGTGGAGAGGGGCGACGGTTCCTGCGTCGAACAGCTTTGCCAAGCGTGCCAGCGGGTCGCGCGGATCGATCGACGAATCGGACTTTGTCGAAGGTGCCAAGATGGTCATCGCGTCCTCCATGTAGCGGGCTGTCGATGGGGTGGAGACCCTGGTGGAAGGGTCTCCACCCACGATCTAGCGCGACCGGGCGTCAGGCCCGGCCGAAGGCGAGCGCGACGTTGTGCCCACCGAAACCAAACGAGTTGTTGATCGCGAAATCGATCTCGCCATAGCGGGCTTGGCCCTTGACGACGTCCAGATCGATTTCTGGATCCTGATTGTCCAGATTCAACGTGGGCGGAATGACTCCGTCACGCAGGCTCAGGACCGTGATTACCGCCTCGAGCGCCCCTACGGCTCCGATCGAATGCCCCAACGCGGACTTCGGTGCATACACCGCTGGGTGGTTGCCGACGGACGCGTTGATGGCGTTGGCCTCCGCTGTGTCGCCGATCGGAGTGGCGGTGGCGTGCGCGTTGATGTGCCCGATGTCCTTCTTCGTCAATCCGGCACTCTCGATGGCCCTCGTCATGGCCCGTGCAGCGCCCGCACCCGACGGGTCGGGCGCGACGATGTGGAAGCCGTCCGAGGTGATACCCGCGCCCAATAGTCGACCGTGAATGGTGGCACCGCGAGCCTTGGCGTGCTCCTCGGTCTCGAGAACCATCATCGCCCCGGCCTCACCGAACACGAAGCCGTCACGATCCCGGTCGAACGGCCGTGACGCGCCTTTCGGATCGTCGTTGCGCGTGCTCAGCGCACGCATCATTGCGAAGCTCGCGATCGGCACGGAGTCGAGGAATCCCTCAACGCCGCCGGCGACGATGATGTCCGCATCACCCATGACGAGCATTCGGTACGCATGGGCGATGGCTTCGGAACCCGAGGAGCAGGCCGAGACCGGGGTGATGACTCCGGCACGAGCTCCGAGGTCGAGACCGACCGTTGCCGAAGGACCGTTGGGCATCACCATCTGGACGGCGAACGGTGAGACCTTCCGGTATCCGCCGGTTTTCATCTTGTCGACGGCATCGATCAGGGCTTCCCCGCCGCCGAGTCCGGTGCCGATCGCGACCGCGAGGCGGTCTTGGTCGACCTCCGGGGTACCGGCGTTCTTCCAAACCTGGCGTCCCAGAACGAGTGCCAGCCGTTCGACGAAACTCATTCGGCGGATCTCGACTCGGGACAGCGACTCGTCGGGGGACACCTTCAGGTGTCCCCCGATCGTCACCGGCAACTCGTTCTTCTCGACGAATGGATCGTGAAGGGTGTCGATGCCACTCTCGCCAGCCAACAAACCCTTCCACGTGCCATCCACGTCACCAGCAATCGACGTCATGGCCGCGAGGCTGGTGACGACGATGTTGGGGAATTGTTTCCCGTTGGGCGAGGCGGAGGTCAAGGTCGGGTCACTCCTCTTCGTTCTTGGCTGCTTCGAACTTGGCTTTGACGGCCTCGGCTTCTTCTCCGCCCTCGGCTTCGAGCTTCTGGATGTAGGACACCGCGTCACCGACGGTGCGCAGTCCGGCCAGATCCTCGTCGGGGATCTTCACTCCGTACTTGTCCTCGGTCTGGACGGCGATCTCGACCATCGAGAGTGAGTCGATGTCGAGGTCATCGACGAAGGACTTTTCGATGGTCACCTCGGACGGCTCAATGCCGGTGACCTCCTCGATGATCTCGGCGAGTCCGGCGATGATGTCTTCCTGGCTGGCGGCCACTGAGTGGCTCCCTTCTTATTCGGTGTAGGTGTATCTGGTGCGGATATAACTGGAGTTGTTGCAGGCACTACCTGGTAGAGGCGCGCCGCAAGCTAGCCGAGCTGTGCCAGTTCGGCCAGTGCGGAGATATCTTCCGGGGTCTGGAGTGCCAGAGTGGGAGTACCGCGCATTTCACGCTTTGCGATACCGACCAGGGTTCCGGCGGGTGGAAGCTCCGCTACTGCGGAGACGCGGGCGTTCCGCAGGCTTGCGGTGCACAAATCCCACCGCACAGGTTGGGTTACCTGCGCGGCCAGCTTAGTCAGTGTCTCGGCGCCGGACGTGACCGACGCGCCGTCCGAGTTCGAGAGCAGGGTGCGAATTGGTTCGTCAGGCGTGATCTTGGAGGCAGCCTTGCTGACGGCGTCCTGGGCGGGAGCCATGAATCGGGTGTGGAACGCGCCCGCGACGGGGAGTGCGCGGACCCGAGCCCGTTCCGGTGGATTGGCTGCCAGTTCCTCGAGTGCCGACAGGCGGCCTGCGGCGACAATCTGCCCGACCGCGTTGCGGTTGGCCGCTTCGAGATCGAGTTCTTCGAGGCGGGCGAGTACGGCGGCTTCGTCGCCTCCGAGAACCGCGGACATGCCGGTTGGTTCCAGCGCACAGGCCTTGGCCATCTCGGCTCCGCGCACGGCAGCGAGGCCGACGGCATCGTCGGTTGACAAGACTCCGGCGACAGCGGCGGCCGCGATTTCACCGACCGAGTGCCCGGCGGCTATGGTGTCTGCCGGGATCAGCCCGCGAGCTTCGAGTTCCTCGAAGGCGAGCAGCGCTGTGGCAACGACCAGAGGCTGAGTCACCGAAGTATCGGTGATCTCCTCGGCGGTCGCGGTAGTGCCAAGCCGGACGAGGTCGAGGCCGGCGGCCTTCGACCACAGTGCGAGACGGTCTTGAGTGCCCGGCAGCTCCAACCACGGGATGAGCATGCCGGGAGTCTGAGAGCCCTGACCCGGGGCAAGCAACGAAATCACTCTTCCAGAGAACACCGTCGAGGGTGTGTCGCAAGATGCTGTTGCGGATGAACCTTTGTGAGCGGATTTGTTGGATTCCCACAAAATCGCACGTCGGCTAGTCGCATCGAATCGGGCCACGTATTCGTTACAGTCCTGCCTCACCAAATGGGAATGGTGATACTGATGTTAAGTTTGTTGCGGGTTCGTGATGCGAATGTGTTAGTCGGCCCACAGTTGCGGCCACTCTGAGGACGTATGCGTCCCTCGGATTCGTCGGATCACGCCCGGTGACTTCGGCGATTCGCTTGAGCCGATATCTCACCGTATTTGGATGAACAAACAGCTGACGAGCACAAGTCTCAACCGCACCTCCACAGTCGAGATATGCGTCGAGGGTGTCGGCGAGAACGCTCCCCGCGGCAGCGAGCGGGCCGACGAGGCGATCATTCAGCGCGGTCACGGCAGCGTTGTCGCCGAGCAGCGCACGCTCGGGAAGCAGCTCGGCGGCGTGCACGGGTCGAGGTGCGCCCCGCCATCCTGCGACCGCTTGCATCGCGGCAAGTGCTTCGACGGCACTGATGTGGGCGGCGCCCAGCGTCGGCGTGGTGGGTCCGATGATCACGGGCTCTTCCGCGAACTTGCTGAGGAGGTCGGTCATGAACCTCGAGTCTTCGGACCCGTCGTCGAGCTCGCCACTGACAACCATCACGAGCCGAGAACCCTGGACGACGGCGAGAGCGGCGCGGCCGTGCTTCTGCGCGATCGTGTGGACGTTGCCTACTACGGAGACCCGTTCGTCTTCTGGAGGTGTACCGACGATAACGGTGGCGGGTGCGGTCGCGTCCCAATTCAGGGTTGCCGCGCGCGAGAGCATGTCGGAACCTGTGTCACCGCGGACGACGGCGTCGACGACAAGAGCTTCGAGCCGGGTGTCCCAGGCGCCGCGCGACTCTGCTGCGCTCGCGTAGACGGAGGCTGCAGCGAACCCGAGTTCACGACCGTAGCGCAGCACTGCATGGGTGAGTGCTGTCAGTTGTTGTTCGTTGCGCGCAAGTGCGGGCAGCCACTGCTCGAAGAACTCCATCGCCACCCGGACCATGTCCACTGTCTGACGCAGCGTGAGTGTCCGAGCGAGGTCGTCTGGAATCAGCTGGAATGTGTCGAGGCTGAAGCGGATATCGCTGTCGTCCGGATCCTTGAGCCACTCGAGAAAGTTGACGACGGCGGTCTGAACCACCAATTGCACGTTGGACCGTTGAGAGGCGTCGAGGTCGTCGAAGAACGGGAGCTGCTCCTGCATCGTGCTGACCGCTTCGGTCGAGAGGCGTCCCGAGAACTGTTTGACCCGACGCAGCAATGCATCAGGCAATGGGTCCCGGGGTTCTCGACTCCGGGAGACCATCGAACTCTGCTCGACCATGTTCAAGAACCTACGCCCACAGCTCAGGAAACGTGCAAGAACGTTCCCTGAGCCGGAACCCCACGGTCCTGAGGGCGGTTCGAGGTGGGCGAGTTATGCGCTCCCGGTGTCGGCGTAGGACACGGCAGCGGCACCGACGTCGTCGATGCGGTATCTCGTGGCGGCTTCGACGGCCTTCGCCCGGTCGAGCGTGCCTTCCCTGGCGAGGGCCGCGAGGACGGCGACGACAATGGACTCGGCGTCCACGTTGAAGAACCGCCGCGCGGCCGGGCGGGTGTCGGAGAAGCCGAATCCGTCGGTGCCGAGCGTGGTGTATGAACCGGGCACCCACTGTCGGATCTGGTCCGGCACCGACCGCATCCAGTCCGACGCGGCAACGAATGGGCCGGCAGCATCGGAAAGAGCCCTGGTGACGTAGGGCAACGGTTCGTCGGTGCCCGGGTCGCGCAGGGCCCGCTTTTCGCATTCGACACCGTCACGGCGCAGTTCACCCCAGGAGGTTACGGACCACACGTCCGCCGCAACGCCCCACTCGTCGGCGAGCATCTTCTGCGCCCGCAGACCCTCGGGCATTGCGACGCCGGACACGAGGATCTGCGCCGCGAGCGCGGATCCTGCCGAGGCTTCGGACTTCTTGAACAGATAGATGCCCTTCAGCAGACCTTCGACGTCGAGGTTGTCCGGTTCCGCGGGTTGGGAGTAGGGCTCGTTGTAGAGAGTGATGTAGTAGAAGATGTTCTCTCCGCCGAACCCCGGCTCCAACGTGCCGTCAGCCGCCACGGTGCCGCCAAACATTCGCCGCAGCCCGTCCTTGACGATGTGCGCGATCTCGTAGGAAAACGCCGGGTCGTATGTGACGGCAGCCGGGTTCGTCGACGCGAGCAGTAGCGAATGTCCGTCCGCGTGTTGCAGGCCCTCTCCGGTGAGTGTGGTCCTACCCGCGGTGGCGCCGAGGACGAAGCCGCGGGCCATCTGATCGGCGGCCGCCCACAACCCGTCGCCGGTGCGCTGAAACCCGAACATCGAGTAGAAGATGTAGAGCGGGATCATCGGCTCACCATGAGTGGCATAGGACGTGCCGACCGCGGTGAACGAGGCGGTCGAGCCGGCCTCGTTGATGCCCTCGTGCAGGATCTGTCCGGTCTCGGACTCCTTGTAGGCGAGCATCAGGTCGGCGTCCACCGCCGTGTACAGCTGGCCGTTGCGGTTGTATATCTTGAGCGACGGGAACCAGGAGTCCATTCCGAAGGTACGGGCCTCGTCGGGAATGATCGGGACGATCCTTTTTCCGATCTCTTTGTCCCGCAGCAACTCCTTCATGATCCGTACCAATGCCATCGTGGTGGCGACCTGCTGCTTCCCGGATCCCTTTCGCATTACGTCGTAGGTCTTGTCCGGCGGCATCGGTAGCGGAGCTGCGCTGGTACGCCGTTCCGGCAGGAAGCCACCCAGCGCGCGGCGCCGCTCGAGCATGTACTGAATCTCCGGGGAGTCCTCGCCGGGGTGGTAGTACGGCGGCAGCTTCGGGTCCTTCTCGAGTTCCGCGTCGGATATCGGGATCCGCTGCAGATCCCGGAAGTTCTTCAGATCATCGAGGGTGAGCTTCTTCATCTGATGTGTGGCGTTGCGGCCCTCGAAGTGCTTACCCAGCGTGTAGCCCTTGATTGTGTGCGCCAGGATCACCGTCGGCTGACCCTTGTGTGCCTTTGCCGCCGCATACGCCGCATAGATCTTGCGGTAGTCGTGCCCGCCGCGTTTGAGATTCCAGATGTCGCGATCCGACAGGTTCGCCACGAGCTCCTTCGTCCGCGGGTCGCGTCCGAAGAAGTGCTCGCGGACGAACGCGCCGTCGTTGGCCTTGTAGGTCTGGTAGTCGCCGTCGGGAGTGACGTTCATCAAGTTGACCAGGGCGCCATCCCGGTCGGCGTGCAGCAACGCGTCCCACTCGCGGCCCCACACGACCTTGATCACGTTCCAGCCGGCGCCGCGGAAGAAGGACTCGAGTTCCTGGATGATCTTGCCGTTGCCGCGAACGGGGCCGTCGAGGCGCTGCAGGTTGCAGTTCACCACGAACGTCAGATTGTCGAGGCTCTCGGTGGCGGCGACGTGGGCCAGCCCCCGAGACTCGGGCTCATCCATCTCCCCGTCGCCCAAGAACGCCCAAACATGCTGATCGGAGGTGTCTTTGATTCCGCGGTCGTGCAGGTAGTGATTGAACCTTGCCTGGTAGATCGCGTTCATCGGGCCCAGGCCCATCGACACCGTCGGGAATTCCCAAAAATCGGGTAGCAGGCGGGGGTGCGGATACGACGGTAGCCCGCCACCCAGGTTGGCATGTGAGGCTTCTTGTCGGAATCCGTCCATCTGCTCTGCCGGAATCCGTCCCTCGAGGAATGCGCGGGCATAGATGCCGGGGGAGGCGTGGCCCTGGATGAAGATCTGATCCCCTCCGCCGGGGTGGTCCTTGCCGCGGAAGAAATGGTTGAAGCCCACCTCGTACAACGCCGCAGACGAGGCGTATGTGGAGATGTGGCCTCCGACGCTGACACCTGGACGCTGCGCACGGGTCACCATGATTGCCGCGTTCCACCGAATGAAGGCCCGATACCGGCGCTCGACCTCTTCGTCGCCGGGGAACCACGGTTCGTTCTCGGTCGGGATGGTGTTCACGTAGTCGGTGGATGTCAGTGCCGGCAACGCGACGTGCTTCTCCCCGGCGCGCTCGAGCATTCGCAACATCAGATACCGGGCACGAGTCGGCCCGGACCGATCGAGCAGTGCGTCGAACGACTCCAACCATTCGTTGGTCTCATCTGGATCGATATCCGGCAGGTAGGACGCAACGCCCTCACGAATCACGCGAACGCGACCTTCGGCATTGTGGTTGGCAGGTTGGGCCGCTCCGACGTTCGGGCCTGCATTTCCCGGCAACCCGGATCCCTGGATCAGGTCTGACAACGTTGCTCCTCATTGTGGTGGGACGCTCGGTGAGGCGTCCATTCCATGCGGTCGAGGCCTGGTGGGCCCGACCCTCTCCTCGATGAATATCGCGCACCCTCATCTTTCCCCATTGCCGCGGCTTCGGCACACCATGTGGGGTTACTCTTCGGTAGCGTTTGCGCAGTTACAGGCAAGATTGCTCGAGTCGGTCGATGCCGGAATGCGACGGTAGACGCGAGGATGATCGGCAGCCCGGGCGTCGCGGCCCGCGGTACCGAGTTCGGTTCCACGGCGCACAGTTCACCGGGTGTGCATAGCTGTCCCGATTTTGTGAGATGGCGTGGACAGTGTTCAGGGCATCGACGATCTGAACATTTTCGCGAGCGAGCGGCCAGCTCAGTGACGCGATCGAGACTGCGTGGCTGACATCGTGAGTCCGGCACCGCTAGGCTCGGTCGATGGCACCGATCGACCGCATTCTGAAGAAAATCCGCGTGCCCAGCTTGCGCGAACGCGCTCGAGCATGTTCGCTTTCCTTTAATTGAACTCAATCCGGCAGGTGTTCGGGTAGCCCGAGCACCGTCAACCAAAGGAGGACCTCACCGTGGTCGCCGCGGCGGACGCCCAAAACTACGCTCAGAAACTCGGAATCACTGCCGACATGGTTGTACAGGAACTGGGCTGGGACGAGGATACCGACGACAACCTGCGCGCGGCAGTCGAGGAGACCATCGGTGGAGAACTTCTCGACGAGGATTCCGACGAGGTGATCGACGTCGTGCTGCTGTGGTGGCGCGACGAAGACGGAGACCTGGTCGACGCTCTCATGGATGCCATCGGTCCTCTGGCCGACGAGGGATTCGTGTGGGTCCTCACGCCCAAGACGGGTCAGTCCGGGCATGTGGAGCCCAGCGAGATCGCCGAGTCCGCACCCACGGCAGGCCTCACTCAGACTTCGGCCGCGAACCTCGGAGACTGGTCGGGCAGCCGACTGGTGCAGCCGAAGACGCATCCCGCGAACAAGCGCTGAAGCCCTAAGTTCACCCTCCGTCACCTAAGGACCACGCCATGCCGCTCGAGGTGGGGGCCATTGCTCCCGATTTCACCCTCAAAGACCAGAACAATCAGGAAGTGACACTTTCCGACTACCGCGGAAAGAAGAACGTCTTGCTCGTGTTCTACCCACTCGCGTTCACCGGAACGTGCCAGGGCGAACTCTGCAAGGTTCGCGACGAACTGCCGAAGTTCGAGAACGACGACACCGCCATTCTCGCTCTCTCGGTGGGTGCTTCACCGACTCACAAGATCTGGTCGGCGGAGCAGGGATACACCTTCCCGCTGCTTGCTGACTTCTGGCCGCACGGTGCCGTCGCGCAGGCCTACGGCGTCTTCAACGAGAAGTTGGGCTTCGCGAACCGCGGCACCTTCGTGATCGACAAGGCGGGAGTCATCCGGTTCGCGGAGATGAACGGTCCCGGAGAGGCCCGTGACCAGGGAGCTTGGGAGAAAGCGCTCGCCACGCTAGAGTCCTGATGCGCACTCGGTGACATTTCACCGAGTGTTCGGGCGTGTAGCTCAGTGGTAGAGCTCTGGTTTTACACACCAGCGGTCGGGGGTTCGAAACCCTCCGCGCCCACTCGACGAATGGGCCCCGATCTGCGAACCAGTGCAGATCGGGGCCGTTCTCTTACGCCCACACTTGCTCGACATCGAGCATTGTGGGCGTTCGTGGAGACAGCCACACGAATACGGGGTGGGTGACCGGAAAGGTCACGCACCCCGTATTTTTCGTCGAATCGATCAGCCCAGTAGTTTCAGCTTCAGCTTCGTGAGGGTCTCAGATGACAGCCCGAGACCTTCGCGCAGGTAGTTGTCCACCGTTCCGTATTGCGCCTCGAGCTCGTCGAGGCCGGCCTCTAGGTAACTTGCCTCGACACCGAGCATGGGTTCGTAGATCTCGAAGGCAGCATCGCCTAGGTTGGCCCTGATGAGCTCGAGCATCTCCTGCTTCGAGGCGGCCGCGTACTCATTGGTGAGCAGGTAGTCGGTCATGATGTCGTCATCCGACACCCCGACGAGGCTCTGCAGTAGCATCGCTGTCCAGCCGGTACGGTCCTTGCCGGCGGTGCAGTGGAAGACCTGCGGGCCGGACGTGTACGCCAGATCTGTGAGCAGCGTCGCGAAGGACTCCCGCGCGGCCGGATCAGTGACGAACCCGCGGTTCATGTCCCGCATGAAGTTGCGTGCATCCTCGGGGGACTCCAAGTTACCTGCGCTAGACGTGTCGCCGACCTCGATCGGGTTCAAGATGTAGTTGGCTCCGTCCCAGAGCCGGTCGGGCTTCATGTCCCTTTCTGCTGCGGTGCGCAAGTCGTACACCGCCGACAGGTTCAGCCCTTCGAGAGTGGCGAGGTCCGCGTCGTCGGGTGCAATGGAGTTGGAGCGGTAGAACACTCCCGTGCGCATCTGGCCGAGGGGGGTCTTGTATCCGGGGCCGGCAACGTCCCGGAAGTTGTCGACGGTTGTGAGCCGCGGCGCCTCGGATGGCGCCTCAGCCAAGAATCCGAACGACCTGAAGAACGGCAGCTCGGCAGGGCTGGAGGCGTTGGCCGCGGCGGTGCCTGTGAGCAGGAACGAGCCGGACACGGTGATCGCCACGGCGGTTCGAGCGGCGCGGCGCCGAGTCGCGGAGTGGTTGGTCATGCTGGGCCTTTCGAATGGGAGTGCTGAACCAGATCAAGATGTGGTTGCTTTCGCAAACTATAAAGATCAACAAAATGGTGTGAAATGAAGGTCGGATATAGGCGGGACTGGGCGCACCGCATTCCGGCTGAGTAGACCTCGGCTCTGGGGTTGCGACAAGCCCGCCCGGGTAGCTGTCAGCTGGGATGAGAGTGGCCGAAATACGTTGTACGTGAAGGGCAGTCGTTCCGGCCCTTGTGTCGTCGCTGTGACTTCCTGGCTGACGCGGCCTTGACCTACACGAGCGGACTCATTCGACTCGTACAGTGGGCGACCGACGGCTCGATCAGTGGTGCTCGTGAAGGGCACCCCACTCCGGGAACGGGTCGGCATAGTCAGTCCAGGCTTTCGCGCCTTCGGCCCACTCGGCATCGGTCAGCAGCGTGCTCTCCAGCTGTGCCCGCAGCCGATCCCGGTCCAGCTTCACCCCGATGAATACCACTTCCTGGCCGGGCGGCATATCGAGCGAGGACCACCAGCCCGCCGGTTCGAAAGTCAGGTTCGGGCCGGCCTGCGACCAGATCGCCGCAAGTTCGGGCCGGCTGGCGATCCAGCAGAATCCCTTGCTGCGCAACACCCTCCGCAATCCGCTCAGTACATCCGCGAGGCGCTGGGGATGGAACGGCCGATCAGCGATGAAGGTGAGACTGCTGATCCCGTACTCCTCGGTTTCCGGAGTATGTGTACCGGTCAGCTCGTCCTGCCAGCCCTCGGCAGTCGCCGCAGTCACCGGATCGTATCGACCGGTATCCAGAACCGTGTCCAGTTCGACGATTCCGTTCCGGGTGCGGATGACCTCGGCCCGGGGGTTCATCCGGCGCACCATGGCTTCCACCGCACCGGCCAGCGGATCACTCACCAGATCGGTCTTGTTGATCAGCAGAACATCGGCGAACTCCACCTGATCGGACAGTAGGTCGGCGATACCACGTTCGTCACCGTCGGCGGCCTGCAGATCTCGAGCAGCCAGCGATTCCCCCTTGGCGATTTCTGTCAGGAAGGTCGAGGCATCCACCACGGTCACCATGGTGTCCAGCCGGGCCAACTCACCGAGCGAAAACCCGTCCTCAAATTCCCATTCGAAGGATGCCGCCACCGGCATCGGCTCGGAGATACCGGTGGACTCGATCACCAACTGATCGAAACGACCCTCCCGGGCCAAGCGCCCGACAGCTTCGATCAGGTCTTCGCGCAACGTGCAGCAGATGCAGCCATTGGTCAGTTCGACCAGCTTCTCCTGCGTGCGGTCCAAGTGCCCCTGCCCCGAAACGAGCGCGGCATCGATATTGACCTCGCTCATATCGTTCACAATCACCGCGACTCGCCGCCCCTCCCGATTGGCGAGAATGTGATTGAGCAGGGTCGTCTTCCCTGCTCCGAGAAATCCGGAGAGCACGGTCACGGGCAAGCGATTCGACATAGACGTAGTCATTCGATAATGGTAACCATTTTCAATTTGTGACACGATCGCACTGCGTGCGGTCCGGGGGCTTCCCCGTATATTTGTGATCATGCCCACGTACAAGGTGACGCTGCGCAACGGGACGTCGCTCGACAGGACCTTCGAATCGGACTTCCAGGCGGTCAATGAGACGCACAGACCTCACTCTGACTCCGGAGCGGGCATCGTGAAGATAGATCGCTATGAGGAAGACGGAAGTCGGTCCGACGTGTGGTCCGCGTGATCGCGGGTTCGACAGCACGTATCCACTGCCGATCGCGGGATGTCAGGAGGAAGAGCGCCGGCGGTCGAGTTCGGTCTCGAGTTCTTTGATCCGGCGGGTTACGTCGCTGATCGTGTCGCAGCCGTAATCGTTTGCGATCGATTCCCCGAGCAGAGCGCGCTGCTCGTTCAGCGCGACGATCAATTCTTCGTCGGTGAGACCCGCGATGTCGAGGTGCACCCCTCGATCGTCTCAGTTGATCCGCGTGAAACCAATGCCGGGAGGTCCCCTGAAACGTAGGAACCCGCCCAGCCGCGGAGGTGAGTTTGAGTCAGCACCAGAGACGAGGGCGGGGCGGGATCCTGTGCCGCCTACATGGGGGGAAACGAGGCGACAATCTCATACTAAGTGCGAATGAACGAGGTCGCCGAAATTCTTGGCTTTCTATCAGGTTCCAGATCCCGACCGGCATCCGGTGGGCCGCGCTTCTCGACCGCGGGGTGTACCGAACCTTCAGGTGCTGCCCGCGATGCCGGTTGATACAAATTAGCGTGTGCATCGACTTGTCTTTCCCGGCGGTGCCCGCGCGGCCGGACTAGTTCTCGGCTACGTTGCCGACCGGGTACTGGCCGACCCGGCCCGCTGGCACCCGGTATCTGGATTCGGCCGCACGGCAATCGCTCTGGAACGGGTGATGTACCGAGACTCCCGCTGGTCCGGGGTTCTGCACGCGGGAATGCTGGTCGGTGGAGCCGCAGGTCTGGGGGTTGCGGCGGATCGTGGCGTTCAGCGGGCCGGATGGGCCGGAGAGGTAGCGGGGACAGCGGTCGCGACCTGGGTCGTTCTCGGTGGAACATCCCTGGGCCGGACGGGAGCTACGATGGCGCGGCACCTCGAATCGGATGATCTCACCGCGGCCCGTGCTCTGTTGCCGTCGCTGTGCGGTCGTGATCCCAGCGCGCTCGGTGCGGACGGTCTCGCGCGCGCGGCACTGGAGTCGGTGGCCGAGAACACCGCCGACGCTGCGGTCGGGGCGCTCGTATGGGGGGCGCTTGCAGGAATCCCCGGACTGTTCGCCTACCGGGCGACCAATACTCTCGATGCGATGGTCGGCTATCGCTCGCCCAAGTACCGCAACTTCGGCTGGTCTGCGGCACGCTGGGACGACGTCGTCAATCTGCTTCCCGCCCGCGTGACGGGAGCATTGACAGTCGTTGCCGCACCCACGGTCGGTGGATCGGCGGTGGGGGCGTGGCAGTCATGGCGGTGCGACGCATCCGGGCATCCCAGTCCCAATGCGGGGGTCGCGGAGGCGAGCGCCGCGGGAGCCCTGGGGGTATCGCTCGGGGGACGCACCGAATATGCGCACGGGGTCGAGATGCGGCCGCGCCTGGGATCCGGGCACTCACCGGAACCAGCGGACCTCGACCGTGGGGTG
Source organism: Rhodococcus sp. WMMA185 (assembly GCF_001767395.1). Taxonomy (NCBI): domain Bacteria; kingdom Bacillati; phylum Actinomycetota; class Actinomycetes; order Mycobacteriales; family Nocardiaceae; genus Rhodococcus; species Rhodococcus sp. WMMA185. Next base: position 2,283,645 of record NZ_CP017014.1, on the reverse strand, counting down.
CGGCTCTCCGCCGTCATACAGGGCGGTGCGGCGCTGGTGTCAGCGGTTCTTGCCGTAGCGGTCGGCCAGCTTGACTTCCGTCGCCGTTCTCGGCGCTGATTCCGTCGGCTTGGCTTTCCTGAACGGAGTCTTCCGTGTAGCGGGTGCGGGATCGGAGTCGTCCGAAGCCATGGAGGGCTTCCCCTTGTTCTCCTTGCGGCGTTCGAGCAATTCCGCTCGAATGAAGTACGCCAAGCCCAACGGGGCCATGATTCCAAATGCCAGCCACTGAAGTCCGTACGACAGGTACGGTCCCGCATCGAGCTGTGGGAGCCCAATGGTGCCCAGGCCGCCCGGTTGATCCGGCTCGAGTTGGACGTATCCGTCGATCAGATCGGTGCCGATGAAGTCACCGATCTGCTTTGCATCGATGTAGTAGACCTGACGCTGCCCGCTCTCGATGATCGGTTCCTTGCCGGAGACGGTGCCCTCCGACATGCGGACGCGGCCGTCGAGCGTCACAAGCCCTGTCGGCGGCGCATCGACCGGAGGAGCTTCGGTTCCCTGGACCGGCCGAACGTAGCCGCGGTTGATCAGGATGGTGCTGCCGCCGGATAGTTGTAGTGGGGTCAGGACTTCGTACGACGGCTGCCCGTCGATCGATCGCAGCCGAACCAGGATGTCGCTGTTTTGGGCGTACTCTCCTGTGACCGTGATCCGCCGCCATTCGTCGTCCGGATCCAGCCCGCTGCCGGACAGCAGGCTCTCGAGCGGGACAGGATCGGCGTCGACCGAATCGGCGATCAGCTGGTTGCGCTGTTCCGTCGAGGTGTTCTTGCCGAGTTGCCAGGGTGCGAGCACGTAGAAACACATGAAGGCGAATCCGGCGACCACCAAGGCCAAGACCAACCAGCCGGGTCGCAGCAGAAATCTGAGCCTTTGCACGCCTACACGGTAGCCGCTCCCAGGCGGTGAGCAGGATCACGGCTACCAATCGCGCACCCAATCGAGTAGCCCGGGCACCGCGGCCTCGATCTGGCGGCGAACCCGTTCGAAGTCCTCGAGGTCGCCGTAGAAGGGGTCTGCGACGGATGTGGTGTCCGCGTTCGGGTCGAAGCTGCGCAGCAGTCGTCGGCGCTCGTCGGGAACACCCATCTGGGCCAGCTGACGGTCGTGGTTCGCCGCGAGAGCCACCACCAGTTCGGCTCCGAGGTGGTACGGCCCGACGGCCGTGGCGACGTGATCGGTTGGATAGCCGTGCAGATCCAGAATCTTGACGGCTCGGACGTCGGCCTCACTGCCGACATGAAAGCTGTGAGTTCCGGCGCTGCTGACCGTGACGCGGTCGCCGAGAGCGACGCGGCGCAGGTGCTCGGCGAAGATCTTCTCGGCCATCGGGGAGCGGCAGATGTTCCCGGTGCAGACGAAGGTCACGTGCAGCGCGTGGTCGGAAGCTTCACGCGCAGACGGTGCCGGGTCAAAAGGCGACATCGAGCATCCTTCCCAGGTCTGCAACGGTCCGTGCGGATGCATGCGCGCGATCGGCCTCGGCGGGGAAGCCGTAGCCCCATTCGACGAAGACCGTGGGAATACCCCATCGCGCGGCCCCCAGCACGTCGTGGTCGCGGTCGCCGATCATGAGCACATTGGCGGTGGAGCCCGGGGCGACGGTGACTCCGAGGTTGTGCAGCGAGTGTTCGATCACGTCCGACTTGGCCCGGCGAAGGCCGTCATCGCTGGAACCGCCGATGAACTCGAAGTAGTGAGCGAGCCCGAAGTGCTCGAGGATGCGTACTGCGAATCGTTCGGACTTCGATGTGGCCACCGCCAGCCGCCGACCGCTCCTTTGGGCGCGTGCAAGCACCTCCTCGATGCCGTCGAAGGGGGAGTTCTGGGCCCATCCGACCGCGTCGTAGCGTTCGACATATGCGGCGATCGCCTGCTGCACGAGATCCTCCTCGAGCCCTAGCGACCGGAACGTGTCGATCATCGGCGGGCCGATGACGCTGTCGATCATTTCGTCGGTCGGTTCTGGTTGGCCGATTACCGCGAGAGCGTGCCGGAACCCGCCGTGAATGCCGGGTGCTGAGTCGGTGAGGGTGCCGTCGAGATCGAACAGCACGATCGGGGCCGCGAGAGGCGAACGGGCGCAGGCCGCGGGGGTCGAAAGAGGCGTCACCGAACCATTGTCCCCTAGGGTCGACGACTGTGGACATGCGTGCCGGTAGTCGGGAGAGCCTGCGTCATCACGGCGATGCGGACGTAGTGCCAGGCCTCCTCGACTTCGCGGTGAACGTGCAGGGTGACGGGCCGCCGGAATGGTTGCGTCGGCGACTAGCCGATGCGTTGCCGCACCTCGGTTCCTATCCGACGGCTGCCGCCGATCTCACGGCTCGGAACGCGGTGGCCGCACGCCACGGTCGGCAACCCGAGGAAGTTCTGCTCCTCGCAGGCGGGGCCGAGGGCTTCGCGATGCTGCCACGTCTCCGACCGCGTGCGGCCGCGGTGATCCACCCGTCTTTCACCGAACCCGAGTGGGCGTTGCGGGAAGCGGGTGTGCCGGTTAGGCAGGTGTTCCTCGAAGATCCGTATCGCCTCGACTCCGCAACCGTCCCGGAATCCGCCGACCTGGTAGTGATCGGGAATCCGACCAATCCGACGTCGACGCTGCACCCGGCCGAGGAGATTCTGGCGTTGCGACGCCCGGGTCGGATCGTGGTGGTCGACGAGGCGTTCGCCGACGCGGTCCCGGGTGAGTGCGAGTCGCTGTCCGGCCGTTCGCTCCCCGATGTCCTGGTGCTGCGCAGCCTCACCAAGACGTGGGCGCTCGCGGGCCTGCGCTGTGGATATGCGCTCGGCGCCCCCGAGATACTCGACCGGCTGCAGGTCGGTCGCGCACACTGGCCCCTTGGCAGCCTCCAGGTGGAAGCAATCGCCGCATGCAGTGCTCCGGACGCTGTTGCCGCCGCCGAGGATCATGCGGTCGTTCTGGGGAAATGGCGTGAGGAGATGGTCCGACGGCTGCGCGGCATCGGCGTGGCGGTGCATCTACCGGCTGCCGCGCCGTTTCTCCTGCTACGTTTTGCGGACGGAGAACTGATGCGGAGGCATCTACGTGACCGGGGAATCGTGGTGCGGCGCTGCGACACCTTTCCGGGACTCGGACCCGACTTCCTCCGGGTCGCCGTGCGGCCGCGTCAGCAGACCGATGCCTTGATCGATGCGATGAAGGAGATCTGAGTGAGTCCGGTTCTTCTGGCCGATGTGATCGCGGCGCTCGATGCCGCCTACCCGCCCGGCCTGGCCGAATCTTGGGACTCGGTCGGCCTTGTGTGCGGTGATCCCAACGATGCGGTCGCCACGGTGATGGTCGCGGTGGACGCGACGCCCGCAGTGGTCGACGAGGCCATCGACGCCGGTGTCGACCTGCTTCTCGTCCACCACCCGTTGTTGCTACGCGGAGTCGACACGGTGGGAGCCCACACGCCGAAGGGGGCGTTGGTGCACAGGCTGATCAAGGCTGGATGCGCCCTGTTCACCGCACACACCAACGCAGATTCCGCGGACCCGGGGGTGTCCGACGCGCTGGCGGCCGCTCTCGGACTGATCGTCAGCGGCCCTATCGAGTCGCAACCGGGCCAGGAACTCGACAAGTGGGCGGTCCTGGTGCCCGTCGACGATGTGGACAGAGTGCGCTCGGCGATGTTCGCTGCAGGGGCCGGGTACGTCGGAAACTATCGTGACTGCAGTTGGTCCGTCACGGGTCAGGGACAGTTTCTGCCGACCGGAAGCGCGAATCCGAGGCTCGGCGCAGTCGAGGCGCTCGAGAAACTCGACGAGTGCCGACTGGAGGTTATCGCGCCTCGAGGCATCCGACAGAAGGTTCTTGCCGCAGTGCGCGCCGCCCACCCGTTCGAGGAGGTGGCGTTCGATGTGATGGAGATGGCGACGTTCCCAAGTCCACGAGGACTGGGACGGGTGGGGGAACTACCCGAGCCGTTGTCCCTGCGGGACTTCACAGACCGGGTGGCGAACGCTCTTCCCGCTACGGCCTGGGGTGTGCGGGCCGCGGGTGACCCCGACGCCACTGTCCGCACGGTCGCTGTCTGCGGCGGCTCGGGTGATGGGTTACTCGGCGTGGTTTCCAGACTCGGTGTGGACGCGTACGTGACCGCCGACCTGCGTCACCACCCCGCGGACGAGCACTTGCGGGCCGGGGGGCCGGCCCTGATCGATGTCGCGCACTGGGCGAGCGAGTGGCCGTGGTGCGACCAGGCCAAGGGTGTGTTGGACTCGGCATTCGCGCAAACGCCCCGTTGGCAGGTGCGGTTGTCGTCCGTAAGGACCGATCCGTGGTCACTTCGCGCGTCGTCATAGCTGCTGCGGCTGTGAGAGCGGACGTGCGGGGTACGGTTGATCACTGCGCCAACTGCAAGAAAATCCCGAACACATGACAGCAGGAGTTACCACGCGTGAACGTCGAACCCCAGGTGCAATCCAAGCTTCTCGACCTCGCCGGCGTCGATGCTGAGCTGTCGAGAATCGCGCATCGCCGTACCGCGCTCCCCGAGCGTCAGGAGGTGGAGCGGCTCGAGGCTGAGCGTGTCAAACGTAAGGACGCCGCGGTAGCCGTGGAGATCACCATTGACGATCTCGACCGTGACATTCGCAAGCTCGAGGGCGAGGTCGATGCTGTCCGCCAACGCGAGGACCGCGACCGCAAGCTTCTCGAGAGTGGGTCGGTGGGGGCAAAACAGCTCACCGAACTCGAGCACGAACTCGGGAGCCTCACCCGCCGTCAGGGACTGCTCGAAGACGAATTGCTCGAGGTGATGGAGCAGCGTGAGGCATCGCAGTCGGACTACGAACACGCGGGTGCCCAGTTGTCACAGATAGAGCAAGATCTCGGTGATGCGTCGCGGCGGTGCGATGACGCGATTGCGGACCTCGACGCCGCGGAACAACGGTGTACGAGGGACCGTTGCGCACTCGCCGAGCAGTTTCCGGCAGATCTGATCACCGTCTACGAGAAGCAGCGCAGCCGGAATGGCGTCGGAGCCGCACTGCTTCAGGCGCGGCGCTGTGGCGCGTGCCGCATCGAACTCGACCGCGGCGAAATCTCCCGTATCGCATCCGCCGCTCCCGATGAGGTTGTGCGCTGTCCTGAATGTGGCGGAATTCTGGTGCGTACCAAGGAATCCGGTCTGTGAGCATCGGGCGGGTGGTCGTCGAGGCCGACGGTGGTTCCCGTGGCAACCCTGGCCCCGCGGGCTATGGGGCTGTGGTATTCGATGCCCCGCACGACACCGTTCTCGCGGAGCGCTGGGAAAGCCTCGGTGTGGCAACCAACAATGTCGCCGAGTACCGGGGGCTGATCGCGGGACTCGAGGCGGCGGCCGAACTCGGCGCGTCGATGGTAGACGTGCGGATGGATTCCAAACTGGTGATCGAACAGATGTCCGGGCGATGGAAGGTGAAGCACCCGGACATGATTCCGTTGCAGCGCAGTGCATCCGAGATCGCGCAACGGTTCGAACAGGTCAACTACACGTGGATCCCACGCGCAGAGAACTCGCACGCCGACCGGCTCGCGAACCAGGCGATGGACGCCGCAGATTTGGGACCCGAGGTCGAGCCGGCATCGAGTCTTCTGCCGGCCGCACCTGCGAGTGCGCTGCAGGCCCCTCCCGCCGCACCGGGATGGATGGATGTTCAGGGCGCGCCGACCCGAATGCTGTTGTTGCGGCACGGGCAGACCCCGTTGTCCGTCGAACGCCGATACTCGGGTCGGGGAAATCCGTCCCTCACCGACGTCGGGCGGGCACAGGCGGACGGTGCGGCGAAACGCTTTGCCGGGCACGGAGAAATTACCGCTGTAGTGTCTTCGCCACTCGCGCGTGCACAGCAGAGCGCGGCCGGGGCCGCAGCCGCACTCGGACTTCCCGTCACCGTCGTCGAGGGCCTCACCGAGACCGACTTCGGAGATTGGGAGGGCCTCACGTTCAGGGAGGCCGCGGAACGTGACCCCGAACTGCACCGCCGCTGGTTGTCGGACACCTCGGTTCGGCCGCCGTCGGGGGAGAGTTTCGACGAAGTGCGCGAGCGCATCGTCGGAGTCCGAAATGACCTCACTTCGACCTACGGTGGTGCGACCATCGTCGTGGTCACCCACGTGACCCCCATCAAGATGCTGCTGCAACTCGCGCTCGACGCGGGACCATCGCTGCTGTACCGATTGCACCTCGATCTTGCGTCGCTGAGCATCGCCGACTTCTACCCTGACGGCGGCTCATCGGTCAGACTGGTCAACGACACCTCCCACCTGTGAGGGGTGATCAGACTACGAGCCACAGCGCCGTCACCGCGGCGAGCAGCGTCAGCGGCGTCGTGACCAGTGCAAGAAGAGTGAAGGTTCGTAGATCTGCGGGTGAGCCTGCCCGAGCTGCGACGCGTCGCCACAGCATGATCGCCAGCGATCCAATGTAGGTGAGGTTGGGCCCGAGATTGACGCCGAGCAGCAGGGCGAGGACAAGTCCTGTCGGGGCCCCTGTTCCCAGTGCGGCCAGCAGCAGCAGTGTCGCGGGAAGATTGTTGACCAGGTTTGCCGCGATCGCTGCGACGACAGCCATCAGAAGCAACCCCAGGAAGGTTGTGTCGGTGGGCAGCCTCGCGCCGATCCAGTCGCCGATCGGACCGTTCGCGACTCCTGCGACGACGACACCGAGGATCAGGACGAAAGCGCAGAACCACCCGTCGGCCGAATATGCGATGCGCCCCAAGTTGGTCCGCCCCTGTCGAAGCGCGACGGTACCCAGCACGGTCGCTCCCACCGCCGCCACCCAGGCTGGTGCAACACCCACGAATCCGGATGCCGCAAAGCCGACGAGTGTTGCTGCGATGATCGAAAGGGCGACCGTCGGCGCCTCCGTTTCGCGGTGAGGTGTGGGCTCGGCGTCAGGCGGAACGAGGTGCCGCCGGAAGAACAGTCGAAACAGAATCAGCTCGACGACAATCGAGACGATCCACGGCAACGCCATGATGGTGGCGAAGTGCAGGAAACTGAGTCCCGTGGCGGAGAAGGCGATCAGATTGGTGAGGTTGGATACGGGGAGCAGGGTCGAAGCCGTATTCGACAAGTGGGCACTGGCGTACGAGTGCGGTCTCGGGTCCATGTGCAGCGATCGAGCGGTAGCGATCACCACCGGGGTCAGGAGGACAACTGTGGCATCGAGGCTGAGGACTGCGGTGGTGAGTGCGGCGGATCCGAAGACGAGTGTCAGTAACCTTTTCGGTTCGCCCTGTGCCTGTTGGCGGAGCAGACCGGCGATCCAGGTGAACACGCCCATCGCGTCCGCAAGATGCGCGAGAACGAGGATCGCGACGAGGAAGCCGACGGTAGGGGCCATCTCGGTAATCTCGTGCCACGCCTGGGATGGTGTCACCAGCCCCACAGCCAGAACGACCGCAGCCGCCGGCGCGGCCGCGACGATCTCGGGAAGCCTGCGTGGCCGGACGACCGCGAAGACGAGGACCGCCGCAACGAGCGCTACCGCCAGAATGGTCACCGCAGGGTCAATTCAGCAGTTTGACTAGGGTGCGTAGATTCCGGGTGGTGGTGGAGGCCCCGAGTCGGGGCGAGTTGGTGCTCTTCCCGAACCTGCTCTTCAGGGTCATTCCCCGTTCGACCTCCCAGTACAAGACGCCTTCGCCGGCCTGTATGCGCTCGACCTCGGGATCGAGATCGTCCCGAATGCTCGCCAATTCGCCGAGTACCTCCGGTTCGGGCGTCACGAGGACGTACGGGTGCCAGCCTTCACGTTCGGGATCGAACGGGTAGTTGTCGACGATCATCCGGACAGTGTCGACATCGAGCACGAATACCCTGGCTTCGTAATGGAATTCGGCGCGCAAGGCCGATTCGATCTCACTCTTCAGCGCAGGGACGTCGGTGCGATCGGAATCGAACAGCACGTTTCCGGAGGCCAGGACTGTCTTCACATTGTCGAATCCCAGACCACTGAAGGTGCCGCGCAGGTCGGCCATCTTGATATTGATGCCGCCCACGTTGATACCGCGCAAGAGGGCTACGTACCGAGTCATGCTCTCGACCCTAATGCGGTGTCCTGACAGTGCGGTGTCGCCACAGGTCGGGAGAAAGGTAGTCTTATCGGGCGGACGAGTTGGCCGGGCGGCCGCGGCAGAGGGAACCAGCACCGCGTTCGCGTGCGTGCACAGGCCCTGCGTCGAGGAAAGTCCGGACTCCACAGAGCAGGGCGGTTGCTAACGGCAACCCGAGGTGACTCGCGGGACAGTGCCACAGAAAACAGACCGCCGGCGGCGCACCCTTCGGGGTGAGGTGCCGGTCAGGGTGAAACGGTGCGGTAAGAGCGCACCAGCACCCCGGGTGACCGGGGTGGCTAGGTAAACCCCGCCCGGAGCAAGGTTGAAGGCCGCACCGGATCCTTCGGGATCCCGGTGCGGTTGCGCAGGTGTTCGAGGGCTGCTCGCCCGAGCCTGCGGGTGAACCGCTCGAGGTACCCGGCGACGGTGTGCCCAGATGGATGGTCGCCACCCGACGCTTCGGCGCCGGGGACAGGATCCGGCTTACACGCCAACTCGTCCGCCCTTCCCCAACCTCCATGTGGGACTGCTCCGCACGACGTCGGCGGTAGCTGTTCGATCCACATCCGCCCGGAAGGCCCATCCCGTCGATGTCCTCCCCGAAACGACCATCTCGGCTAGGCTGCTCACGCCGGACAGTCCGACTAGCTCGAATTGTGCGGAAAGTGTTGTGCCGGAACTCCGGTGCACGTCATTCGATTCTGCGCACACCGATGCGCCGACGCGTCGCTTGACTCGACGGTTCGGGTTTCTCCTGTGATGACCTGGCTGTGGTCCCCGGCGTGGTTCATGTCCACACCGCGATACGTTCAGCGCAGGATCAACTCGTTGTCCGAAATCGACAGCAGCAGGCGGGCGCAGATCGCCGCAACCACTGTGGCCGCCTAGTAGGCGGGCTGGTCAGGTAGCAACTGGTGCACTGTGCTCAGGCGATCGAGATCCATACCTGTGAATGCCCGAGCACGGTGTGCCCGTCGAACGTGGCGGTCAGGTCGATTCGGGCGGTACCCGCGTCCCGGTCGACCTGGCCTACCTCGGCGAGCACTTCGACTATTGCGCCTTCCTCCGGGTCGACGACCACGGGTTTGGTGAAGCGCGCGCGATAGCCGGTGACCCTGGCCGGGTCGCCAAGCCATTCGACGACGCACTGCGTCGACAGCCCCATGGTCAGCATGCCGTGAGCCAGTACGCCCGGCAGGCCGATCGACTTCGCCGCGTCGTCGTGGTAGTGGATGGGATTGAAGTCGCCCGACGCACCGGCGTAGCGAACCAGCGATTCGCGGGTCAGGTGATAGCGCGACTTGGCGACGGTGTCGCCTACCAGGATTGGCTCATGAGGCGTCATCGGTCGCCCCTGACGAAGAGGTTCGAGGTGACCGTGCTTACGTGATCGCCAGTGGCATCGACGATCTCGACGTCTGTCACGAGCAGTGTGTGTACGCCCCGCGGTGTCACGTCGGTGACGGTCAGCACAGCGGAAAGCTCGTCGCCCGCGACGACGGGGCGTAGGGAGCGGGCATGTTCCGCGCTGTGGACCATGTTTTTTGCTTTGATACCCGTTGTCGGATCGGCGACCAGTTGCGCCAGTGCGCGTCCCTGGATGATGACGGGAAAAGTGGGTGGAGCAACGAGATCGGCATGGCCCGCCGCACGAGCGCTGACGACGTCGAACGAGGTCGGGTTGGTTGCGAAGACGGCCCGCGCGAACTCGCGGATCTTCTCCCGACCAACCAGGTAGGGCCTGGTCGGCGGGTAGACACGACCCTCGATCTCTGGATTCACTGCCATTTCTCAAGCCTAGAGAGGTCCGAACCCCGAGGGGGAGCGAAGTGATCCGAGATTTACACGGAAAATCTGGTTCGACGAAGCTCCTGCCGCGCGGAGTTGCGCCACCACTGTGTGATGTGCGTCGAACGCTGCATATCGACCTCAGCAAGCGAGAAGATTTGGACGAATGTCCGGTACAGTGCGATGCGCATCCAGGCCGCGGGGTCGGATTGCGGCGTGGTTGCAGAGGTCGGCCTGAGGGCGTGAACCCCGGGTCGAGACCCAATCGGTCGAGTCGGTGGCTGTGGTGGTCGCCGCAAGGAAGGAAGTTCATGGGTAGGACGATTTCGCGCCGGATGGTAGGCGGGATGAGTGCTTTCGCGATGGCTGCGGGTTTCGCGGCGACCGTGGGTGCCGGATCGGCGGCTGCGGAGAGCGAGACGGAGACCTGGTCGGACGGTGAGCTCACCCTCACCCGGACGGTGAGCGACACGACGCCGAAGGTGGGCGATGTCATCACGGTGAGCACGACGTTCGAGCGCTCCGAGGGCGGTGGGTGGATCGAGAAGGTGACGGACTACCACCCGGCATGCTGGGAGCTCGACGACCCTGGTCAACAGCCATCGTTGGTCACGGCCACCTCCGTCGAGTTCGAGGGGCAGTGGGCTGTCTCGGAGGACAGCGACCCTAAGACCTTCTCGATCGACTACAAGGTGACGGAGTTTTGCGAGCTCGATACACCGTTGGCGACCGGGATGAGCTTCCAGCGACAGGGTCAGGCCGAAACGGCATACGAGGACAAGGGTCCGACGGTCACGGCGGTGACGGATGCCGCCGCCACCACCACGTCGTTGGCCGACGTGGAGGGCCCGGTAGCCGTGGGTGATCCGGTGACATTGACCGCGACGGTGACCGGCGGCGCGGAGGGCGACACTGTCGACTTCTACGTCGGTGACGTCATGCTCGATGACGTACAACTGGATGCGTCCGGCGTGGCGACGTATGAATGGACACCGACGGCAGTCGGTGTCCATTCTGTGCAAGCGAAGTTCCTGGCCACCGATACGGCGCAGTCGTCGCAGTCGGCTGTGCAGGAAGTGGAAGTCACGAACACCGGCACCGGAAGCCTGGACGGCATAGCCGGCGACCTGTTGACCGGTAGCCTGGCTGTCGGTGGTCTCGCCGCGGGCAGCCTGGCCTTGGTCTTCCTCGTTGGCCTCGCTAATTGATCCAGCCTTGCGAGGCGCGACACCAATGGGAAAAGCCCCTGCCGTCTTTCACGGCAGGGGCTTTCGGGTTTCGAAGGCCGTCAGACGGGATCGACCATTAACAGTTGGGCCCAGTATGTGGCGCCTTCGGCACCGAGGTAGGGATAGAGCTGATCGAAGATGATGTTTGACATCTCGCCCCTTCTTTGCACACGAACTTGTTCGTCGACAGACAGAGTGTTGGCACCGCATTTGCCGACGCCGGTGAACGGATCACCGAGCAGGGCTAAGACAATACAGCTCGATCGCGATTCGCGAACCCTGTATCCCGGCTGGTGTCACACTGAATGCATGAAGGACGAAGATCATCTTTGGTACTACGACGTAGAGAACGGCACCGTCACGCAAGGGAAGGCGGCGTCGTCCATGTCGCGGATGGGGCCGTATCCCGACCGGGACTCCGCTGAGAAGGCGCTGCAGATCGCTGCAGAACGGAACAAAGAGGCGGATCGGGCCGATGAGGAATGGAACAACTAGCGGGAGATGAGTTCGACTGCCCTACACGGGGAGTCGGTTCTTGAACCGGTCCGTCGCCTCGACGAGGTGATGGATGATGCCTGGCTCCATGGCCGAATGTCCGGCATCGTCGACGATTTCGAGCCGGGAGCCCGGCCAGACCTGGTGAAGTGCCCACGCACTCGCGGCGGGGCAGACTACGTCGTAGCGGCCCTGCACTATCACGCCCGGAATACCGTTCAGGGCGTTGGCGCAATGCAGGAGCTGGCCCTCTTCGAGGAACCCGCGGTTGTGGAAGTAGTGGTTCTCGATGCGGGCGAATGCGAGCGCGAACCTCGGCTCGGAAGTCTCTGCGACTCGCTCCGGCTTCGGCAGTAGCGAACTGGTCGCGCCCTCCCAGGCTGACCACGCGATCGCAGCTCGCGTGGCGGCGTCTGCGTCGTCGGAGTGCAAGAGGCGGTGATAGGCCTCGACAAGATCGCCGCCCCGCTCCGACTCCGGCACCGGGGCCAAGAACTCTTCCCAGAGCTCCGGGAAGAGATGGCCGGCGCCGCCGTTGTAGTACCAGTCGATCTCGCTGCGGCGCAGCAGGAAGATCCCGCGTAGCACGAGTTCGGTGACCCGATGCGGATGCTTCTGCGCGTAGGCGAGTGCCAGTGTGGACCCCCAGGAGCCACCGAAGACCTGCCAGCGGTCGATGTCGAGGTGGCCTCGCAGCATCTCGATGTCGTCGATCAGATGGTCGGTGGTGTTGACGGAAAGATCGGCTCCGTCCGCGACGTGGGGAGTGGACCGCCCGCACCCGCGTTGGTCGAGCAGCACGATCCGATACGCCTGGGGATCGAAGAACTGCCGCGCCGTCGGGTCGGTGCCGCCGCCAGGTCCGCCGTGGAGGAAGACCACCGGCTTTCCGTCGGGGTTGCCGCTCGATTCCCAGTACATCTGCTGGCCGTCACCGACATCGAGGTGACCGGACTGGTACGGCTCTAGGGGCGGGTACAGCGTGCGAGGCGGCATCACGAAAGAAGCCTCAGAACCCGATCAGGCCGGACGCTAGATCGGGAATCTCGAGTGCGGTAACTGCTCCCTGCCGGATGTCGGGGCAGGCGGCCGTGGTGATCACGTCGACCCGTCCACGATCTTGGAGGAAGTCGAGTGCGTTGAGATTGTTCTTCGCGATCCACGTTCCGACCACCCCGTTCAGACCGGTCTTGCCGATGGTCGGGGTATAGGTTCGCCAACTTTGCAATTGGCTCTCGAGGTCCGTGCACAGTTGAACGGCTTGTGCCTCGGTGACCTCACCCGGAACCATGGCGGTGCCGGGATCTGCCGGTGCAGTGGGGCTGGCGGGTGCGGGGGAGTTGGGTTCGGGGGCGGTGCCCTGACCGGCGCATCCAGCGACGATCGCTGCAAGTGCCATCGCCCCGGCTGCGAGCACAACCGGGCGACGGCTACGACCGGCGCGGAGCGACCCTCGCTGTTGCATGAAACATCCCCTCGCTCTAGTGCTGTACCGGCCGACGCAGATCAAGCTAGAAGCTGTGCTCTTCGGCTGGGAACTGCCCGGTTCGCACCTCGGCGAGGTACGCCGCGGCCGCGTTGCGCAGCTCGTCGCCGACGTTACCGAAGCGTTTGACGAACTTCGGCGCCTTGCCGCTGGAGTAGCCGGCCATGTCTTGCCAGACGAGGACTTGGGCATCGCATTCGGCGCCCGCCCCTATACCGACCGTAGGGATGCTGAGCTTCCGGGTGACCTGTCCGGCGATGTCGGCTGGCACCATCTCCATGACGACGGAGAAGGCACCGGCTTCTTGCACCGCGATCGCATCGGCGACCAACTGCTCCGAAGCGTCGCCACGGCCCTGCACGCGGAATCCGCCGAGGGAGTTGACGCTCTGCGGGGTGAATCCGACATGGGCCATGACTGGAATGCCTGCGGCCGTGATCGCCGCGATCTGGGGAGCGACGCGCTCACCGCCTTCCAGCTTGACGGCTTGGGCGTTTCCCTCCTTCATGAACCGAGTCGCCGACTCCAAGGCCTTCTCGGGGGAACTCTCGTAGCTGCCGAACGGTAGATCCGCCACCACGAGCGAACTGGGCGCGCCGCGGACTACCCCACGGACGAGGGGCAGGAGTTCGTCGATCGTGACGGGGACGGTGGTGTCGTAGCCGTAGACCACGTTGGCGGCCGAATCACCGACGAGGAGAACCGGAATTCCGGCTTCCTCGAAGATGCGTGCGCTCGAGTAGTCATAGGCGGTGAGTATCGCCCACCTCTCGCCCGTGGCCTTCATGGCCTGGAGGTGGTGGATACGGGTCTTGCGCTTGGGGGCATCTTGCGCTGGAGCGGATCCGTAGAGCCGATCTCCCGGTGTGCCCGCTGACGAATCGCTGTCGGACATCGTTGTCCCTTTCTGGCCTCGAGGCCCTTGACGGGTCCCCGGGTGCGGGTGATGACGGGTCTTAAGTCTGCCACCGGCCCGTGGGTCAGCGAAGCATTCGTACGGGTGCAATAAGTCACATCCGTCGCCGTTCCGTTGACCCGCCGAAGAACCTACCGGCTCCGGACCTGGCACGATCGTCTTATGACGATCAGTGCCCGGGTACCGGCTGCGTTCGCGGGGTGCCTTGCCCTTGTCCTTGTCGTCGCGGGTTGCACGTCGGGCGTGCGTGGCACCGCCGAGCAGTCCACGGCCCCGGCGGCCCCCGCCGGACCCGTCCCCGCGGGGCTCGAGCAGTTCTACACGCAGCAGGTGGATTGGGGCTCGTGCGACGGGTATTCCACGGACGGTTCTCCGCTCGGCGACGATCTCGAATGTGCCACGGTGACCGTGCCGAACGACTACGCCAATCCTGAGGGCGCGACGGCGCAGATTGCCGTGTCGCGATCGAAGGCGACGGGCGACAAGGTTGGTTCGCTCCTGGTGAATCCGGGTGGTCCCGGGGCGTCGGGACTCGGGCTGGCGTCCGTGGCCGAGGGCACCGATCTCGCGGAGCGGTTCGATGTCGTCGGCTTCGATCCGCGCGGCATCGGCGCGTCCACACCTCAGGTGGCCTGCCTGACTGCTGCGGAAGCGGACGCCAAACGCAAGGAGAACAACGTCGACATGAGTCCGGCAGGGATCGCGCGGACAGAGGCGGAGAACCGCGACTACGCGAACAAGTGTGCCGAGCGGACTGGGGCCGACGTACTCGAGCACGTCGGAACGTACGACGTCGTACGTGACATGGACGTCATCCGCGCGGTTCTCGGTGACGAGAAGCTGAACTACCTCGGCTACTCCTACGGCACTCGCCTCGGCTCTACCTACGCGGAGACCTTTCCCGGCAACGTGAGAACGATGGTTCTCGACGGCGCACTCGATCCGGAGCAGGATCCGACCCAGGAAGTGATCCTTCAGGCTGCCGGATTCCAGGCCGCGTTCGACGCCTTTGCGGCGCAGTGCATGCAGCAGGAGGACTGCCCACTCGGCAGCGATCCGGCTCGGGCGAACGAGGGGTTTCGTGCACTCGTCGACCCGCTGATCGACACTCCTGCCGCGACGACCGACCCGCGCGGCCTGAGCTACCACGACGCGATCACCGGCGTCCAGCAGGCCCTGTACACGCCAAGCCTGTGGGGAGTGCTTCAAGGGGGTCTGAACAGCCTGAAGTCGGGCACCGGTGATTCGCTGCTGACCCTGGCCGACCTGTACGAGGGCCGGTCCAGCGACGGCACCTACTCAAACCTGAACGACGCCTTCACCGCAGTTCGCTGTGTGGACGATCCGCCCGTCACCGATCGCGCGGAGGTTGGCGAGGCTGACATGCGGTTCCGCCAGGTGGCACCGTTCCTCGACGACGGCCACGGCACCGGCAGCGCACCGTTGGACATCTGCGCATTCTGGCCGGTCCCGAATACGGGGACGCCGCACACCGTCGATGCTCCCGGAATCCCCCCGGTCGTGGTGGTCTCGACCACCGAAGACCCGGCGACGCCCTATCAGGCCGGCGTGGATCTGGCGAAGCAGATGAACGGCGCGCTCGTCACCAATCGCGGCACTCAGCACACCGTTGTTCTCAACGGAAAAAGCTGCATCGACGATGCCGTCACCGACTACTTGGTGAATCTCACGGTGCCACCGGCCGACCTGAGCTGCTGACGCGCTGGCGTGTCCGCGTTCGGAAGGATCAACCGACACGCTCGCATGCTGGCACGATGTGAAGTCCGCGGCGCGTCGAACTGGCGAAGTTACACAGATTTAATGAACTGTGCTTACGCTCGCGGACATGGATCGCCAAAAAGAATTCGTGCTTCGGACCCTTGAAGAGCGCGACATTCGGTTTGTCCGATTGTGGTTCACGGACGTACTCGGATACCTGAAATCGGTGGCGATCGCACCAGCGGAATTGGAAGGCGCCTTCGAGGAAGGTATCGGCTTCGACGGATCCGCGATCGAGGGCTTCGCCCGCGTCTCCGAGGCAGACACGGTTGCGAAGCCAGACGCCTCCACCTTCCAGGTACTGCCGTGGAGTTCGAGTAAGGGGCATCAGCATTCGGCCCGAATGTTCTGCGACATCGCAATGCCGGACGGCTCCCCGTCCTGGGCCGATTCGAGGCATGTACTGCGTCGTCAGCTGAACAAGGCCAGCGACCTCGGTTTCAGTTGCTACGTGCACCCCGAGATCGAGTTCTTCCTGATCGAGAACGGGCCGATCGACGGTAGGCCGCCCAAGCCCGCCGACTCCGGTGGCTACTTCGACCAGGCGGTTCACGACTCCGCCCCCAACTTCCGCCGACACGCCATCGACGCGCTCGAGTCGATGGGCATCTCCGTCGAGTTCAGCCACCACGAGGCAGCACCCGGCCAGCAGGAAATCGACCTGCGCTACGCGGACGCGCTGTCGATGGCGGACAACGTGATGACCTTCCGGTACTTGGTCAAGGAGGTCGCGATAGCCGAAGGTGTTCGTGCCACCTTCATGCCGAAGCCGTTCAGCGATCAGGCGGGCTCTGCGATGCATACGCACATGAGCCTGTTCGAGGGCGAGACCAACGCCTTCCACGACCCGGATGATCCAATGCAGCTGTCGGGCACCGGAAAGGCCTTCATCGCCGGCATCCTCGAGCACGCCAACGAGATCAGCGCCGTCACCAACCAGTGGGTGAACTCCTACAAGCGTTTGATCCACGGCAGCGAAGCCCCGACCGCGGCATCCTGGGGGCCGTCCAACCGGTCTGCACTGGTGCGAGTGCCGATGTATACGCGGAACAAGGCGTCGTCGCGTCGTGTCGAGATTCGGAGCCCAGATTCTGCGTGCAACCCCTATCTCACGTTTGCGGTACTTCTCGCCGCCGGTCTGCGCGGTATCGAGAAGGGCTACGAACTTCCGCCCGAGGCCGAGGACGACGTGTGGGCGTTGACGTCGGCAGAGCGCCGCGCCATGGGCTACCGGGAGCTGCCCAGCAATCTCGATGGAGCCCTTCGGGTGATGGAGAAATCCGAACTGGTCGCCGAGGCACTCGGCGAGCATGTGTTCGACTTCTTCCTGCGCAACAAGCGCAGTGAGTGGGCGCAGTACCGGAGCCACGTGACACCGTTCGAACTCGAGACCTATCTTGGGTTGTGAGCAAGAAAATGGTGAAGCCTCCGCACGCCCGTTCCGTCGTACCGGGTCCCGGTCGACTGGGTTTGGTTGAACCGACCGCGCCATCCGAACTCGAGGAATTGGGCTGGGTCGGTGTCGACAGCATCGAACTGCTGTGGTCGCTCTCGCGCGCCGCGAATGCCGATCTCGCCCTCCGAACACTGGTGCGACTGAAAGACGGACTCGGTGAGGGCTGGGCCGAACTCGACGCGGCGCTCCGCGTGGACACGGGTCTGCGTGGTCGTCTGCTCGGTCTCGTAGGTGCTTCCAGCGCCTTTGGCGACCACCTGGTCGCGGACCCACTCTCGTGGAAGATCCTCTCCGGAGACGTCAAGCTTGCATCGAAGGAAGTGGCAACCGCCACGCTGATGGCCGCGGTCGGCGCGGAACCGGAGGTGGGTGCTCACCCGGACGCCAACCTCTACCGCGCGACGGTTACCGGCGCAGAAGCCGTTGCGGCCCTGCGCAAGGCGTACCGGGACGAGTTGATGCTGCTCGCGGCCGCAGATCTCGCGGCGACAGTCGAGAACGAACCGGTACTGCCGTACCAGACGGTCGGCCGCCAACTGTCCGACCTCGCGGACGCCGCCCTCGATGCCGCGCTCGCGGTGGCGGTGGCGACCGTGTGCCCGGATGCCCCGTGTCCGGTACGCCTCGCAGTGATTGCAATGGGCAAGTGTGGTGCGCGCGAACTCAATTACGTCAGTGACGTTGACGTGGTCTTCGTCGCCGAGCCGGCCGATTCGATCGCCAGCCGGATCGCCGGCGAGATGATGCGCGTCGGGTCATCGGCGTTCTTCGACGTAGATGCCGCGCTACGGCCTGAGGGCAAGCGCGGGGAGCTCGTTCGTACGCTCGATTCCCACATCGCGTACTACACGCGCTGGGCCAAGACCTGGGAGTTCCAGGCGCTGCTCAAGGCTCGCCCGATGGTTGGAGACACCGACCTCGGTCAGCGGTATGTCGACGCCTTGAACCCGATGGTGTGGACTGCTTGCGAGCGTGAAGATTTCGTTCCCGAGGTGCAGGAGATGCGCCGTCGAGTGGAGCGGATGGTGCCGTCCGAACTCCGAGAACGTGAACTGAAGCTGGGCAGGGGTGGCTTGCGCGATGTCGAGTTCGCCGTTCAACTTCTTCAGCTCGTTCACGGTCGCGCCGATGATTCCCTACACGTCCAGAGCACGATCGACGCGCTGACGGCGCTCGCCGCGGGTGGTTACGTCGGCCGTGACGATGCCGCGAATCTTGCCGCATCCTATGAGTTCCTGCGGTTGCTCGAGCATCGGTTGCAGTTGCAGAAGTTGCGGCGCACACACACCTTGCCGCCGGCGGACGATGACGAAGCGCTACGGTGGTTGGCGCGGGCGGCGCATATGCGTCCCGATGGGAGCAAGGACTCGCTCGGAGTCCTCAACGCGGAGATCAAGCGCAACTCGCACCGGGTACGGCGGTTGCACGCGAAGCTGTTCTACCGCCCTCTGCTCGAATCCGTGGCCCGCATGGACACCGATGCCCTCCGGCTGAGTCCGGATGCGGCCATCCGACAGTTGGCCGCGCTGGGCTACACCGCCCCGGAGAATGCGCTCGGGCACCTCACAGCTCTCACCAGCGGAGGATCTCGTAAGGGTCGGATTCAGGCGCTGCTGCTGCCGACGTTGCTCGAATATCTCAGTGACACATCAGATCCCGATGCGGGTCTGCTCGCGTACCGGCGACTGTCGGAAGCGATGACCGATCGCATATGGTTCCTCCGGCTGCTCCGGGACGAGGCTTCGGTCGCCGAGCGTCTGATGACGGTGCTGGGTTCTTCGGCCTACATTCCGGATCTGCTGATCAAGGCGCCGGACGTGGTTCGATTGTTCGCGGATTCGCCTGGCGGGCCGCGTCTGCTCGAATCGAAGCCCGAGGACGTCGCCCGTGGCATCCTCACCGCCTCGGCGCGGCACGCCGACCCCGCCCGCGCGGTCGGTGCGGCCCGTTCTCTGCGTCGATACGAGTTGGCCCGCATCGCTTCCGCCGACGTACTCGGCATGCTTGATGTGCCCGGCGTGTGCCGGGCGTTGTCGTCTGTGTGGGCCGCCGTGCTGGGTGCGGCTCTCTCTTCGGTGATCAAGGCGAGTGAGAAGGAACTCGGTGCGCCCGCTCCAGCGACCTTCGCGGTGATCGGGATGGGTCGGCTCGGTGGTGGTGAACTCGGCTACGGATCGGACGCCGATGTCCTGTTCGTGTGCGAACCCCGCGAAGGCATCGACGAGACTGTCGCCGTCAAATGGGCGAACAGCATCGCCGACAGGGTACGCAAACTGCTCGGCGCGCCCAGTACCGACCCACCTCTCGAGGTCGACACGGGCCTGCGTCCGGAGGGTCGCAGTGGACCGATGGTGCGCACGCTCGCCTCGTACGAGGCGTATTACACGAACTGGGCTCAGTCCTGGGAGATTCAGGCGTTGCTTCGCGCTCATCACATCGCGGGTGACGGGGATCTCGGGCTTCGTTTCCTTCACATGATCGACAAGACGCGATACCCCGAGGGGGGAGTGTCGGAGCAAGCGGTCCGTGAGATCCGGAGGATCAAGGCACGGGTCGACTCCGAGCGATTGCCTCGAGGAGCCGACCCGGCGACTCACACCAAGCTCGGACGTGGTGGTCTCGCCGACATCGAATGGACCGTGCAACTGATGCAGCTTCGGCATGCCCACGAACTCGAGTCGCTCCACAACACGTCCACGCTCGAGACCCTCGACGCCATCGGCGCGGCCAAATTGCTCAGCGAGTCGGACGTCGAATTACTGCGGGACGCGTGGATCACCGCGACGAAGGCACGCAACTGCCTGGTCCTCGTTCGTGGCAAACCGTCCGATCAGCTTCCCGGCTCCGGGCGGGTGCTGTCCGCCGTTGCGCAGATCGCCGGCTGGGGCGCTGATGATGCAGGCGAGTTCCTGGATCACTACCTGCGGGTGACCCGACGGGCCAAGGCTGTGGTGGAGAGAGTCTTCGGGGAGTGACCGCCACGTCGGGAGCACCGGTCTCTTGGGAGTTGCGTTTACTTGTCGCCGTCGGCTGGTTGGCGGTGGCGGTCGGGGTATTCGGCGTCGCTCTGAGATTGCTCGATGTGCAGAGCCAGCGACTGATCATGCTGGTGTCGGCCGCGCCCTACCTGATGGTGGGTGGCGCAGTCGGGGTAGTGCTCCTGGCACTGGCGCGGCACTGGGTCGGATTCGCGGTTGCGCTGGCCGTGGCTGTAGCTGCCATCCTGTCGCAGGGGCCGCTGTATGTGGCGAACGAGTCGGTGACCGCATCCGGGCCGGAACTGACGGTGATGCAGGCCAACATCTGGCTCGGTAACGCCGACGCCACGTCACTGGTCCGGCAGATCCGTGACCGCGATGTCGATGTGCTCACCGTCAACGAACTGACACCTGAGGCGCTCGACCGACTCAGGAACGCGGGAATCGAATCGACACTGCCGTTCTCGTTTCTGAGGCCGGGACACGGAGCGGAGGGGACCGGAATCTGGAGTCGGTACCCACTGTCCGACGAAGTCCACCATCCGGAGTTCGTTTTGTCTGCGCTGTCGGCTCGCGTGAACCTTGCAGATGATGTGAGTACTGCGCTGTATGCGTTTCACCCGGTCCCGCCGTGGCCCACGGATCCGGCGGTCTGGGCAGGGGAGATGGACCGTATCAGGGCCATTCTCGAGGCGATTCCGGCAGAGTCCGGGCCGGTCATCGTCAGCGGCGACTTCAACGCGACCCGCGATCACGTGAAGTATCGGAACCTCGTGACCGGACGGTACCGGGACGCCGCCGATCAAGCAGGAGCCGGTATCCAGAACACTTACCCAGCCGACCGGCAGCCGTTCCCGCCGATGATCGCGATCGACCATATCGTCGTGGGTGGGGCACACGCGCGGTCCGTACAGCCGGTGGTGCTGGCGGGCTCGGACCATCGTGGTTTGATCGCGAACATCGTTCTCGGCAGCTGAGCCGGGCCCGCAACACGGCCCTCGGTCAGGGGAGGGTGACGAATCCCTTGTCCACCAGCCAGTCACGTGCCACGTTCGCGGGTTCCTGTCCCTCGACGTCCACCCGACGGTTGAGCTCGGTGATTTCCGGGGTGGTCAGCGCGGCGGAGACGGGAGCCATCACCTCGGCAATCTGGGGGTGTGCGTCGGCGAAGTCCTTGGGCATCACGATGGCAGGGTTGTAGTTCGGGAAGAAGCCGAGGTCGTCGTCCAGTAGTACGAGGTCGAGCGCGATGATGCGCCCGTCCGTTGTATACACTTCGCCGAACTTGCACTCCTTTCCTTCGGCGGTCGCCTGGTAGATGATGCCGGTCTGCAGGATCTTGCGATCCGCTCGAGCAGGGTCGAAACCGTACCTGGCGGCCATGCCGGGATATCCGTCCGGCCTGACGTTGAACTCGGTTTCGACGCAGGTCGTTGCCGCCTTCGGGTCGGCTTTGACCAGTTCCTCGTACAGAGACAGCGTGGTGACACCGGTCTGTTCGGCGGTCTTCCTGCTCGTGGCGATCGCATACGTGTTGTCCATGGGCGCAGGGTCGACCCACACCATGCCGTTGCGTGCGAGGTCCTCGTCCCGGACCGCCTCGAACTGCGCAGTGGCGCCCGGGATCGGTGTCTCGTTGCCGAGATAGTTGATCCAGCCCGTCCCGGTGTACTCGTAGGTGATGTCGATCTGGCCGCTCAGTTGTGCGTCGCGCACGCTGTTGGATCCCGTGATGTTTGTGAGGTCGCGCACGTTGGCGCCGGCGGCGCTGAGTGCGAACTCGATGATGTAGCCCAGGATGACCTGTTCGGTGAAGTCCTTCGAGCCGACGGTGATCTTCACATTCTCGAGCTCCGGAACGGTCTCGATGCTGCCCGGCTCCACTGCCAACGGCAGTGCTCCCCCGGATTCGAGCCCGCAGGACGCCAGGGCGAATGTTGTGAGCGTGGCAGCTGTAGCGGCTATGGCGCGTCGGAATCTCCGCATCAGCGCAGTCCTTTCGGACCGAGGAACTCTTCGGCCAGAGCACCCAACCAGTCGACCAGCAGCGCAAGCGCCACCGCCAACACGGCGCCGACGACCAGGGTGACGTTGTCGCGCAACCTGTATCCGGTGTCGATCAGGATTCCGAGCCCCCCAGCGCCGACGAGGAAGCTCAGTGTTGCTGTTCCGACGGCGAGGACGAGCGATGTCCGCAGGCCCGCGAGGATGTAGGGGATGGCGAGCGGTAACTCCAAGGTGCGCAGCACCCTCCGAGCGGTCATACCCTGTCCTCGTCCGGCGTCGATGACAGCCGGATCAACCTCCTGCAGGCCCAGCATGGTATTTCGCAGAACCGGCAGGAGCGAGTAGAACGCGATGGGGAGCACTCCGATCCAGAACCCGGTCGTATTAGTTGCGAGAAAGAGAAGAACGAGCAGTCCGATGGCCGGTGCGGCCTGCCCGATGTTGGCGATCCCGATGAAGATCGGTGCGAGCCGGGTGAACCCGGGGCGAGTCAGCAGGATGCCCAGCGGAACGGCGATGGCGACGACGATCGTGACGACGACGAAGGTGATGAGCACATGCTGCCATGTCAGGTTCGCGATGTTGGCCGCGTTCATGCTCGCCTTCTGTGTGAGGGTGAGATCGCGGGTGAACGCCCATCCGAGAACTCCGACGACCAGGATCATGACGAGGATCGGCTGGACGAACAGGCGTGCCCGTTCCGACCGCTCGGCAGTGGGAGTCGGGTCCGGGGCCAGGACGGTGACGGTCACAACGAAGCCTCACCTTCACGCTCACCCACCGCGTCGTGGCCCTTGTCGAGTTCGCTGCCGAGTTCGTTACCGAGTTCGTCGCCGCGACCGGGGTTCTTCCTCATGGCGGAAAGATGGCTGACCAGGGTGTCAATCGTGATGAGGCCTTGGTATTCGCCTCGCCGCCCGGTGACCACTGTGGAGGCGCTACTCTCCGCCAAGAGGGCCTCGAGGGCGTCCTGCAACGTGGACTGGGTGGAGACGACTTCCCCGATCGGAGATCCGATATCGCGTAGCGAGGTGGCGGTGGCGAGGTGGTCGCGCGCCACCCAACGCGTCGGCCGATCGCGATCGTCGAGGATCAGTGCCCATTTGACCTTGCGCCGCTCGACTTCCGCGCGCAGTTCCTCGACCGCGCCGTCGGCGTAAGCGGTGGGGCAGTCCAGCAGATCGACGTCCCGGACACGTGTCAGCGTGAGCTGCTTGAGGGAAGCGTCGGCGCCGACGAACCCGGCGACCATGTCATTGGCGGGATTGGCGAGGATCATTTCAGGTGAGTCGAATTGCATGATGTGTGACTGATTGCCCAGCACCGCAATTCGGTCGCCCAGCTTGACTGCCTCGTTGAAGTCGTGAGTGACGAAGACGATCGTCTTGCCGAGCTCGGATTGCAGCCGCATCAACTCGTCCTGCAGTGAAGCGCGCGTGATCGGGTCGACCGCGCCGAACGGCTCGTCCATCAGCAGAACCGGGGGATCGGCGGCCAGCGCGCGCGCCACACCCACCCGTTGCTGCTGGCCCCCCGACAACTGTCGGGGGTAGCGGTCCCTGTACAAGCTGGGCTCGAGACCGACGAGGTCGAGCATCTCGTCGGTACGTTCATCGATCTTCTTCTTTTTCCAGCCGATCAGGCCGGGCACTGTGGCGACATTCTTCGCAATAGTCAGATGGGGAAACAGTCCCGCCTGCTGGATCGAATAGCCGATGCCGCGACGCAACTCGTCGGGATTGATGGACAGGGCATCTTTGCCGCCGATTGTGATCTTCCCCGAAGTCGGCTCGATGAGCCGGTTGATCATGCGCATCGTGGTGGTCTTTCCGCAGCCGGAAGGTCCGACCAGTACAACGATCTCCCCGGCGGGGATGTGCATCGAGACGTGGTCTACGGCGGCCTCGCGCTGCCCCGGGTAGTGCTTGACGACGTCTTCGAGGACAATGTCCACTCCCGAGACGGTGCGGTTCGTGGTGCGAGGTGCGTCGAGATCAGTCACGAATACCCCTGGATGTGGTGAGGCGGCCGACGAGGACATAGAAACCGTCGAGTACGAGTGCCAGGATCACGATGAGAACAGTGCCTGTCAGCGCCTGCGGTATGGCCGTCGGGCTGCCGACCCGGGAGAGTCCCGAGAAGATGAGGTTGCCGAGCCCCGGGCCCTTTGCGTATG
Source organism: Rhodococcus sp. WMMA185 (assembly GCF_001767395.1). Lineage (NCBI taxonomy): Bacteria > Bacillati > Actinomycetota > Actinomycetes > Mycobacteriales > Nocardiaceae > Rhodococcus > Rhodococcus sp. WMMA185. The sequence goes on along the minus strand of NZ_CP017014.1, from coordinate 2,259,235 downwards.
CAGCGATTGCGAGGATGCCCATGAGCATCTGCGTGCTCAACCGCATGCCGGTGAGGATCGATGGCCAGGCGAGTGGCAGTTCGATTCGAGCCAAGATCCTGGTGCGGCTCATTCCCACTCCACGGGCGGCATCGGTTACCGCGGGGTTGACAGAGGCGAGTCCGAGGATGGTGTTCCGGATGATCGGCAGCAGCGCGTACAACACGAGGGCCGTCACGGTGGGAGCCACGCCAAGTCCGAGGATTGGGATGAGTAGGCCCAGCAGCGCGAACGAAGGGACTGTCAGGATCGTGCTCGCAAGCGCGGTCGCGACGGCGGAGCCGGCCGGACTGCGGTAGACGAGGATTCCGATCACCACCGCGGCGACAGTGGCGATGACCACTGACTGAACAACGGCACTGACGTGCAGGTAAGAGTCGGTGAGCAGTTGCTGCCTCCGAGTGGAGACGAAATCCCACAATTGCTGGATGTCCAACTACCGCCCCCTTCCCGGTGCGCGTTCGCAGATACCGTGTCTCGGTTCCCACGTTGCTATGGATCACCCGTGAGTGCAGCCAGTTGCGAGAAAATCTCGGACCGCCGATCGCCAACTGGGCTCGCCAGGGCGACGACGGGCATCGTGGTTAACAACGACTGGCATTGAGATCAAGACTGCCACGATGGCGCCGACTTCGCTCGCCAACCGAAAGCTGTCGTATGTGCGAGCATCCACGAACTTGCCACGTCGGTGGTTTCGATGTCGTCTGCTCCGGCGCCGCTCTCCCCGGGGTGCCTGTCGTCACGCCGGACGGATTCCGTGCCGATGTCGAGACCTCCCAGTGGCGAAGGTGCCGCCACCTGTCTCTGCAGATTCTTGGGGGATTCTCAGGGAAGAGGTTGAGGCTTCCGGGGGCCTGTATGGCCGCGGCTAACTTTGTTGCGGTTCTATCGCCTCTCCTTACTGGTCGAGCGCTTGCGGTGTATGGGGGTTGCTGCAAACTTCATGTAGTCGGCGGCGCGATTGCGCGAAAGATGTTCCGCCGCAAGCTGCTAGCGGTTCCCGGGGGAAGCCGTCTACGGTGTATCCGGAACGGAGTTGGAGCCGCTCGGTAGGTAGAGGTTGCGACCATCCGCGATCATCGCGTGAGCGGAAATATCAGGCAACCACGATGCACCGTCGTGGCGGCTGAGTTTGCTGTCACGGGTGTGGTGTTCGGGCAATCTGTCGTTCCGTTCGTGGGACCCGAGTCGATGGGACCACGGTGTCAGTCTTGTGCACTACCGGAGTGCAATGACAGTCCGGGGTGCGGGATGCATGGTCGATATGACGACAAGATCAGGAGAAAGTGTGAAGTTGTGCAACGGTGTTCGCGGTCGTACCGCTGTGGGAGGAGGTATCCGGCGTTCGGCGCTCGGGGTGGCGACCGTTCTCGGGATGGCGTTGGGTATGGCCGGGACCGGGGTGGCGACTGCGGCTGAGGATGCCGAGGAGTCGGTCAACGAGACGATCCGGGTGGGGGAACATCCCAGGGGGGTGGCCTTCACCCCGGACGGATCCCACGCCTACGTCACCAACCGTAACGACAGCACGGTGTCGGTGATCGAGACCGCCGGCAACAGTGTGATCACAACCGTTCCCAATGTGAGTACCCCACACGGCGTGGCGGTGATGCCGGACGGGTCCCACGCCTATGTCACCAACGAGAACGACAGCACGGTGTCGGTGATCGAGACCGCCGGCAACAGTGTGATCACAACCGTCGCCGTCGGGGAGTCCCCTAAGGGTGTGGCGGTGGCTTCGGACGGGGCTCACGCCTACGTAGCCACGCGTGCCGGGTTGTCGGTGATCGAGACCGCCGGCAACACCGTGACCGATACCGTCCCCGTCCCGGGAGCCTTCGGGGTAGCGATCGCCCCGGACGACTCCCACGCCTATGTCACCACCGGTGGCGGAGTCTCGGTGGTCGAGACTGCTCGCAACACGGTGACCGATACCGTCCCTGACGTTGGGCCGGTGAACGGCGTGGCGGTGTCTCCGGACGGGTCCCGCCTCTATACCACCAACGCCTTCGACTCAACGATGTCGGTGATCGAGACCGCGGGCAACACCGTGATAGATGCGGTCCACACCGCAGGGGGACCGAACGAAGTGGCGGTGTCTCGGGACGGATCCGTCGCATATGTGGCCAACAGTACAGCCGGTTCCGTGTCGCTCATCCGGACCGCCGGCAACCAGTTGATCGGTGAAGTTCCAGCCGGTTCAACGCCCAGAGGTTTGGCGATCAGCCCGGACGGGAGCTTCGCCTACGTCACCAGCGGCGGCCACAGTGAGAATGGCACAGTATCGGTGATCGATATCGACAGGTGAATCTGACCATACGTGACGCCGCCATCCCCGCTGAGCGGGGATGGCGGCGTCACTTCTTGGCTGGTCCGACGCACGAGGCGCTGAGTAGAGTGGCGGCGAATGCGCGAGTTACACGGCTCAACAGTTTGTTTGGGTGACATGCACTGGAGCACGGCCGGTGGGTGAAGCATGAATCGAATCGGGATCGACGTCGGTGGCACATTCACCGATGTCGTGGTCTTCGACGAGGAGACCGGATCAGCACGTTGTTTCAAGGCAGCTACCGACGATCGTCGACCGGCTGAGGGCATCATGGCCGCGTTCGACGCTGCCGGTGTCGATGGCGCAGATGTCAGCCACGTGAAGCTGGGAACCACGCTGGCGGCCAACGCCATTCTGACCCGGTGTGGGCCGGCCACCGGCGTGTTGACGACGGCGGGGTTCCGGGACGTCCTGGAGATCCGTCGTACTCACCGTGAGCGCCTCTTCGACCTCTACGAATCCATCCCGGCGCCGCTGGTACCTCGCCATCTGCGCAAGGAAGTCGACGAGCGGGTCGACAGCTCGGGCGAGATCGTCACGGAACTTGATGAAGACGGAGTTCGTGCCGCGTGGCGCGAACTCCGCGCGTTGGGGGTGACCACGGTAGCGATCTCCTTTCTGTTCTCCTTCCGAAACCCCACCAACGAGCTACGCGCACAGGAGATCATTGTCGAGGACGGCGGCGCCGACGCAGTGTTGTGCTCGAGTGAAGTGCTACCGGTGCTGCGAGAGTACGAACGGACATCGACGACCGTAGCGGCGGCCTTCGTTGCTCCGGTAGTGCGGAGTTTCGTCAGCCGACTCAGCGGGGAACTCGAACGCCGCGGCGTTTCCTCGCGGCGGCTGTCGGTCATGACCAACTCCGGTGGAGTGATTGGGGCCGATGCCGCCGGAGAGTCACCCATCCCGATTCTCTTGTCCGGGCCGGCAGGAGGAGTGTCGGCGGCACATTGGCTGGCAGCCCAGGCCGGCGAACCCGACATTGTGACTCTCGATATGGGCGGCACCAGCTGCGACGTGTCGGCAGTGCAGAGCGGTGTCCCTGACGAGCGCCTGGATATGAACGTGGGCGGGTTGGACATTGCTTACCCGACCCTCGACCTGCACACCATCGGCGCGGGGGGCGGTTCCCTTGCGTGGTTCGACGCCGGTGGGGCGCTGCGGGTGGGTCCGGCCTCGGCGGGCAGCGTACCCGGGCCGGCCTGTTACGGACAGGGCGGAACCCAGCCCACCGTCACCGACGCGAACCTGGTGCTTGGACGCTACGACGAAGGGACACTGCTGGGTGGTCACCTGAATCTCGATCTGGCTGCAGCGCGTGAAGCCATCGCGCACGAAATCGCCCGGCCGATGGGCATCAGCATCGAGAAGGCTGCAGCGGGAATCGTGCGGCTGGTGAATGCGGCGATGGTCAATGCGGTACGAACGATCTCGGTGCAACGCGGACGCGATCCGCGCCAATATGCGTTGGCTCCGTTCGGGGGCGCTGGGCCCGTCCATGCTCTCGATATCGCCGATGGTCTCGGCATCACCACAGTGGTCGTTCCGCCCTTTCCCGGTTGTACGTCGGCATTCGGCGCGATTCTGGCCCCGCCGCGCTGCGACGCACTGCGGTCGATCAACAGACCCTTGGCTGGTCTCGATGTTGCGATGGTGAGTGCGACGGTGAACGGCCTCGCCGACGAAGTGTGTGGATTCCTCGCAGGGGAGGGCTACGACCGCTCAGTGTTCGACCTGAAGTTGTGGGCCAGCTTGCGCTACGCCGGACAGTCACACGAGTTGGTGGTGCGCCATGACGGTCTGGGGGTCACCGCCGAGTCCCTCGGTGCACTTGCCGTTGCGTTCAGCGCGGCCCACGAACGCCGGTACGGCCACCACTTCGATGATGTCGCGGTCGAATTGGTCACCCTGCGGGTCACCGGCATCGCGCACCAGCCCGACCCCGACGTGACCTGGACATGGGCCGAGGTGAAGTGCAGCAACAACTTCCAGACCCGTCAGGTGTATTTCGAGTCGATGGATCGTTTCATCGAGACGCGGGTGCTCGCCCGTGGGGCACTGGCGGTGGGGGAGCGGCTTTCCGGTCCGGCGGTGCTGCACCAGGAGGACGCGACGACACTCGTCCCTCCTGGCTGGTCGGCGCAACGAGACGCCGGCGGATGCCTACTGATCTACAAGGAAGAACCATGATCCCCACGGCGACAGACCCATTCACCCTGCAGGTCATCGGTCATGCGCTGATCGCGATCTCCCGCGAGATGGGGATCACGCTGTCGAGGACATCGTGCTCGCCGATCTTCAACGAAGGCAACGACTACTCCTGTGCGATCTTCGACACGCACGGCCAGATGGTGACTCACGGTGAGTTCCTGCCCATCCACCTCGGATCCATGGTGTTCGCCACCCAGGTGGTGACCGATGCCTTCGGCACCGACGGGCTCGAGTCCGGTGACATGGTGGTCTTCAACGACCCCTACCTGGGTGGAACTCATCTCCCCGATGTCACTTTCGTGGCGCCCATCTTCCACGACGGCGCGATGCTCGGCTACGCCGTCAACCGAGCACATCAGCTGGACATCGGTGGTACCAGCGCGGGCAGCTTCTATTCCGAGGCGCGTGAGAACTACCAGGAAGGGCTTCGGATCGCGCCCGTCAAGCTGGTGCGCGGCGGGGTGCTCGACGAGCACTTGTTGGGGCTCATCATCGGCAACACCCGTCTGCCCGAACAGCTTCGAGTGGACTTCGAGGCCCAGATGTCGGCCAACCGCACCGCAATCCGCCGGCTGATCGAGCTTGCAGAACGATACGGTGCGACCCAGGTTCAGGCCGCGATGGCACTGATCCTCGACCAATCCGAGCGCCGCACCCGGCAAGCGATCAGGCGGTTGCCCGACGGCCAATATCACGCGCGGGACTTCATCGACAACGACGGCATCATCGACGTCCCCCGCGTCATCGATGTCACGGTGCGCATCAGCGGCGACGAGGCCGAGGTCGACTTCACCGGATCGTCCGAGCAAGTCGAGGGACCGCTCAACAGCGTGCTGGGTTGCACTTGCGCGGGGGTGTACATGGTGTTCCAGGCGGCCACCGACCCCGATATCGAACCCAACGCCGGCTGCTACCGTCCGATCAAGATCTTCGCGCCCGAGGGCACCATCGTGAACCCGCGATTCCCTGCACCCTGCACCGGCGGCACCGAGACCACCATCGCCGTCCACAATGCCATGTTCCGGGCGCTGGCAAGCATCCCGCGAACGGAGGACGGGCCGCGAGTAGTGGCCTGTGATCAGGGGTCGGGGAACAACAAGATCATCAGCGGCACAGATCCGCGCTCCGGCCGCAGGTATGTGCTGTACGAATACCCGGAGGGCGGGTGGGGTGCGGGTCGTGATCGCGATGGACACAACGCCGTCTGGTCGATTGTCGGCAACATCTCGAACGTGCCGGTGGAGGTAGTCGAGGACCAGTATCCGGTTCGGGTAGAGCGCTACGAGTTGCGTACCGACAGTGGGGGTCCGGGTATCCACCGTGGCGGCCTCGGCATCCGGCGGGATCTCCGCGTTCTCGGCCACGACGCGACGGTTTCGATCCTCGGCGGCCGGGCGCGGGTACCGCCGTGGGGCTTCGAAGGCGGCCTGGCCGGCGCTCCCGCGGCTTACACCGTAGATCCGGGAGAAGCGCAGCAGCGTCCTGCCGCACCCGAATTCGGGAGCAAGGCACACAATCTGGCGCTCAGAGCCGGTGAGGTCATTTCGCAGTGCACCGCCGGCGGTGGTGGCTGGGGTGACCCGGCCGAGCGTCCGCCCGAGGCAGTAGCCGCCGACGTCCTCGCCGGATACGTCTCTGCGCGGCAGGCCAGGGAGGTCTATCTGGTGGTCCTGTCCGAGGACGGCGAGGTCGACCCGGACATGACGCTGGCGCTGCGCGCTGAGCGGAGCGAAGCGGTCGGAGTGGACGGCAGCGTCAGGTAACCACACGCAGAAGGGCCCGCCCCCGCTGCAATCGCAGCGGGGGCGGGCCCAGGGAGTTACTGCGCTCTACCCTTCGGCGTACCGCGGGTCAGAGTGCTCTACGACTCACACGTCGTAGTACAGCTGGAACTCGTACGGGTGCGGACGCAGGTTGACCGGAGCGATTTCCTGCTCACGCTTGAGCGAGATCCAGGTCTCGATCAGGTCGGTCGTGAACACGCCACCCTCGGTGAGGTAGTCGTGGTCCGCTTCGAGGCGGTCGATGACGGCCGCGAGGCTCGTGGGAGCCTGCGGGATGTTGCGGGCCTCCTCCGGCGGGAGTTCGTAGAGGTCCTTGTCGACCGGAGCCTGCGGCTCGATCTTGTTCTTGATGCCGTCCAAGCCCGCCATCATCTGCGCCGCGAAGTTCAGGTAGGGGTTACCCGAGGAGTCGGGGGCGCGGAATTCGAGGCGCTTGGCCTTCGGGTTGTTGCCCGTGATCGGGATACGCACGGCGGCCGAGCGGTTGCGCTGGCTGTACACCAAGTTGATCGGAGCTTCGAAGCCCGGGACGAGGCGGTGGTACGAGTTGATCGTCGGGTTGGTGAAGGCCAGCAACGACGGAGCGTGGTGCAGGATGCCGCCGATGTACCAGCGAGCGGTGTCGGACAGGCCCGCATAGCCGGCCTCGTCGTGGAACAGCGGCTTTCCGTCCTTCCACAGCGACTGGTGCACGTGCATGCCCGAGCCGTTGTCACCGAAGAGCGGCTTCGGCATGAAGGTAGCGGACTTGCCGTGCTTCCATGCGGTGTTCTTGACGATGTACTTGAACAGCTGCAGGTCGTCTGCGGCGGCAAGCAGCGTGTTGAACTTGTAGTTGATCTCCGCCTGGCCTGCGGTGCCCACCTCGTGGTGGCCGCGCTCGAGGTCGAACCCGGCGTTCTGCAGGTTCGTGGCGATCTCGTCGCGGAGATCGACGTAGTGGTCGTACGGAGCGACGGGGAAGTAGCCGCCCTTGGGGCGGACCTTGTACCCGAGGTTCGGGGTGCCATCCGCGTTCAGCTCCGAGCCCGTGTTCCAGGAAGCCGACACGGAGTCGATCTCGTAGAACGAGCCGTTCATCTTCGAGTCGTAGCGGATCGAGTCGAAGATGTAGAACTCCGCCTCAGCGCCGAAGAACGCGGTGTCGGCGATACCGGTCGACTTCAGGTATTCCTCGGCCTTGCGGGCGACGTTGCGCGGGTCCCGGCTGTACGACTCACGCGTGAACGGGTCGTGGACGAAGAAGTTGATGTTCAGCGTCTTGGCGGCACGGAACGGGTCGATCTGCGCGGTGGAGACGTCGGGCAGGAGCATCATGTCCGACTCGTGGATTGATTGGAAGCCGCGGACGGACGAACCGTCGAACGCGAGGCCGTCCTCGAAGACGTCCGTGGTGAACGCGGAGGCCGGGATCGAGAAGTGCTGCAATACGCCGGGAAGATCGCTGAACCGGATGTCGACGTACTCGACGTTCTCTTCCTTGATGAACTTAATGACCTCTTCGGCCGTGGTGAAGGCCACGCTTGTGCTCCTTAAGTCGCGTCAGCTAAGTGATTACTGGCGAATTTCGTCGAGCCAAACCGTATGTACTCGGTGTTGCCCGCTGGTCAACCTTTTGTTTCGCCTATGTTACGTCGAATCTACCCTCCGCCTTCGGGCGGGATGTGATTGAATGCACAGCCCACAACTCCGGTGCGAAATCCGCGAAGACTAAACGCCTATCCTTGACAGCATGGCACGAATCACCGGTTCCTGGCTTTCCGGACCCTCGTCTGCACTTCCGGACGCCGCCGACGCGATGAAGCAGTCCTATCGAGGTGAGCGCCTCGGACTGCCGGAGGACGGGCCGGGTGCACTCGCGAGCACTGGTCGCCGTCTCGCGGCGCTGATGATCGACTGGGTGTCGTCGGCAGGTATCGCCGCGCTGATCCTCGGCGACCGATTCTTCGAAGGTCCGTTCTCGACCCTCACACTCGCAGTGTGGTTCGTCATCGGGATCGCGACCGTGACGCTGTTTTCCTTCACGCCGGGGCAGATCTGCCTCGGTATGCACGTTGCGCGCGTTGACGGGCCCGTCCGCGTCGGTTTCGTCCGTGCGTTGGTGCGGCAGGTACTGCTGGTCTTCGTGGTTCCTGGAACCATTACCGATGCCGATGGCCGTGGCATGCAGGATCGGGCCACGGGTACCGCTCTGGTTCGCGCACGCTGACCCGGTCCGGGGCCCGAACGAATGTCGGTCCCCGGGGCGAGCGGAGCGAGTCGCAATCAGCGAAGGGGCGAAGTGGGTAATTAGCGGCGACGGATGGTGCGCTGCACGCCGCGCATCTTCGCGCCGCCCGGCATCGGACCCTTGGGCAGCGCTGCGCCGCCCCCGCTGCCGCGGCTGCTGAGCGCCGCGAGCCGTGACTCGATGGCGTCCATCCGCTTGCTGTCGATGTTCTTCGGAAGCTTGTTCAGGCGTCTCTGCAACTGAGACAGCGGAACCTGGCCCTCGTCGTTGCCGATGACGAAGTCGTAGATCGGGGTGTCGCCCACCAACCGGGCGGCCTTCTTCTTCTCTTGAGCCAGGAGCGCTTTGACTCGCCCGGGCGATCCCTCGGCGACCAGAATGACGCCGGGACGTCCGATCACGCGGTGAACCGCGTCGAGCTGAGTGGTGCCGGCGACGGCGTTGGTGACGCGCCAGGAGCCCTGCATGTTGTCGAGTGCCCATGCGGCCGCGCCGGCCTGGCCTTCGGCCCTGCTGTAGACCGTCTTCTGCACGCGTCGGCCGAAGATGATGAACGCGCCGAGCGCGCCGAGCATGAGACCGATCGGTAAGAGGAACCACTGAATGCCCCAGATCAGACCGATGAGGAAGAAGACGACCGTCAGTCCGATGAGAGTGCCCAGCATGATCGGCAGAAGCAGCTTGTCTTCCTTGCGCTGCATCTGGAACGCCTGCCAGAGCTGAGTCCTGCGCTCCTTCGACGCCTGCCTGCGGGCTGCCTTGGCGGCTGCCTTTGCTTCTTTACTGGGCTTGCCCGCTTTGCCGGATTTGCTGCCTTTCGCCATGCTGTTCAGGATACTTCCCTGGCCGCACCCCGTAGCGACCCGTCCTGTGTACGCGCACGTCGTGCGCTCAGTGGGTGAGGCGAGTCAGGACGGAACTTGCTTCCTGTAGCGCGCTGCCCGCGTCGGCGAGGTGTTCCTGGCCCGCCGGCAACTTGCGGCCGTGACGGGCCATCGCCTGCGCGTACAGGCGGCCGGCGCGGTAGGACGAGCGAACCAGTGGCCCGGCCATCACACCGGCGAACCCGATCTGCTCGGCGGTCTGCGAGTGTTCGACGAACTCCTCGGGCTTGACCCATCGTTCGACCGGGTGATGTCGCGAGGAGGGGCGAAGGTATTGGGTGATGGTGATGATGTCGCAGCCCGCGTCATGGAGGTCGTGGAGAGCCTGGGTGACCTCGTCGGGTGTCTCGCCCATACCGAGGATGAGGTTGGACTTGGTCACAAGGTTGGCCTCGCGTGCAGCAGTGATCACGTCCAGGCTGCGTTGGTAGCGGAATGCCGGTCGGATCCGCTTGAAGATGCGGGGCACAGTTTCGACGTTGTGCGCCAAGACCTCTGGCCGGGTTGCGAACACCTCGGCCAATTGTTCGGGCTTCGCGTTGAAATCGGGGATCAGCAGTTCGACGCCGGTCCCGGGGTTGAGCTGGTGGATCAGGCGAACCGTTTCGGCATAGAGCCAGGCACCGCCGTCGGGTAGATCGTCCCGGGCGACGCCGGTGACAGTCGAGTACCGCAACCCCATCGCCTGAACGGATTCGGCGACTCGCCGGGGTTCGTCGCGATCGAGGTCGTCGGGCTTGCCGGTGTCGATCTGGCAGAAGTCGCAGCGACGGGTGCACTGCTGACCGCCGATCAGGAATGTCGCCTCGCGGTCTTCCCAGCACTCGTAGATGTTGGGGCAGCCGGCTTCCTCGCACACGGTGTGTAGGCCCTCGCGCTTTACGAGGCCTCTGAGCTCGGAGTATTCGGGCCCCATCTTGACCCGGGTCTTGATCCAGTTCGGCTTGCGCTCGATCGGGGTCTCCGCGTTTCGGATCTCGAGGCGGAGCAGTTTGCGTCCTTCTGGGGCCACAGTCACGGCACCGATCGTACTCCCGGTCAGGGTTTTGCGAAGGTCAGGGGCAGGCCGTCGTCAGCCGTACCGAACAGTGGTGAAGGTGGGTGTCGGGGAGATGTTCGCCACGACTTCCGCGTCAGATGTCGCCCGCTCGATGTCGTGATCGGTGATCGGAAGAACACCGTCGAGTGCGGCGGTGACCGCTGCCGTGACGGCGGGCTTGACCTCGCTGACGGTGACGTCGCGGCCTAACTCACGAGAGAGCGACGTGACGCCCGCATCCCGGATGCCGCACGGGACGATCGCGTCGAAGCCGGTGAGAACGGAGTTGCAGTTGAGAGCGAAACCGTGCAGCGCGACCCCGCGTTGTACGCGAACGCCGATGGCCGCGACCTTGCGCTCGGGCAATCTGCGCCCGTTTTCCGACGAGGCGGGCAACCACACGCCTGAGCGTCCGCCGACCCGCCCGCATTCGATACCGAGATCGGTGCATACGGAAATCAGTGCCTGCTCGAGCCTGCGTACGTAGCGCACGACGTCCACCGGTTCGGCCAGTTTCACGATGGGGTAGCCGACCAGTTGCCCCGGGCCGTGCCAGGTGATCTTTCCGCCGCGGTCTACATCGATGACCGGGGTGCCGTCAGTGGGCCGATCGGCGGGCTCGGTTCGTCGTCCGGCGGTGTAGACCGCAGGGTGTTCGAGCAGCAGCAGCGTGTCATCGCCCAGGCCCCCAGCCCGCTGCGCCGCGAGTTCGCGTTGACGATCCCATGCGGGGAGGTAGCCGATCGTGCCGAGATCTTCGACAACCATCGGCGACTGGCTGACGCGGGCGGATTGTGGCGCGCTCATGCGCTAGAGATTACGCCCGCGGACCGGGCGGGTCACCTCGAGTCGGTCACCGGACGAGGGCTGCGGCCGTCACCCGAGGAGGGCTGCGCTCAGGGCTTCACCAACGGTGTTGTGCCGGAAACTGTAACCGGCCTCCTCGAGCACGGCGGGAATCGCGCGCTGCCCTGACAGGACGCCTTCTCGAGCAAACTCTCCCACCAGTGCGCTCAGCGCGAACCCCGGAACTACCCAGGGTGCGGGGCGGTGCAACACCCTTGCCAGTGCATCGCTGAACTGTGCGTTGGTCACCGGCGCCGGACCGCTGAGATTCACTGGGCCCGAGATGTCTTCACGGGTCAGCACGAATTTGATCGCCTCGACCTCATCTTCCAAGGAGATCCAGGACAAGTACTGGCGACCGTTGCCGAGTCGTCCACCGAGTCCGATCGAATAGAGCGACTTCAGTTGTCCGAGAATTCCGCCGTGTGGTGAGAGGACAATGCCGCTGCGCAGCAGAATCGTTCGGACTTTCGCGGCGTCCGTAGACGTTGCCGCCGCTTCCCAATCGCGGCAGGTATCGGCGAGGAAACCGCTTCCAGGCGGGGACTTCTCGTCGACGATGCGGTCGCCGGTATCGCCGTAGTATCCCACCGCGCTCGCGTTCACGAATACGGGAACGCCTGCTGTGGTGACAGCCTCGGCGAGAACGTCAGTCGCTGCGATCCGACTGTCACGGATCAACTGCTTGTAGGCACCGTTCCAGCGCTTGCCACCGACTGCGACCCCGCACAGATTCACCACCGCGTCGGTCTCGGCGAGGACTTCCGTGTCGAGTCGGTCTCTTTGCGGATCCCAACGCGACTCGTCCGGTCCTGTCGGCGATCGGCGTACGAGACGTACGACGTCGTGGCCGTCGCTACGGAGGGACGAGACGAGAGCGGTCCCGATCAGCCCCGAGGAACCGGCGACGACTACTCGCATGTGCAACAGCCTCCTTTACAGAGCAGGGGCACCATTCCCGCGAGAAATGGTGCCCCTGCGCGAATTCGAACGTACCAACGCGGCTGTCCGAAAGAGCTACAGGCCGAGATCCGCCTCGAAGGACGCCTCCTCCAGACGCTCCTTGACCGTGGTCAGGAAGCGACCGGCGTCCGCGCCGTCGACTAGACGATGATCGTAGGTCAGCGGCAAGTAGCACATCGACCGAACTCCGATGGACTCGCTGCCGGACTCGTCGGTCACGACCACGGGCCGCTTGACTATCGCACCGGTTCCGAGCATCGCAGCCTGCGGGGGCACGAGGATCGGTGTATCGAACAGAGCGCCCTGGCTGCCGATGTTCGTGATCGTGAACGTGCCACCGGACAGTTCATCCGGCTTGAGACCTCCGGAGCGGGCGCGCTTGGCAATATCCGCGATCGCGCGAGCCAGGCCGGCCAGCGAGAGGTCGCCGGCGTTGTGGATGACCGGCGAGAGCAGACCCTGCTCGGTATCGACCGCGATTCCGAGGTGCTCGGCATCGTAGTAAGTGATCTGCTTGTTCGCTTCGTCGTAGCTGGCGTTGACGTTCGGGTGCGACTTCAGTGCTTCGACGACGGCCTTCGCGAAGAACGGGAGGAACGTGAGCTTGACACCCTCGCGTTCGAGGAATGCGCCCTTGGCCCGATCGCGCAGCGCCGCGATCCGGGTGACGTCGACCTCGAAGGTCTGGGTGAGCTGCGCCGTGCTCTGCAGCGATTCACGTGTCTTGGTAGCCGTGATCTGACGAATCCGGTTGGCCTTCTGGGTGGTCCCGCGCAAGTGGGCCAGCTCGGGGCGAACCCCGGCGGAGGCTGCAGCCGGTGTCGCTGCCGCTGGGGTAGATGCGGCCGGTGCAGCGGTCGCCGCGGCTTTCTTGGCCTCGGCCGCGGCGAGGACGTCCTGCTTGCGGATCCGGCCACCGACACCGGTGCCGGTGATCGAGGACAGATCGACGCCGTTCTCGGCGGCGAGTTTGCGCACCAGTGGAGTCACGTAGGGGGTGCTGTCACCGGATGTTGCCGTAGGAGCGGACGGGGCGACCGTGGGGGCGGGGGCACTCCTGGCGGGCTCGGCCTTCGCGGGCTGGGGAGCTGGCTCGGCCTTCGCGGGCTGCGGGGTGGGCTCGGCCTTCGCCGGGGCCGGCGTCGGTGCGGGCGCGGCGGCGGGCTTGGTTGCGGGGGAGCCGGAGCCGATGACAGCGAGTTGGCCACCGACGGCCACGGTGTCATCTTCCGCAGCGTTGATCTCGAGGAGCGTACCGGCGACAGGAGAAGGGATCTCGGTATCGACCTTGTCGGTGGAGATCTCGACGAGCGCCTCGTCCAGGGCGACCTCTTCGCCGACGGCCTTGAGCCAACGGGTGATGATGCCCTCGGTAACAGACTCGCCGAGTTCCGGCATCGTGACGACGGTGCCCTCTGACGATGCGGTGTCGGCGGAACTTGTCGTCTGGGCGGCTGCGGGCGCGGCGGGAGCCGCGGGCGCCGGGGGCGCAGCCGATTCCGCGGGTGCTGGTGTGGAAGCCGGGGCGGAGTCGGCGGTGGGGGCCTCGCCGGCGTCGCCGATGACGGCGAGTTCACCGCCGATTTCGACGGTGTCATCTTCCTGAGCAACGATCTTGCTGAGAACGCCGGCCACTGGAGAGGGGATCTCGGTGTCGACCTTGTCCGTGGAGACTTCGAGTAGGGGTTCGTCGACTTCGACCGTGTCTCCTTCCTGCTTGAGCCACCGCGTGACAGTTCCCTCGGTGACACTCTCACCAAGCGCTGGCATCTGGACGGAGAAGGCCATGTCTTTTGACTCCTCGACAGTCGTGTTCGGGTTGTTGAATTTTGTCGACTTGTGGTCGTGACCCATTGTTGCTCGAGATAAACGTCTCTTGCGGGCTACTAGCAGGTAATTCCTCTTCGTCGTCACCCACCCGCCGTGTCGGCGATTCATATCTTTCCATTGATTCCGCGAGCATGTCCGGCGAGGGCCATCGGTGAGGGACCCGGGAGTAGAGGGACATTCGGCCTACCGGTCAGTAGCTCGGTGTGCCGCCGTGGTGCGGCGTTGCCTGGCAAACTAGGAGGACAATTTCGACAGTTCCCTGCATCATGCAGAACATCACGTACACGAGGAGGTTGACGTGGGGTTGTTCGACCGTTTCTCACGGCCCCGGGCCGGCCGTGCCTCGGCTTCCACTGGGGATGCGGCCTACCTCGCGAACTGGGCGCGCACGCACCTCGGGGTCGAGGCGTACGTGGAACCCCAGACGACAGTGACTGAAGTCACCGTCGTCCTCGTCGCGGCCGACGGCGAATGGACCCGACGCAAGGTGGGCGGCGAACGTGGCGCCCGCAAACTCGGCGAAGATCTGCGCATCCCCGTGTACGACGTACGTAAGACCGGCTACCCGCAGCGGATGCGTGACTTCGACGCGCGTCGGCGCATAGAGCGCCGACGCGAGCGTGAGCGCGACCTGTAGGCGTTCGGAATCCCACCGTCGGGTGAATGTGCCGTTCGACGCTTCGGTTGCGAAGAAAAGCACATTCCCCTTGGCGCTGACGCGCTAGTTGTTGGTCGCGATGTCCTCGATCACCGAGATCATTGTGCGCACCGGTACGCCGGTGCCGCCTTTGCCTGTGTATCCCCACGGTCCCGACGAGTTGTAAGCCGGACCGGCAACGTCGATGTGCGCCCACTGCACGCCGTCCGCGACGAACTCCTTCAGGAACAGAGCCGCTGAGAGCATTCCGCCCCACCGGTGATTGGTGACATTGGCGAGATCGGCGACCTTCGAGTCGAGGTCCGAGCGCAGTTCGACAGGCATCGGCATGGCCCATGCGTTCTCGCCGACCTCCTGGGAGATCGCCGCGACGCGGTCGCGGAACTCGTCGGTGCCCATGACGCCGGGGGTGCGTGTGCCCAGGGCCACCATCTGAGCACCGGTGAGAGTCGCGGTATCGATGAGGTAGTCGGGGTTGTCCTCACACGCGCGGACGATCGCGTCGGCCAGGATGAGTCGTCCCTCAGCGTCGGTGTTGATGACCTCGACCGTCGTTCCACCGTATTGCGTCAGGACGTCACCGGGACGCTGTGCGGTGCCCGACGGCATGTTCTCGGCCATCGGAACGGTCGCGGTGACATCGACGGGTAGCCCGAGTTTCGCGGCGAGGACGACCGTGGCCACCACCGCTGCCGCACCGCCCATGTCGGAGGTCATGTTCTCCATGCCGGCGGCGGGCTTGATGGAGATACCGCCGGTGTCGAAAGTGACGCCCTTGCCGACGAGCGCTACCTTCGGTGCCTTCCGCTTCTTTGCCGAGTAGCTGAGCCGGACCAGTCGCGGCAGGCGAGACGACCCCTTGCCTACGCCCAGAATTCCTCCGTAGCCACCCTTTTCGAGTGCCTTCTCGTCGAGTATCTCGACCTTCAATCCGGCGTCGGTTCCGAGAACCTTTGCGCGATTGGCGAACTCGGCGGGAAAGAGATGGCTCGGGGGAGTGTTGACGAACTCGCGCGCAGTGGCGACGGCCTCGGCGATTGCCGCGGAGCGGGCGAGGGTGTTCTTGGCTTCCTTGGTCCGTGGCGCAGGTACCAGGAGTTCCACCCGCGACACGGGCTGCGCCTCGGGGCCGGGCGCGGACTTGGCTGACTTGAATTCCGTGAATCGGTACGCGCCCAAGGCGAAACCTTCCGCAGCGGCACCGAGATCGAGCACGGACAGTGTGGTAGAGGCGGTGCCGGCTCCGCCGAGTGTGCGGGACGCCGCCCCCGCCGATCGCCGGACCTGCTCGGCGTCGAGCTTCTCGGCGCTGCCGAGCCCGACCGCGAGAATGCTCTTGACCGGAAGAGTGGCCGGTGAAGGGATCCGGGTTGTCTCCTCGGCTTTGCCGGTTGCTCCGACCGCGATGAGAGTATCGAGCAGATCGGTCAGCACGGACTCGTCGATGAGGTCACCGCCGAGCGCAATTTCGGGGCCGTCCGAACTCGACGTCAATCCGATCACCAACACGTCAACCTTCTTGCCGACGGAACCGGCCAGAACGAGTTGTGGTCCGAGGGGTCGAGCTGTGCGAGTGCTCACGGTGTCTCCTGAGGCAGTTCTGAATTGGCGCGGGCCAGGTCGGGGTTGCTGTGCCGGACCCGACCCGATGCTAGTGCCCCTTCGGCGGGGATTCGACGGGTTGTGCGCACGGCCGAGCGGCAGTTGCCGTCGTTTGCCGAGTTCGACACCGGCGGCTGCTCGTCATGGAAGTCCTATCGGACGCTGAGCGGCGGTAGTTGTTCGATAGGATCACCGCCATGACAGGTGCCACCGAGTTCGTACGCGTCCCGCATCCCTCTCCTGCCTCTGAAGAAACACGGCGGGAGATTCTTGCGGCGCCCGGATTCGGCAAGCACTTCACCGACCATATGGTGTCGATCAGCTACTCCACCGCCCGCGGGTGGCACGACGCCAAGGTCGAGCCGTACGCACCGATCCAGCTCGACCCTTCTGCAATGGTCCTGCACTACGGTCAGGCGATATTCGAGGGCCTGAAGGCGTACAGGCAGCCCGATGGTCATATCTCGACCTTCCGTGCCGATGCGAATGCGAAACGGTTCCGGGATTCGGCGCGCCGACTCGCTATGCCGGAACTGCCGGAGGAGCTGTTCGTCGGGTCGATCGCCGAAGTGCTCGAACTCGATCACGCGTGGGTTCCTGCCGCGGGCAGTGAGGAATCGCTGTATCTGCGCCCATTCATGTACGCGACCGAGCCGGGGTTGGGTATTCGGCCCGCTGATGAGTACCGCTACCTGCTGATTGCGTGCCCCGCGGGCGCCTATTTCCCGCGCGGGGTCAAGCCAGTGACCGTGTGGCTGTCACGCGATTACATACGTGCAGCACCCGGTGGTACCGGAGCCGCCAAGTTCGCAGGTAACTACGCTGGGACGATGTTCGTGCAGAGGGAGGCCGCTGCCAAGGGTTGCGACAACGTTGTCTGGCTCGACGCGATCGAGCACAGGTATGTCGAGGAAATGGGCGCGATGAACTTGTTCTTCGTCTTCGGCTCCGGTTCCGACGCTCGCCTCGTGACGCCGTCACTGTCGGACTCATTTCTGCCAGGGGTCACCCGCGAGTCCCTGCTGACCCTGGCGACCGATGCCGGCTATGCCGTCGAGGAGCGAAGGATCAGCACCGACGAGTGGCGTGAGAAGGCGGTCGCGGGCGAGATCACCGAAGTGTTCGCGTGCGGTACGGCTGCCGTGATCACCCCTGTCTCTCACGTGAAGTCGGAGGAGGGCGAGTTCATGGTCGGCGATGGTGAGCCGGGCGAGGTCAGCATGGCCCTGCGCGATACCCTCACCGGGATCCAGCGGGGTACGTTCGCCGATACTCATGGCTGGATGAGGAGGATGTGGTGAGTCCGCATTCGGCTGAGGAATTTTAGAAAGCGAGACCGATCGCCGAGACGGTGACCGTGATCTCGAGTGCGGCCCCGAGCACATCACCGTTGATTCCGGCGAACCGCCGAACGCAGTGCGCCACCACGAGCATGCTGAGGGCGAGCGCCGCCGCCACGACGATGGGCCCTTGCCACCACGGCGACGTGCACCATGCGGCCGCTGCCAGTAGCGGAACGGTCCAGGCGATTCCGACCCAAGGGGACTGAGTTCCGGCCACCAAGGCGCCGAATCCTTCCTGGGACGACGCGGAGACACCGCGTCGGCAGGCGAACACCACCGCCACGCGACCTGCGGCGAAGGCCACGGCCACACAGCCGAATTGCCCTGCGGCGGCGAGCGCTCCGAAGGAAAGCCCCTGCGCGCCGAGGATGATCACCAGGGCGCACACTCCGAACGGCCCGGCTCCACCGCTGTGCATCACGGCCCGGGCACGTTCGGGAGGTCCGTAGCAGCCGAGCCCGTCGAACGTGTCGGACAGCCCGTCGATGTGCATGCCACGGGTAGCGAGTGCGTGTGCCCCGACCGTCAACAGTCCTGCAAGGGCAGGGTTCTGCCCGGCAGACACCAGAATCCACAACAGGCCAGTAGCCAGGACGCCGAGTGCGATTCCGGTGAGTGGTGCCGCTGTGATCGCGCGTCGCCCTGCGGTGCGATCCACCGAGTCCGGTCCGCGCAAGGGGAGAACCGTCAGCCAGGAGAAGGCCAATCGAACACCCGAGACCATCAGCCTGTTGGACCGGAGCCGGCCTGGTCGCCAGTGCCGTCAGCTTCCCCGCCGCTAGCTTCCTTGCTCTGAGTTTCTTCCTCGCCTTCGCGCTCACCTGTGCTGATGCCCGCCTCAGCGAAGGTCGCCATCTCCGCCAGGGCTGAAACGGCACCTTGCACGACGGGTAGCGCAGTTACGGCGCCGGACCCTTCGCCGAGCCGCATGTCCAACTCGAGGAGTGGCTCGAGCTGGAGGTGTTTCAGCGCAATGGTGTGCGCCGGTTCGGTGGAACGGTGCCCGGCAAGCCACCAGGAGCGGGCGCCGTGGGCCAGTTCCTCCGCGATCATTGCGGCTGCGGTGACGGTGACGCCGTCGAGGATCACCGGGGTCCTGCGCGTGGATGCCTGGGCGAGGAATCCCGCGATCGCCGCGAGATCCGCCCCCGCAGCTGTGCGCAACAGCGCCACGGTGTCGCGGGCTACGGGTCGTGCCCGGCGCATGGCATCTCGGATCGCCGCCGTCTTGCGAATCCAGCCGGCGTCGTCGATCCCCGTGCCACGGCCTACAGCGGCTACCGGTTCGGTGTCGGTCAATGTTGCGATCAGGACGGTGGCCGGCGTGGTGTTGCCGATTCCCATTTCGCCGGGGATCAACAAATCTGCGCCGGAATCGATTTCGGCGTCGGCGATCGCCCGTCCGGCGTCGATGGCCCTCAGCGTCTCCTCATGTGTGAGGGCATCCTCTCGGTCTATGGCCCCGGAGGACCGCCGGATCTTGAAGGCGGACAACGACGGATCGGTGTCGCCGTCCACGGAGATGTCGACGACGCGCACGCTGGCCCCTGCTCGGTTCGCGAGAACGTTGACCGCTGCCCCGCCGCTCGCGAAGTTGGCGACCATCTGGGCGGTCACCTCGGGAGGATAGGCCGAGACTCCGTTTCGTGCGATCCCGTGGTCTCCTGCGAATACGACCACCCGCGCGCGGACGAAAGGCGCTGGTGGGCAAACACCTTGGCAGGCCGCGACCCAACACGCGATCGCCTCGAGACGCCCTAGCGACCCGATCGGTTTGGTGAGCTGCAACTGACGGGCCTCGGCCTGTTCTCGTATCGCCTCGTCCGGTGGGATGACGGGTTCGAAACGGCTGGGGTCGCTGTCTGGGGTATCGCTGTGTGGGGTTTCGCCGTCTACGGACTCGCCGTTCACGGATTCGCTGCTCACGCTAGGCCTCTCGTTCGAGTTGACACTTCGGTTCCGCGCACTTGATCGGTGGGAGCATCTTTCAGGGTCATGGGCAGTCCGGCGACGACGAGAACTACCCTGTCGCAGATTTGGGCAAGGCGTGCGTTGAGGGCGCCGATCTCGTCGCGGAAGAGACGCCCGGACCGTGTCTCCGGGATGACACCGAGGCCCACCTCGGGGGTCACGAGGATGAGGGCGCCGTCGTAGCCGCGGACACTCGACACCAGAGCATCGGTTCGTGGAGTGATCGTGCCGCGCGGCAGGTCCCAAGCGCTGGCGCCGTCGAGCTCGAGGGTGAGCCAGGTACCGAGATCGTCGACGAGAGTGGCGCCGGCATCGGCAGGTGAGCGCAACTGCTCGGCGAGATCGAGGTGGTGGGCGGTTTCCACCGTGGTCCAGGTGTCCGGGCGCCGGTCGCGGTGCGCAGTGACGCGCTGTTCCCAGTCTTGGTCGCCGGTACCGCGGCGGCTGGTGGCAACGTAGCGCACCGGTCCCGATCCGGCGAGGGCCTGGGCCAGTTCCTCCGCGTAGGCAGACTTTCCGGACCGCGCACCGCCGAGCACCAGCGTTCGCGAGGGCTGGTTCGGATGAGTCGGTCGGTCCGACGTATCGGAGGTGGGCACGGGTGGAACGCTACCAATCGTCGCCGGTGGCAGAATTCCTCCCGGATCGGCCCGCGGGTCAGACGGGGTCGCCGGGGCTGACTCTCGGCTTGGGGGCGCGAAGCTTGCGGATCTGAGACGCGCGGACGAATGCGTACCAGCCGAGCTTGAAGCCCCCATCCGGGGTGTCGGGGAAGCGCACGCGGACCTGATTGTTGATCTTGCGCCCGAGCCACACGCCTTCTACCACCATGAACACCATCATGACGAGCATGGCGAGGGTGACGAGGGACTGCAGGGCCGGGCTCACGAACATCGCCATGATCAGGACCAAGGCCATCGGCATGAACAGGCCGACCAGGTTGCGCCGAGCGTCCACGATGTCGCGGACATAGGCGCGGACGGGGCCCTTGTCGCGCGGGAGGAGGTACTTGTCCTCACCCGCGAGCATTCGGGCACGGCGATCGGCGGCGGCAGCGCGCCGGTCCGCTGCGGCGATCTTGCGCTCTTCCTTCGTCCCCTTGGTGGCCTTCTTGCGGGCCCGGGCTTCCTTCGCCGTCAGCGGGGCGGGAGCGATGGGACCACGGCGCCTCGACTCGGCGTCACGTCGTTTGGGCGTGGGCCTACCCTTGCCTACCTGTTCTGTCGAGCCTTCCTGCTCGAGGGGCTCCGGGGCCGTGGCCGCCTCGGAGTCCGTGGACGGCTCCGCGGCCTCGACATTCCGCTTGCCTGAATTATCCGAATCACCGCGGCGTAGCAATTTCACCCTTCCAGCCTATTGGACGGGAAAGCGTAGAGGAAAATTGCCCTCACGTCGAAATGCGCCGGTCACGTCTACCGCTGGGACACAGATCACGTCGGCCGCAATAGACTCTTGCCGGTGCGAGTGATGATTGCGCCGGACTCCTTCGGCGGAACGCTGACCGCCCCGGAGGCGGCCGCCGCCATTGCTGCCGGATGGTCCGCGGTGCGTCCAGAAGATCAGTTGATCGAGGCGCCGCAATCCGACGGCGGTCCCGGTTTCGTCGAGGTGGTTGCCGCTGCGGGCGGCACCGTCCGGACCGCTGTCGTCGAAGGGCCCCTCGGTGCCGATGTCACAGCCAGATGGCTCCTCGATGGCGCCGACGCCTACGTCGAGTCGGCCCAGGCATGCGGGCTCGGGCTCCTGTGCGGACCACCGACGCCCGCCACCGCACGGGACGCGCACAGTCGAGGTGTCGGGCAGTTGATGGTGGCAGCGCTCGATTCGGGAGCGCGGCGCATCGTCGTGGGTCTCGGTGGCAGTAGCTGCACCGACGGTGGGCGTGGGTTGGTCGAGGTCTTGACGGAGACGTTCGGCAGTGCAGACGAGGCCCTCGCCCGGCTGCGGGGTGTGGAACTGGTCGCCGCGACCGACGTCGTGCACCCACTGCTGGGGATGCACGGTGCCGCGCGAGTCTTCGGTCCGCAGAAGGGCGCTGACCCCGACACCGTCGCGTTCCTCGAAGAACGGAACCGCGAGTGGGCGGGGCAGCTGCAATCGCTGACGTCGCGCGAGGTTGCCGAGGAACCGGGAGCCGGCGCCGCGGGCGGAATCGGTGCCGCGCTGTTCGCGCTGGGCGCGACGCGGGAATCCGGCGCGCAGCTGGTGGCGAGGCGGACGCGACAGGAACAGCAATTGGCATCGGCTCGATTGGTGATCACCGGTGAAGGGCGGCTCGACCGGCAATCGTTGCGCGGGAAACTCGTGGTCGAACTCTGTGCCGCCGCACGTCGACGGTCGATCCCGACGCTCGTCCTCGCCGGGCAGGTGCTGCTGGACCCGGTCGAACTCGACGGCGCGGGAATCGATCGCGCGCTGTCGCTCGTAGGTCGCGCCGGGTCGGTAGAACTGGCGATGGGCGACGCCTTCGCGCAGCTCAGGGATCTCGCTTCGGTTGCGGCGCGTGACTCGGAGATCGCTGAGACCGGGTAGTAACCCAAAGCCGAGGCGTCGGATACCATGGGCGTGGGTCGACCTGCGGATGTTGCCGCAGGGGATGGAACCCGGGAATAAGTCGGGCGCGGAGTACCGTTGAAGCGTTCACGGGTTTGTTTACGAACTACAGGGAGAGCCCATGACTGTGCAGAACGAGACCGGCGTCCACGGCGTCAAGATGACCGAAGCCGCGTCCGCCAAGGCGAAGGCGCTGCTCGATCAGGAAGGTCGTGACGACCTTGCGCTGCGGATCGCTGTGCAACCCGGCGGCTGCGCAGGACTGCGCTACCAGCTTTTCTTCGACGACCGTAACCTCGATGGCGACTTGGTCGTGGACTTCGGTGGTGTGTCCCTCGCTGTCGACCGAATGAGCGCGCCGTACGTCGAGGGTGCTTCGATCGACTTCGTCGATACCATCGAGAAGCAGGGCTTCACGATCGACAACCCCAATGCGACCGGTTCGTGCGCTTGCGGCGACTCCTTCAACTGAGTCCCGCACTCGCCGCAACTGAATCGACGAGTCTGACGCAAAGCCCACTGGCTTCTGCGTCAGACTTTTTTCGTGCCCGACCTCGCCGCGACGTGCTGCACCAGATCCGAGCGGTGGTCCGGGTACGGTAAAAATTCCGACCGACCTCATCGAAAGGCATCTGCCCGTGACAATTGCGGTAACCGGCTCCATCGCCACTGACCATCTCATGCGGTTCCCCGGCCGGTTCGCCGAGCAATTGCTCGCCGATCAGCTCAGCCACATCTCGCTGAGTTTCCTGGTCGACGATCTCGTGGTCCGACGAGGGGGAGTGGGCGGCAATATCGCCTACGCCATGGGCGTCCTCGGTGGCAATCCCCTATTGGTCGGGGCCGCCGGGGCAGACTTCGCCGACTACCGCGAGTGGCTCGAGAGCAACGGCGTCGACTGCACCGCTGTCCGGATTTCGACGCTCGCGCACACCGCGCGCTTCGTATGCACCACCGACGAGGACATGGCGCAGATCGCGTCGTTCTATCCCGGCGCGATGAGTGAAGCGCGTGAGATCGAACTCGCCGTGATCGCCGAGCACCGTGCACCGCTCGACCTTGTGCTGGTCGGGGCCAACGATCCCGAGGCGATGATCCGGCACACCGATGAATGCCGCGAGCAGAATATTCCGTTCGCCGCCGACCCGTCGCAGCAGCTGGCCCGGCTGGGTGGCAAGGAGGCGTCCGCACTGATCAACGGTGCCAAGTACCTGTTCACCAATGAGTACGAGTGGGGCCTGTTGCAGCAGAAAACGGGCTTGTCCGGGGAGGAGATCGGGGCGCAGGTCGGAGTCCGGATCACCACGCTCGGTTCCAAGGGCGTCGAAATCGTCGATTCCGATGGAAATTGGACGCGGGTCGGGGTCGTGCCGGAGAAGGGCAAGGTCGATCCGACGGGTGTCGGCGACGGATTCCGGGCAGGATTCCTCCTCGCACACACCGCAGGGCTGAGTTACGAGCGTTCGGCGCAACTGGGATCGCTCGTGGCTGTGCTGATTCTCGAAACGGTGGGTACGCAGGAGTGGACGTTCGATCGGGTCGAGGCGGTCAAGCGACTCGCGGACGCCTACGGTTCCACCGCCGCTGACGAGATTGCCGCCGTCCTGCCGTAGACATCCCGCACCGCGTGCACTGCCAAAACCAGCGTGCCGTGTGGTAGCGAGGCGCTACCACACGGCACGATTGGCTGAGGAAGCTTGTCCGAGGAATCTTGTCCGGGACGCTAGAGCGACACCGGGTACGCGGGTTCCGCGATTTCCGGAACGATGCGGTCCTCGACGAAGATGCCGTGCCACACCATGAAGATCAGCACGGTCCACAGGCGGCGACTGTGGTCGGACGCGCCGTCCCGGTGATCGCTGAGCATCTTGGCGACCGCAGCCTTGTCGAGAAGGTGATCGGTCCCCGATGCCGCGATCTGCTCGTGCGCCCAGTCGAACAGTTCGGTCCCGCGCAGCCAGTGCCGCAAGGGGACGGGAAAACCCAGTTTCGCCCGGTGCAGCACATGCCCGGGCACTATGCCCTCCAGCGCTTGTCGCAGCGCGTACTTGGTGGTGTTGTTGGCGATCTTCTGGTTCAGGGGCACCTGGGAGGAGACTTTGAAGACCTCGGGATCGAGGAACGGTACTCGCAACTCGAGCGAGTTGGCCATGGTCATCTTGTCTGCCTTGACGAGGATGTCACCGCGCAGCCAGGTGAACAGGTCGAGGTGCTGCATCCGAGCCACCGGATCCCAGCCTCGTGAGAGGTCGTAGATCGGATCGGTGACGTCGCGGTGCGTCCATTCGGGCCGGAAGTCGCGCAGAACCGCTCGCAACTGGGCGTCGTTGAAGCTGCGCGCATTGCCGTAGTAGCGCTCTTCGAGGGTCAGCGAGCCACGGTTGAGCAGGCTCTTGCCGCGGGTGCCCTCGGGAATGCGCTCGGAGAGCTTTCCAGCGGCCCTGCGCAGACCCCGTGGCAGGTACTCGAACGGCTTGAGTGACAGGGGTTCGCGGTAGATGGTGTATCCGCCGAACAACTCGTCGGCGCCTTCGCCCGACAGCACGACCTTGACGTGCTTGCGTGCCTCCTTCGCAACGAACCACAGTGGAACGAGCGCGGGATCGGCGACGGGGTCGTCGAGGTACCACACGATCTCGGGGATGGCGGCGGCGAACTCGGACGGGCTCACCACCTTGACGACGTGGCGTGCGCCGATTGCTGCGGCCGATTCGGCCGCGACATCAACCTCGGAGTAGCCCTCACGCTCGAAGCCCGTGGTGAACGTGATCAGGTTCGGGTTGTGCCGCATCGCGAGCGCTGCGATGGCTGTCGAGTCGATACCGCCCGACAGGAACGAACCGACCGTGACGTCGGCGCGCATGTGTTTGGCGACCGAATCCTCTAGCGCTTCCGCGATCTCCCTGTACCTCGCCTGCTCCGTGCCGGCCGCGAACGGACGAACCGGGAACGTGGGGGAGAAGTAGCGGGTGATGACGGGTGCCTCGCCGGGCCGCACCCGGGCGAAACAGCCGGATTCGAGCCGCCGGATGTGCCTGTGCAGTGTTTCGGGCTCAGGGACGTACTGCAGCACTGTGTAATGCTCGACGGCCCGCGGATCGAGTTCGGTTCCGATGCCGATCAGGCTTGCCAACTCGAGCAGGCTCTTCTTCTCGCTACCGAAAGCGGTGCCACCGATACCTGTCGCGAGGAACAGGGGCTTGATACCGAACGGGTCGCGGGCGATGAACAGCTCCCGGGTCGCCGTGTCCCAGATCGCGAACGCGAACATCCCTCGCAGCCGGCGGACGGCATCTTCGCCCCAGTAGTGGAAAGCGGCGACGATGGCTTCGCTGTCGCCCTCCGTGGTGAATCGCGCACCGAACTGGTCGGCAAGCTCGGCGCGGATCTCGAGGTAGTTGTAGATCTCGCCGTTGAAGGTCAGCGCGTAGCGTTCCGGATCCTCCTCCGGCCCCCAGCGCAAGGGCTGGTGCGAGTGTTCGATATCGATGATCGACAACCGGTTGAACCCGAACACCAGGTGGCCGTCGTGCCAGGTGCCGTGCTCGTCCGGCCCACGGTGGCGCAGACAGTGCATCGCCTGGTCGACTCGTGAAACGGTGTCGTCGCTGGTTTCTCCGGAGGTCAGTAGCCCGAGCAGTCCGCACACAGCGTCCGGTACCTCAATTCAGGATTTGGGAAGGCCCCACGATGTGGAGGGGCCGGGGAACTCTGTCGGAAAGTATGCCGCAGAATGCCGGGCTGTCCGATCAGGGCCGCCAACTTCGTTACTTGGACAATACGGACTCCCGGGGCGTCGGCACGTCTGACCCGAAATCAGCGAGCCCCCACCTTTGGTCTACGCTGCGTAGTAATTGGGCCTTACCCATCGGGTTGCCCTAGTGGACTATTGCGGCGATCAGGAAGGCGTGCACGTGGTGCAAGGTCGGATCCTTCGGCGGGCAGGGCTGGCAGTTTCTTTGGGCATTGCTGCCTTGCTGCTGTCGGGTTGCTCAATCGACAACGAGGTGCTTCGTTTCGGGTGGCCTTCGGGCGTTACCCCGCAGGCCACCCGAATGCGTGAACTGTGGACCTGGTCGGTCATCGCCGCCCTCGCCATGGGTGTGCTGGTGTGGGGACTCACATTCTGGGCGGTGATCTTCCACCGTAAGAAGAAGGACTCACCGGAGTTTCCGCGTCAGACGGCGTACAACGTTCCGCTGGAACTGGCCTACACGGCGGTCCCGTTCGTCATCATCTCCGTCCTGTTCTACTTCACGGTGGTCGTGCAGAACCACGTTCTCGATAAAGAGGACAATCCCGATGTAGTGGTGGATGTCACCGCCTTCCAGTGGAACTGGAAGTTCGGTTACCGCTCCATCGACTTCGGTGATGGCGCCGGCAGATACGACGGCGTCGATCTCGAGGCCCAGGCTGCTGCCGAGACGGCCCCGGGCGAAGAGGGCGAGGCACCCGGACCCGTTCACGGCAAGTCTCCTCAGGACCTGTCCTACCTGCGCTACGACAAGATCGAGACCGTCGGCACGAGCGAAGAGATCCCGATCCTCGTTCTCCCCACCGGCAAGCGGATCCAGTTCGATCTGGCATCGTCCGATGTCGTCCATGCGTTCTGGGTACCGGAGTTCCTCTTCAAGCGCGATGTGCTCCCGAACCCGGCGGAGAACCACTCCGACAATGTCTTCCAGATCAGTGAGATCGAGCGTGAAGGCGCCTTCGTCGGACGCTGTGCGGAGATGTGCGGCACGTTCCACGCGATGATGAACTTCGAGGTCCGTGCCGTCACTCCCGACAAGTTCCAGCAGTACATCGAGTTGCGTATGCCCGCAGAGGATGGCGGCCAAGGTCTGACCACGGCGCAAGCGCTGCAGGCTATCGGTGAATCCCCTGTTGCCACGTCGACGTCTCCCTTCACTACCGATCGCGGCTACAGGCAGGCGAGCGGTGTCGAAGGTAGCTGAACCTGCTGCCGATACCTCACTGACCAAGGACAAGTACTGATATGAAGATCGAAGCGAAGCTCTTCGAGATCCTGACGGTGTTCTTCATTCTCGTCGCGATCGTGTACGGCGGCTTCACCGCCGTGTCGCGCACGGGCATCGAATGGGCGGGATTGACTGCCATCTGCCTTTCGGCGGGGCTGACGCTGATCGTCGGAACGTACTTCCGTTTCGTCGCCCGGCGTCTCGATACCCGCCCCGAGGATTACGAAGATGCTGAGATCGCAGACGGTGCAGGCGATCTGGGTTTCTTCAGCCCCGGTAGCTATTGGCCGATCCTGCTTGCTGCGGCAGCAGGACTGGCCGCTGTCTCGCTGGCGTTCTTCCAGATCTGGCTGGTGGTAGTCGCGGTGGTTGCCATACTCGCCGCGGCCGCAGGACTCGTCTTCGAGTACTACGTCGGACCCGAGAAGCACTAGGTCCGCACCACAGAACGAGCGTAAGGCGCCGAGCCCCATGGGGTTCGGCGCCTTACGTCGTTGTGGGGGAGTGGCGACGGTCTGTGCGGCACCGCATGATGGATGCAGACGGAAGAGGAGCCACTCATGCAAAAGCGCCACTCATGACGTCGAGGGTCCAATTGTCGACGATCCCGCTGGAGGCCCTGCGGAGCGAATTGCGCGTACCGCACGATGGGCTGTCCTCACAGGACGCGGCCACGCGGCTTGCGGTCGACGGCCCGAACGAGATTGCCGAACGGCGACGCAATCCGCTGCTGACTTTCGCAGGTTACTTCTGGGCACCGATTCCGTGGATGATCGAGGCCGCCCTATTGCTGTCGCTGCTAGCTCGCCACTGGACCGACGCGGTGATAATCGGAGTGCTGTTGGGCATGAACGGCCTGGTGGCGTTCACGGAGGAGCAGCAGGCCGCGAATGCGATCGCCGCTCTGAAACAACGTCTGGCCACGAGCGCGCGGGTCTTGCGGGGTGGTGCGTGGGTCACGGCCCCGGTCCGGGAGTTGGTCCGAGGCGACATCATCCGGATTCGCCTCGGGGACGTGATTCCCGCGGATGCCCGACTGTTGGACGACTGTCGGTTGCAGGTCGACCAGTCCGCGCTGACCGGTGAGTCGCTGCCGGTGACCTGTGAGCGCGGAGGCGTCTTGTACTCCGGGGCGGTGATCACCCGCGGTGAGGCGGACGCGATGGTCTTCGCCACCGGCGCTGACTCCTTTTTCGGCCGCACCACCGCCCTGGTCGAGTCCGCCGGTACGGTCAGCCATTTCCAGAGGGCGGTGCTGCGCATCGGCAACTACCTCATCGTGATCGCGGTGGCACTGGTCGCTCTTACCGCTGCGGTATCGCTGCTGAGGGGCAACCCGACGCTACAAACGCTCGAGTTTGCGCTGGTGGTCACGATCGCCTCCGTGCCAGTCGCTCTGCCGGCCGTACTGTCGGTGACGATGGCCGTCGGCGCCCGCCGACTAGCTCAGCGCAAGGCGGTCGTCAGCCACCTGCCCGCAGTCGAAGAATTGGGCGGCATCGACGTGTTGTGCTCGGACAAGACCGGCACCCTTACACAGAACAGGCTTGCGGTCGCCGAGCCGTGGTGCGCACCAGGGGTAGCACGATCGGATCTTCTGGCCGCAGCTGCGCTTGCATCACGCGCCGAGGATCAGGATCCGATCGATCTGGCGGTGCTTGCCGCGTCCGCGGATGTCATGCCGGTGCCGGGTGTAGTGGTCGAGGCGTTCGTGCCGTTCGATCCGGTTACGAAACGGACCGAGGCGACGGTCCGAGGCGATGACGGAACCGTGTACCACGTCAGCAAGGGCGCGCCGCAGGTCATCGCCGGACTGTGTGAAGGCGATCCGGTTTGCACGGCCGCCGCGGAGCATGTCGAGGAGTATGCCCGCCGCGGTGATCGGTCGCTGTCGGTTGCACGCACGACATCCGACGACCGGTGGCGGCTGCTCGGGGTGCTCCCGCTGGCGGATCCGCCGCGGGCCGACTCGGCAAACACGATCGACGCGGCCCAGAGCCTCGGTGTGCAGGTGAAAATGGTCACCGGTGATCAGGTCGCCATCGGCGCCGAGATCGCCCGCCAGGTCCGCCTCGGTGACCACATCCTGCCCGCAGACGCCCTGCAGACCAGCGGTTGCACCGATGAGCAGACAGCCGACCTCGTGGAAGACGCCGACGGGTTCGGTCAGGTCTTCCCTGAACACAAGTATCGGATCGTGCAACTGCTCCAGCAGCGGGGTCACATCGTCGGGATGACCGGTGATGGTGTCAACGATGCCCCTGCGTTAAAGCAAGCCGATGCGGGCATTGCCGTAGCCGGGGCCACCGAGGCTGCTCGGGCTGCAGCGGATGTGGTGCTGCTCGCGCCGGGACTGTCGGTCATCGTGGACGCGATCCGCATGGCCCGGGAGATCTTCGTCCGCATGACCAACTACGCCATGTATCGGATAGCCGAGACGATCCGGGTGTTGCTACTGGTCACCCTTGCCGTCGTCATCATGAACTTCTTCCCGGTCACGGCGATCATGATCGTGCTGCTCGCGATCCTCAACGACGGTGCGATCCTGGCAATCGCCTTCGACCGTGTGCGGGGCTCACCCAGGCCGGCGGCGTGGGACATGCGCACCGTGCTCACCATCGCGACCGTCCTCGGCATTCTCGGCGTGATCGAGACGTTCCTGCTCTTCACCCTTGCCGATACCGCCTTCGGACTCGACCACGATGTGATCCGCACCCTCATATACCTCAAGCTCTCTATCTCCGGGCACCTCACGGTGTTCGTCACCCGTACCCGTGGCCCGTTCTGGTCGCAGCCCGCGCCGGCCCGCGTACTGGTGGCGGCCGTCGTCGGCACCCAAGTAGTCGCCACCCTGATCGCCGGATTCGGGTTGCTGATGACACCCCTGGGCTGGGGTTGGGTCGCCGCCGTCTGGGTCTACGCCCTGGTGTGGTTCCTCGTCGAGGATCGGGTCAAACTCGCTGCCTACTCGGTCCTAGAGCGGCGTACGCGATCTGAGCGGAGAAACGCGCAGGGCCCCGAACCAGATCTGGTTCGGGGCCCCGACGGGAATTGAAACGGCGACGCTAGTGGGCTTCTCCGTTTCCGGATGACCCGTTGCCGTGCACCTGGTCCTGGTACTCCCGCAGCATCGTCAGCTGCCGGTGTTCGCCCTCGTGCAAGGCTTCCTCAAGTGCCCGGCTCTCTTCGACCGGGTCCGCGGTGACAAGGCTGCCGGAGCCGGGCTTGCCGGCAGATCCGAGCTTGTTCATCTTCTTCGGGATGGCCGCACCCTGGTACTCGAGCGGGAGCGGGTGACCGTGGTCGTCGACCGGGCCGAGCGGCTGGTGGATCTCGATGTACTGACCGTTCGGCATCCGCTTGATGATGCCGGTCTCGATTCCGTGCTCGAGGACCGCACGGTCGCTGCGCTGCAGACCCAGGCAGAACCGGTAGGCGATGAAGAAGGCCAGCGGAGGCAGCAGCACCATTCCGATGCGGCCCATCCACGTCGTCGCGTTCAACGAGATGTTGAGGTGGTACGCGATGATGTCGTTGATGCACGAGAGCGTCAGGATGACGTAGAACGTGATCACCATTGCACCGATCGCGGTACGGACCGGAACGTCGCGCGGACGCTGGAGCAGGTTGTGGTGAGCGTCGTCGCCGGTCAGGCGCTTCTCGATCCACGGGTACGCGATCAGGAGGGTGAACACCAAGCCCATGATCACTGCCACGGCGAACACCGACGGAATCGTGTAGCGGTTGAACAGGTAGATGTCCCAGGCCGGCCACAAGCGGGCCATGCCGTCCGTCCACATCATGTAAATGTCGGGCTGCACGCCTGCCGACACCTGCGAGGGGTTGTACGGGCCGATGGTCCAGACCGCGTTGATCTGCAGCAATCCACCCATCAGGGCGAGCACGCCGAACGTGATCGCGAAGAACGCACCGGACTTGACCGCGAAGACAGGCAGGATCCGGACACCCACGACGTTCTGCTCGGTGCGACCAGGGCCGGGGAACTGGGTGTGCTTCTGGTACCAGACCAGCGCAAGGTGTCCTGCGATCAGGGCCAGGATGATGCCGGGGAGCAGCAGGACGTGGCCGACGTACAGGCGAGGAATGATCAGATCGCCGGGGAAGTCGCCACCGAAGATCAGCCAGTGCAGCCAGGTACCTGCGATCGGGACGCTCATCGTGATGCCGGACAGGGCGGCGCGGACGCCGGTGCCGGACAGCAGGTCGTCCGGGAGGGAGTATCCGAAGAAGCCCTCGAACATCGCCAGGATCAGCAGAAGGCTACCGATGACCCAGTTGGCCTCACGCGGACGCCGGAAGGCGCCGGTGAAGAAGACCCGCAGCAGGTGTACGACGATCGACGCCGCGAACATCAGAGCCGCCCAGTGGTGGATCTGACGGACGAACAGGCCGCCGCGCACCTCGAACGAAATGTTCAGGGTGGTCTCGTAGGCGCGGGACATCGTGACGCCACGAAGCGGCTCGTACGCGCCGTTGTAGACGACGTGTGCCATCGACGGGTCGAAGAACAACGTCAGGTAGACGCCCGAGATCAGAAGGATGATGAAGCTGTACAGCGCGATCTCGCCGAGCAGGAAGGACCAATGCGTGGGGAAGACCTTGTTGATCTGCCTGCGCATTCCGGCCGCGAGATGATACCTCGAGTCCATCGCTTCGGCTTGGCCGGCGGCCATCGAGTTCAGTTTGGATGGTTTGTCGGTCACGGTCGACGCTCCCAAAATGCCGGGCCGAGAGCTTCGACGTAGTCACCGTTGGCGACGAGGAAGCCCTCTTCATTCACTGTAATGGGCAACTGCGGAAGTGCACGGGCAGCTGGACCGAAGATCGGCTTTCCGTAGGTCAGCGCGTCGAACTGCGACTGATGGCACGGGCAGAGGATCCGGTTGGTCTGCTGTTCGTATAGCGACGTGGGGCAGCCGAGGTGGGTGCAGATCTTCGAGTACGCGAAGTAGTCCCCGTAGTTGAAGCTCTCCTGGCCCTTGCGCTTGATGACCCGCTCGGTGTCCTCCGTGCGGAGACGGATGAGCATGGTCGCGTTGCGGACGCCACGCAGTCCGTCGAGGAGGGCTTCGTGATCGCCCCGGTCGGACTCACGGAAGGGGAACACGGTCTCCATGGAGCCGGCATCCAGGTCTTCCGGGCGGACAAGTACCACGTCGTCGGGGCGGCCGGTGTCGCGGCGCAGGTAGATGGTTTCGCCCTCGTAGCGGGGGGTCCACCCGGACACCCACAGGGGTGACTCGTCGCCCTGAGCCCACGGGTTCTTGACCAAACCGCCGAGCGGCATGACCGACATGATGCCGAGGGCGCCACCGCCGAAGATCAGGCTGCGCTTGATGAGCTTGCGGCGCCCGATGGTCGATGTCTCGAGTGAGTCACCGAGTTCGGCCACGATCGTCTTGCGATCGGTCTCGGACGATTTGCCGTCGTGGCGGTCCTGAATGGACACCTCTTCGGGGATGAACTTCTTCGTGAACTGCACCGCTCCGAAGCCGAGCCCGAGAATCGCCAGACCCATGGTGAGGCCGATCAGTGGCGTGTACAGGCTGTAGGCGCCGTAGTTCTCCTCACCGGCTCCGGCGTACTGCCAGGGCCAGAACAGGAAGATCAAGATGAAGGCGATCGCCGAGATGCCGGAGAGAGCGAACCAGAAGGCGACCGACCGTTCGGCGCGCTTCTCCGCCTTCGTTCCCTCGACCGCCCAGCGGTCGCGGCGGAAAGCGACATCGACACCGTCGAGATTGGTGCCGTGTTCGACCAGTTCGTCGCGGCTCAGGTTCTCGAGTTCTTCATCTGTGTACTTCTTTGGGGTGGCGCCGTCCGATTGGCCAGCGTCGCTCATGACCTTGCTCCGATCCACAATGCTGCACCGACGACAGCAACAATTCCGACGACCCACATGGCTATGCCCTCTGAGGCAGTGTTGAGTCCGCCGAGCCCGTAGCCACCGGGCTGCTTGACCTCGCTCGCTTGCTTGACGTAGGCGATGATGTCCTTCTTTTCCTCGACGGTCAGCTGACGGTCCGAGAACTTGGGCATGTTCTGCGGGCCGGTGACCATCGCGGTGTAAATCTGCTGCTCGTTCGCCGGGTCGAGGACCGGGGCGTACTTGCCGGACGAGAGTGCACCGCCACGACCGGTGAAGTTGTGGCAGGAAGCGCAGTTGAGGCGGAACAGTTCGCTACCGCGTGCGACGTCGCCGCCGCGCAGCGAAGACTGGGCGATCTCGCCGTTCTCGTCACGGATGACGGTGGGTCCGCCGCCGTTGGCCTGGATGTAGGCGCCGATGGCGTCCGTCTGCGCTGCGTCGAACTTGACGGGCTTGCGCGAGACCTGCGCCTCGTTGCGGACCGCGGGCATACGTCCCGACGACACCTGGAAGTACACGGCGGCCTCGCCGACGCCGATCAGGCTGGGGCCGCGGTCCTGGACACCCTGCAGGTTCGCACCGTGACATGTGATGCACGAGGTGTCGTAGAGCTGCTTGCCCTCGCGGATCAGGGCTGCCTGATCATCGCTCGCGGTGGCGACCTGCGGGGTGGGCGTCAACGCAGACGCAAGGAAACCGGCGCTGACCAGTCCCATCATCAGGACCAGTGCGCCCGTGACGCGCCTGCGTAGCTTCCGCCGGCGTCGTGCCTGCGCGGCGGACACCGCGGTGTCGGATGTGGGAGGTGGGGATGAACTCATCTGTATCCCTTTGGTATGTCGGGACGGACTGGACGTCAGGGGCTGCCTGGGGGCGTTCAGCTGATCAACGGATGAAGTAGATCGTCGCGAACAGGGCGATCCACACGATGTCGACGAAGTGCCAGTAGTACGAGACGACGATGGCTGCAGTGGCCTGGGCAGGCGTGAACTTGCTGACCTTCGTGCGGGCGATCAGGAAGACGAACGCGATGAGGCCGCCGATCACGTGCAGGCCGTGGAAACCGGTGGTCATGAAAAAGACCGAGCCGTACACGCTGCTCGAGATGGTCGTGCCCTCGTGGAACAGGGCGAAGTACTCGTAGCCCTGGCCGAGGACGAAGAATGTGCCCATCGCCAGGGTCAGCAGGTACCACCGGCGCAGGCCGAAGACGTCACCGCGCTCGGCTGCGAACACACCCATCTGGCAGGTGAACGACGACGCGATCAGCACCAACGTCACCGGCACGGCAAGGTACAGATTCAGATGGGTCGGCTCCGGCGGCCAGACTCCGTTCGCCTGTGCTCGTGCCACGAAATACATGGCAAAGAGCCCTGCGAAGAACATGAGCTCACTTGACAACCACACGATGGTGCCAACGCTGACCATGTTTGGTCGGTTCAGCGAGTGCACGCGTTGGGTGATTGCTGATCCTGAAGTCCCTACTGCGCTCGTCACAGACAGAAGTATGACGCCTTGTCGTAAGAGGTGGTCACTCGGGTCCGCCCTCGGTGGGCCGACGAGCCCGGAGTGCCCGATTGTCCCTGCTGGCAGCAGGCGGGTTGCGGACCGTGAAAAGGTGAAGGGATGGGAACTGGACTCAACCGTAAGGGTTGGCTGCGGAGACTCCTCGGGGGAGGGCAAAAGGCACCGCTGGACCCGGACCGGAGTGACCTTGTCGTCGTCGTGTCGTGCTTCGACGACGTGGAGGGGTGTGGAGCCACGCTCGACCGGGCAGCTGAGGAGGATCCGCGGTGGGTCAGCGATGAGGAGGCGGTGCTCCGGCACCATCTGACCCTTCCGGCCTCGGCGGTGCAAGAGGCCGTGTCGATCGCCGCGCAGGAGGGATATCGGCCGTCAGACGAGGTGGCAGGGGAGTCCGGGCCCGATGACTCGGGTGAAGACGTGAGATTGGTGTTGCAACGAGTTCAGCTCCTCGACGCCCTGCACTGTTCGCAGGAACGGTCGAGGATGGTTGGGCTGGCCCAGCGGCTCGGAGGTTCCGTGTCCGGATGGGATGCGATGCAGCCGCCCGATTTGCCCGGCGGCTGAGCCACCCGATTTGCCCGGTGGCTGAGCCGCCCGATATGCCCGGTGGCTGAGCCGCCCGATATGCCCGGTGGCTAGGCTGCCAGGGATCGAATGGACCGCCCCTAGTACAAGAGGACAAGACGAATGCAGAGCCCGACCGCTCAGGAGAATAACGACGCACTGCTGTCGGCGCGCACGTGGCCTTCGGTGCTCGGCGCCCTCACCGACGGCCACGACCTCTCCGCGGGTGATGCGACATGGGCGATGGACGAGATCATGTCCGACAACGCCACCTCCGCGCAGATCGCGGCATTCGGTGTGGCGCTGAAGATGAAGGGCGAGACTGCGGAGGAGGTCCGCGGCCTGGCCGATTCGATGCTCGGGCACGCGCGCAAGGTTCCGATCGATGCCGACGTCGTCGATGTCGTCGGTACCGGTGGCGATCGGTCCAATACCGTCAACATCTCCACGATGGCGTCCATTGTGGTCGCGGCTTCCGGCATTCGCGTCGTCAAGCACGGCAATCGGGCCGCATCCTCGAAGAGCGGCGGTGCGGACGTGCTCGAGGCGCTCGGTGTGAAGATCGATCTCGGTCCTGACGAGGTGGCCCGATGCGTCCGTGAGGCCGGGATCGGCTTCTGCTTCGCCCCCGTGTTCCACCCCGCGCTGCGTTTCGCGGGATCACCACGCAAGGAGATCGGAATCCCGACCGTCTTCAACGTGCTCGGACCGCTCACGAATCCTGCGCGCCCACGTGCCGGCCTCGTCGGGTGCGCGTTTGCCGGGCTGACCTCGGTGGTGGCCGGCGTACTCGCTCAGCGCGGCAACTCCGCCCTCGTGGTGCGCGGCGATGACGGCCTCGACGAGTTGACCACCTCGACCACGTCGACCGTGCACATCGTTTCGGAAGGGTCGGTGACGACCCGTCGCTTCGACCCGCGCGACATCGGGGTCGCGAGGGTTCCCCTCGACGAGTTGCGCGGCGGCGATGCCGAGGTGAACGCTGCGGTGGTGCGGCGGCTCCTGGCGGGCGAGACGGGGCCGGTGCGCGATGCGGTTCTGCTCAACGCCGCGGGAGCGATCGCGGCGTTTCGGGGATTGGGAGGCCGCACTCTGGAGGATGCGTTGACGGACGGGTTCGCCACGGCGGCTCAGTCGATCGACAGCGGTGCGGCAGCAACGCTGCTCGGTAAGTGGGCCGAGGTGACGTCAGGTCTCGCAGCCACCAACTAGGTTTGGTTCAATACCAACCCGGTGCCGGGCGACTCACTCGCCGATGGAGAATCCCGCCTCCACGTCTGCGCTCGAATAGGACTGGAAGGCGATGTGCGTGGCCGTCTTCGACACACCCTCGACCTTGTTGATCCCCTCGGTGACGACTTCGGCGATAAGTGCGTGGTCTCGCACACGCACGATCGCGATCAGGTCGACGTCACCGGCACAGGAATAGACTTTGTCCACGCCGGCGATGTCGGCCACCGCCTGAGCGGTCTCCGGGATGCGGTGGGCTTCGGCGTGGATCAGGACGATGGCGTTGATCATGATCGCCAGCCTATGTCGTGGTCGGCGTGATCCGGTACGGGTGGTCGGTTGCCGCGTCCTGTGTCGCCGGCGCCCTGCGTCGAGGTGCTCGCTGCCTGCGCGAGTGTGCACCAACCGGCCCAGGAACCGGCACCCCGTGCGGGTTCGGACCAGCCAGAGGAGGCACTGACGATTCGGGTGCCCTCCCGGTCGAGCCAGCGTGCGATGAGGCCCGCTTCCTCGGGGGACGCGCCCCTGAGAGGAGAGGCGTCGGCTACGACGGTCTCGGCGGTGAGAACGAGCGTATCGACCACCGGCATGGGGTGAATTCCCTGCCGTGCGCATCCCGCGGATGCGAGTCGGCCCGCACGGATCACCGCGAACTCCCAGCCGCCCGCTGCGTCGGGGTGCGCGGCGACGATCTGATCGAGCGCGGCGAGAGACGACAGACGCTGCATTCTTCGCAGTACGGCAATCGTTTCCGCGGTCCGGTCGCGCAGGCGTGCGGCGTTCTCGAAGAGTTCGCCCGCAGCCAGTTCCTCCACCCGGCCGCGCATGCGGCGCAGCGGGGCGTCGTCGACGCCGCGCACGAGCTGCCGGAAACGCTCCGGGCTGCGCCGGTATGCGTCCTCGGTATCGAGGCCGTGAACGGCGGCGGGGCAACGCCCGATTTCGCGCGGGGGGCAGGAAGGGCCGTGCTCTCTTCCTTTCGGTATCCGGTTCGTGCACGTGCGGAGAGCGCAGAACTCGGCGAGGGTGTCGGCAACGCCGACCGCCGTCGAGCGTGACCGGAACGGTCCGAGCGAGTCGGCCGTGGGCGTGCGGACCACTGATAGTCGGGGAAACGCCTCCGCGGTGAGCGTGATCCACCACCCACGTTTCGGATATTTTGATCGCCGGTTGTACGGGGGAGTGTGCGCGGCGAGGAGCCGGAGTTCGCGCACCCCGGCCTCGAGCGAGTGCGCGCACTCCACGTGGTCGACTCGGGTGCACAGCGCGACCATTTCTTTCATCCGGCCGCGGGTCTCCGAGCCGGTGAAGTAGTTCCGGACGCGGCGGCGCAGATCCGTTGCCGTACCGACGTAGAGAACCTCGTCGGACGGGCCTCGGAACAGATACACGCCTGGAGAGCGGGGGAGGTGGCTTGCGAGGGAGCGTTTGGCCCGCTGCTGTGGTGAAACGTCGGGAATGTAATCGGTGAGCTCCGTCAGGCTGTGCACACCCTGGTTGCCGACCCGCTCGATCAGGGCGTGCAGGACGTCGACCGTGGCTCGGGCATCGTCGAGGGCCCGGTGCGTCGGTGTGGTCTGGGCCGTGAAGAGCTGGGCCAGCGCCGACAGCTTCATCGAGGGTGCTTCGTCTCGAGTGAGGATTCTCCGGGCCAGTTTGACGGTGCAGAGCACGGTGAATCTCGGCCACGGGGTGCTGGTGGCGGTTGCGGCCGCCCTGAGGAAGCCGGTGTCGAAAGGGGCGTTGTGCGCGACGAGCACTGCTCCCCGCGCGAACTCGAGGAATGCGGGCAGCACCGCCTCGATCCGAGGAGCGTCGATCAACATCGCCGAGGTGATGCCCGTGATCTCGACGATGTAGGGCGGAATCGACCGTCCTGGGTCGACGAGGGTCGCCATTTCCCCGAGCACCTCGCCGCCGCGGATCTTCACTGCGCCGATCTCGGTGATTGCATCCTCTCCCGGCCGGGCCCCGGTGGTCTCGAGATCGACCACCACGAAGGTGGTCTCTCGCAGCGGGGTGTCGAGCTCGTCGAAGCTCAACTGCTCGGGTACGCCGGAAGCACTCACAGCCCGAGAGCGTATGGACGAGCACCGACAAAACGGACTCGAGAGAGAGAAGCGACGAGCATCACACCACACTTTTTCGGGCGCCGACATCGGGGCCGGGGCGGCGCCACGGAGCCGACGTTTCGGCAGCGATCCCATGTTTGCTGGGCGTGTTGGTTCGTCGAGTCGGTAGGCATCGCGAGGTCGCACCGACGGACGCCCTTTGATCAGGAACAACGACTCGATCGCGGGTCGCCGTACACCCACGCCGAGGAGCCTGGTTTCGATGCTCAGATTTGGCGCTGTGTCTCCAAAACAGACGTTTTGTTACTGGACCGTTATCGAAGTTTCTGGTGTCGCCGCAATCGGGCTGGAAGGGGCGCTAGCGCTTGCGCGTGGTCGACATGGACGTATTCCATTTCGTAACCTTTTCGAGACCTAGCGGAGACTCGCAGCCCAGTACCGGGGCAGCATCGCTGGGCACCGCTGATCGGCCTCTTTCTGGCGGCTAGGGGTGATCCCCCCGGCCCAACCGGCCAGTGAGCTCGGTCGGCGGATGAGTGGAAGAAACGGAGTACCTTTTCGTGGCGTCACAAACTTCTCAGCGAAATGTGCGACGGGCAGTTGTCGCGGGCGCGCTGGCAGTCGGAGCGCTCACAGCAACCGCCGCCCCAGCGGCGGCGGACCCCATCACGATCCCGGGAATTGGAACCTTCGAGATTCCGGGCCTCGTCCTTCCGCAGGTGCCCGCAGCGCCCGGTGCGCCGGTCGCCCCACCCATGAACACTGCAGGGGAGAGGGCCGTTGAGGCCGCTCACACCAAGCTCGGTGCCCCGTACTCCTACGGCGCCTCCGGACCCGACTCCTTCGACTGCTCCGGGCTCGTGCAGTGGGCGTACAGGCAGGCCGGCTTGAACTTGCCGCGTACCAGCTACCAGCAGGCCGCCGCCGGCACGCTGGTGCCGCTGTCCGATCTTCGCATCGGCGACGTGATCTCCTTCTACGGCGGCTCGCATTCCGGCCTCTACGCAGGAAACGGCAACGTGATCCATGCATCCACCTCAGGTCAGCCCGTCAAGCTGGCCCCCCTCGCGTCCATGCCGGTCGACGAGGCGCGGCGCTTCTAGTTCTTGCGGGTCGAGACTGATCCTGAGGACCGAGACGAGGGTGGACGCATGCGTTGCCGTTCCGTAACCTGATCGAGACCTTGCGAAGTGTGTCGTGCAATCGGGCGGCAACTCGGGGACGTTTCCGAACTGCTCGAGGCAGCCGACTCGGCTGGCGGAGAAGACGATTGGAGAACCGCATTCCGTGGACTCACAAGTTACTTCCGTAGCCTCACGAATCAGTTCCACGGCTCCGCGCACGATGATGCGCCCCCTGCGTAGCGTGCTGACGGCGGTGGCGCTGTCGCTGGTTCTCGTAGCGCTGCCTTCGATCCAGGCGGGTGCCGACCCCGCCTTCACCAACCCGAGCGACTCGATGGCGAGACTCGGTGAACTGTCGCGGCAATCCGAGCAGACGACGGAGGCGCTCCACAACGCGCAGATCGATCTCGAGGCCAAACAGTCGGCGCAACGTGAGGCCGAGGCTGCGGCGGCAAACGATCAGGGTGCGCTCGACGCGGCGAGGGAGCGGATCGAGGTCTTCCGGCCGGCGGTGAATCAACTGGCCACGTCGACCTACCAAGGCGCGCGAACCAATCGTCTGTTCGCAGTCATGACAAGCGACTCGCCGCAACAACTCCTCGACCAGATGTCTCTGCTCGACATCATCGCCAAAGACACCAGCAACCAAGTCGATCAGTTCTGGTCTGCTACCTCGGATGCTACGAGGGCCGCCGAGGCATCCAAGAGTTCCGCCGACGCTGCGAGGGAGGCTGCGGAGCAGGCCAAGGCCGTGAGTGACGATCTGCAACGCAAGCAGAGTGATCTTCAGGCCCAGATAGACCAAGTACTCGAGGCGTTCGGCAACCTCAGCGCTTCGGAACGCGAGGAGCTGGCGGGCACACCGTTCCCGCCCGGGATCGACCCGGCCACAATTCTCGCTCACCTGACGCCAGGAGCGGGCACAAACGCACTGCGGGCCGCCTTGACGCGCGTCGGTTCCCCCTACTCGTGGGGCGCTACCGGGCCGAACGAGTTCGATTGCTCGGGGCTCGTCGTGTGGGCGTACCAGCAGATCGGCAAGACGCTGCCGAGGTCGAGTCAGGCGCAGGCCAGCGGTGGGATGCCGGTGTCGCGCGAGGATCTACAACCCGGCGACCTTGTCCTCTTCTACGACGATGCGTCTCACGTCGGTCTCTACGCAGGAAACGGCAACATTGTCCACGCCTCGACGTTCGGAGTCCCGGTGAAAGTCGAATCGATGGCACGATTCCCCTACTACGGAGCGCGCCGTTACTGACTTTGTCCTTCCCGCGCACGGGACATGCTTCTAGACTCTCCGGCGTGCCCGAATCACACCCGCACTCTGCGGGGTTGCAGCTGCTCCCAAAAAATTTCGAATTCCGTGTTGTTCTGCGGGCAAATCTCCGTTGGCGCGTTATCCCCACGAAGTGTCGGCGACTGCCACTATAGTCGAAAATATGTTCGAATCAGGTGGGGCCACGGTTCGGTGGCGGGCTGTGGGAGTTGCCGGGTGAACACGGTGGTGCAGGCGTACCGGTTCGCGCTCGATCCCACCCCGACCCAGGAGGGGGCGTTGCGGTCGCATTGTGGGGCGCAGCGGTTCGCCTACAACTGGGGGTTGGCCGTCGTGAAAGCCAATCTGGATCAGCGGGCCGCGGAACGGTCTTACGGGATCGGCGGTGACGATCTGACTCCGGTCGTGGACTGGTCCGCGTACTCTTTTCGCAAGCACTGGAACCAGATCAAGGAGGAGACGGCCCCGTGGTGGGCGGAGAACTCGAAGGAGGCGTATTCGTCCGGTGTGGCGAATCTGGCGGCGGCGTTGTCGAACTGGTCGACGTCCCGGTCGGGGAAGCGGAAGGGCCGCCGGGTCGGTTTCCCCCGGTTCAAGGGCAAGAGGTCGGCGTTGTCGTGCCGGTTCAGCACCGGGGCGTTCGGGCTCGCGGACGCGGATCGTCGGCATGTGAGGCTGCCGCGGATCGGGATCGTCCGGACGCACGAGTCCACACGGAAACTGGCCCGCCGCGTCGACGCCGGCACGGCGCGGATCCGGTCGGCGACCGTGTCATTGCGGCGGGGCCGGTGGTTCGTCTCGTTTTCCGTTCAGGTCCGGCGGGCCGAACCCGACACGCGGACGGTGGATTCTCCGTCGGTGGTGGGGTGGATCTCGGGGTGAAGACGTTGGCGGTCCTG
Organism: Rhodococcus sp. WMMA185; assembly: GCF_001767395.1. Lineage (NCBI taxonomy): Bacteria > Bacillati > Actinomycetota > Actinomycetes > Mycobacteriales > Nocardiaceae > Rhodococcus > Rhodococcus sp. WMMA185. Next base: position 2,217,389 of record NZ_CP017014.1, on the reverse strand, counting down.
TCGACCGGAGAAATGATCGAGAACCCGAAGCATCTCGAGCACGCCCAGAAAAAACTGCGCCGCCTCAACCGGCAGGCCGCACGTCGGGTCGGGTGGGACAAGCGCACCGGCCAACAACCGTCGAACCGGTGGCTTGCCACCCAGGCACAGGTCGCCCGGTTGCACGCCTATGTGGCCGATGCCCGCCGGGACGGGTTGCACAAGCTCTCCACCCGCCTGGTGCGTTCCCATGATGTCGTGGTGATCGAGGATTTGAATGTGGCCGGGATGCTGCGGAACCGGTCACTGGCCCGGCATATCGCGGGGGTCGGGATGGGTGAGGTGCGCCGCCAGACCGTGTACAAGGCGGAGTGGCAGGGCACCGCCCTGCATATCGCGGACCGGTGGTATCCGAGCTCGAAGACGTGTTCTGCTTGCGGGGAAGTGAAAGCCAAGCTGTCCCTCAAGAAACGAGTATTCAAGTGTGAATGCCGTTTACGTCTGGACCGTGACCTGAACGCCGCCCGCAACCTCGCGGCCCTGGTTCAGGCGTCCTCCCCGAGTTGCGGGGCGACGGTAAACGAGCCCGACGGAACCCTGCGGAAGGCCCGCGCTTCGCGGGCGGCGGGGATCGCCACGGGAAGGCTCACACCTCGTGTGAGTCAAGGCCGGGACCGTGAGGTTTCGGATCAGGGAACAGATTTCCATGTTTCCTGAACGGTCCGTACCGAATCCGACTTCACGCCGTCCGGTGCGCCCGTGGGAGTGGGCGGCGCTGACAGGACTCGCTGTCGCCATCGTCGCTGTCCTCGGGCTGACGGGCCTCGTGCACGGCGACCACGACGCAGAAGCGTCCGCTGGACTGTCCAATGCGCAGCAACACGCCCGCGTGGTGGCAGTCCAGGCCCTTCTCGACAACTGGGCGGCGGCTGTGCGAGACGACGACGCCGAGGCGTGTCTGACCTGATGGACAAGTCGGCATCGCCGGGCTTCCTCGCCGCAGAGGCGCGACGGGCAGCCAACGTTTCCGGCGTGGATTTCTCGGACTGGGGTTACGAGATAGTCGCAGGCCCCGAGACGGCGGTTCCGCAGAGTCTGGTCGATACGGTGGACGCGGACGAGGTGTGGGCTCCTGCCGTACGACTCCGCTACGCGATCGCGGGAGTGGACGAGCTGCCCACCCGCAAGCCGGTCTCCCTCGTCGTGGCGCGCCGCGGCGACTGCTGGGCCTTGGTCACCGACAGCGCCACTATCGACGCACGCGCGCAGACCTGGCGAGGCCCTTGGGATTTCGGTCCGCTCGTCTCGCGCAGTGTGGATACCGGAGACGGGCGGACTTCGGTAGTGCTCGGGCACCCCGAGGATTCCGAGATGGTCGACCATCTCGCCGAAGAGCTCCCCGCCGCAGTCGACAACGTCACCCAACTGTGGGGTTCGGACTGGGCCGAACGTGCGCTCGTCTGGGTTGCGGGATCGCAGGAGGAGTTCACCGCGCTGGTCGGCCCGGATCATGACGGTCGTAACATTGCCGCCGTTGCGATCTCGGACGCGGTCGACCCGGACTCCGACGTGGTTACGGGACAGCGAATCGTATTCAGCCCAGCATCGCCCGAACGGCTCACCAACGTCACCCGGCGCGCAATTCTGCAACATGAGATGACCCACGTGGCCACGCGAGCGGCGACGGTGGATGGATCACCGATGTGGATGCTCGAGGGCTATGCCGAGTACGCGGCCCACCGGGGCACGCACACGGCCGAACGCCGGATCGCTCCCACTCTGACCGCATGGGTGAGTGCCGAAGGCGCTCCCGGTAGCTTCCCCGATGATCGCGACTTCGCGGGATCCGGTGCGCGTGGCTCCCTGGCGTACGAGTCCGCGTGGTCGATCAACGCCTTCGTCGCCGACGAGTTCGGCGAAGCTCGGCTCACCAGGTTGTATCGGGCACTTGCCGTCGGGAAGGCAGATCCGCAGACGGTAGACCAGCGCGTGGCCGACGTCCTCGGCATCGATGGCGATCAGTTCCGCGGTGGGTGGACCAACTGGGTGCGCGCTCACCTCGGGTGACCCTGCGTCGGCGATCGTCCGGGGAACCGCTTACGGTGATCACATGCGCCGGACCCTGTTGGTTACGAATGATTTTCCGCCACGTCCGGGTGGGATTCAGTCGTATCTGCACGCCTTTGCCAAGCATCTGCCCGCAGAGGAATTCGTTGTCTATGCGCCGCGCTGGCGGGGCGACTCACACATCAAGTTCGATGCGCGGCAACCGTTTCAGGTGGTACGTCATCCGACGACACTGATGGTGCCCACCCCGTTCGTCGCGCGTCGCGCGGCCAAGTTGCTCGCGGAACACGACTGCACGGGTGTGTGGTTCGGAGCTGCCGCGCCTCTCGCTCTGCTTGCTCCGGCGATGCGTCGCGCCGGAGCGCAGCGGGTGATCGCGAGCACGCATGGGCACGAGGTCGGTTGGTCGATGCTGCCCGGTGCCAGGCAATCCCTGGGCCGAATCGGTGCGCAGACCGATGTCGTCACGTACGTGAGCCGCTACACCCGACGCCGGTTCGCGTCCGCGTTCGGCGCTAGCGCGGCGCTCGAGCACCTCCCGCCGGGCGTGGACACCGAACGCTTCGCCCCGGACAGCGGCGCCCGGGCCGAGCTGCGGTCCCGTTACCGACTGGGGGAGCGGCCGACGATTCTGTGCCTCTCGCGTCTGGTGCCGCGCAAGGGCCAGGATGTCTTGATCCGGGCGTTGCCCGGCATCCGTGAACACATCGACGGGGCCGTGCTCGTGATCGTCGGCGGCGGACCCTACGAGGGCAGGCTGCGGTCGCTGGCGCGGTCCATGGGGGTGGAGGAACACGTGGTGTTCACGGGCACGGTGCCGTCAGCCGAGCTGGCTGCCCACCACACGATTGCCGACGTGTTCGCTATGCCGTGCCGGACGAGAGGAGCGGGTCTCGACGTAGAGGGCCTCGGGATCGTGTTCCTCGAGGCGTCGGCCGCCGGGGTCCCGGTCATCGCGGGGAGGTCGGGCGGTGCCCCGGAAACGGTGCGGGAGAACGAAACCGGACTGGTGGTGGACGGTACGTCGGTGGGCGAAGTGGCGCGTTCGGTCATCGCTGTGCTCTCGGATCGCGACCGCGCCGCCGCGATGGGCGCAGCGGGTCGCGAGTGGGTCAGGGAGCAGTGGCGTTGGGACGTTCTCGCGGGAAAGCTGGCGTCGCTGCTGGACTAGCTTGCCTGCCCGAGACCAACCTGCTCGAGACCTATGAGTTGTCAGGCTCGATTGGCCTCCGCCCTCTTGTACGGAGAAGAATACCGGTACGGGTGTCAGCCATATGCGTTGGCATTGTCTACTTTTGACAATTCTTCGTGCACTCTTGACGAATCTGCCCCCACGGGCGGCGACCGGGGCAGCATGAAACCGATTGGTCCTGTTCCTGATCGAATGGAGGTCTTTTCGTGTCTCAAACCCCAATTCGTCGCGCTGCTGTCGTGGCCGCTTCTGCTGCACTGGTAGCGACCGGCCTGACCACCAGCGTCGGCGCAGGCGTGGCCGGCGCCGAGACGTGCCCTCAGTCGGCCAACGCCACAAAGAGTGCCGCACTGAACAAGATCTACAGCTATGACAGGAGGGTCACCGCGAAGCAGGTCGCCGCCGGCACCGAGGTCACCTACGAGACCATCGTGAGCACCAACCGCGGCGTCCCTTATCTTCACAGCGTCACTGAATACCCGCCGGAGGGTTTCGGTCCGCCGGTCGAGGCGACAGTGACAAGGAGGGTGGGTGTCAGTGGACTGGAAACCGACCCCTTCCAGGCGCAACCACAGAACCCCGGGTACAAGGTGGCGGGCAGCTGGTCCATCAACGACGCCCACCCCGTCACGGTGAGAATGACGTACTTGGTCCCCGAAGACATCCCGGTCGGCACCGAGGTCACCAGCGGTGGCATCAAGACGAGCGGCACTCTCAACATCGGGAACGATCTGACCGACGCGTTGAACGTCTGCTTCACAGTCCGAGGCGCGAACCCGGGCGAGGTCGTCACCGGCAGCCTGGAAGATGGCGGCCTCGGCTCTTCTGACGGGCAGCTCAGCTCCACAGATTCCGTGTCCGACATCCTCGGCGACACCCTCACCCGGTTCTTCGAGAACCTCAGCTGAACGCGATGGCACGCTAGCGTCACGTGACAAAGTAGAAGCGGCCCCTCGGGATTGCAGGTTCCCCGGGGGGCCGCTTCCGTGATGCTGTGGAGTGGATATTAGGCCTTGCGACAGCCGAATGAGGAAATATTTCTATCTTTTGACAATCCTTGGATCACTCTCGAGAATCTTGCGATTGACGGCCGCGGCAGGTCGACATGCGCGCGGTTGACCCTGCAACCGATCGAATGGAGATTCCTCGTGTCCCCCAATCCGACTCGCCGCGCTGCGGCTGCGGCTACCTCCGTCACACTCATCGCGACCGGTCTGACCGTCGGTCTCGGCGCGGGAGTGGCAGGCGCTGCTGAGTGCCTACCGTCGAGCCATTACGAGAAGAAGAATATTTCCACGGCGTGGGCCACCTACAGCTACGACAAGTCGGTCTCCGCCACGCAGGTCGCCGGCGGCACGGAGGTCACCTACGAGACCGTAGTCAGCACCCAGGCGCTCATCAGCAACCCGTACCTCAACACCGTCGTTGATTATCCGCCTGCCGGATTCGGGGCACCGATCAAGACGACTGTACCGGCTGGTATATGGACCCCTCGAATCCCGTCACAGTGCGGATGACCTACTTGGTCCCCGACGACCTCCCCGTAGGCAGCACCGTCACCAGTGGCGGCATCGAAACGAAAGGAACAGTCGGCATCGGGGAGAATCTGCCCGACCTGACTGCGTGCTTTACCGTGCGCGACCGGAACCCGGGCGAAGTAGTCACCGGCAGCCTGGAAGACAGTGGTCTCGGCTCGTCGGAGGGGCAGCTCAGCTCCACTGGCTCGATCAGCGACATCCTCGGCGACACTCTGACTCGGTTGTTGAAGAACTTCAGCTGAGCGATGGCGCGCTAGCGTCACGTGACAAAGTAGAAGCGGCCCCCGGAATTGCAGGTTTCCCGGGGGCCGTTTCCGTGATACCTGAGTGCTGCGACTTGTCAGTGCAGTGACGTGTCGAGAGACAGTAGACCAGCTCGCAGAACTTACGGCAAGCCCCTTGCCGCCACAAGGCAAGTCGCACAGTGAGTTACGCCACTGGACGCCCTGAAGGCTTCCGTCTTCGGCTGGCCGGTCGCCGACTCGCCGGTCGGCCGAGAAAAATATTTGGACAACCGACCAGGTGTTTTGCAGAAAAGTAATGGAATCGCCAAGCAAATGTCCGTTAACCATGGTAGAACTTCTTCGCATCGTTACTGGCCACCCGGATTCCTTGCTTCTCCGGGTCGCCGGCAGTGATGGGTAACACAACGAAGACGGATGCCACGAAACTCTGACCCTTCCTCTGGGCGAATGAAACTCCGATTCGAGACCGAATAATCCAAACCCCCGCGACGGGGTTCGACGAAAGCTGGGCAACTGATGAACAAGCAGACCAAGGGTGCCATCGCCGCCGGTGCCGCCGCACTCCTTCTCGCCGGTGGAGCGGGCACCATGGCCGCGTGGAACGACTCGGAGACCATCGGCGGGGGCGCCGTCCAGTCCGGTACCCTCTCGCTTTCGGCGGGTGACGCGGCAGGTTGGAAGGACAGCGATGGCGACACCATCGAGAACATCTCCCAGTTCTTGGCGGTGCCCGGCGATGTCCTCACCTACAGCCAGAGCTTCACCATCGGCGCCCAGGGTGACAACCTGTCCGCGACGCTGACGGCCGACGCGAGCTCGATCGAGGGTGACGGTGCCCTCAAGGATGCATTGGTGCTGGAGACCAGCGCAAAGATCGGTGACGTGGATCTCGCGGGCGGTACCATCACCAGCGCCAACAACGGCGAGATCGTGGACGTCGAGGTGAAGATCACGTTCAACGATGTGACCGGCAACGTCGCTCAGGGCGAGTCCGTCGACTTGACTGACTTCAGCGTCACGCTGCAGCAGGACGCCTAGTAGTTTCCGCCCAACCATTTTCCGGTTGGGCACCCCCGGCGCGTCGGTCGCCGGCCCAATGAGGGCCGGCGACCGACGCGCCACAAGTCTCGACCCCGGCTGCCGCGCTCGAGGCCTGGCCGCACACGTGTATTAACCCCGGCGCACTGGCGCCGTTGCTGGATGTATCAGGAAAGGCATAGCAATGTCTCGTCAAGAGGTTTCGAGTTCAGCGTCGGGGTTCGGTGCCCGCGCGCGGTCGTTGATGTCGAGTAGCAAGCCGCGGGCAGTTGCGTCGTTGGGGATCGTGTTGGGCCTCGGTGCGATTGGGACGTTGGCGGCGTGGAGTGACACGGCGACGGCGACGTCGGGTGTGTTCTCGACCGGTTCGATCGATCTGGAGATCGCCGGTGAGCAGGGCAATCCGGACGCGTACGCGTTTACCGAGTTTTCGACGGCGGGGATGTACCCGGGTGATCGGGTGTCCGCGGCGTTGCCGGTGACGAACACCGGTTCGGTGCCCATCACGTACATGATATCGGCGGCGGCGTCCAATTCGGACATGGCTCCACACCTGAATACTCTGCTCGAGGACGGTGAGCCGAATAGTGACTCGGGAAATAGGTGCAGCGGCAACAGTCTCGGGCCGCAAGCGCGTCTGGTGAAGAACGGTTCGGTGGATTTGTTCGACGGGCCGAGGACGTTGGCGCCTGGCGAGAGTGAGAACGTGTGCTTCCAGATCAGGTTGGTGACGGACACGCCGACCAGCGTTGAGGGCAAGTCGGTAGACGTTTCGTTCAACTTCCACGCGACGACGGCCTGAGAATCATGAGTGCGCAAGCAAATCCGACTGGGTCGGGTCGTAAGTTTCCTGTTCGTGATATCGCCTTGAATGTGGGGGCGATCGCGGGCTTGATTTGTGTGTTGGCTGCGTCGGCGTCGTTCTTCTTCGGGATCAAGCCGTTGGTGTTCCGGTCGGGGTCGATGTCTCCGGATATCCCCACGGGTTCGTTGGCGTTGTCGCGGGCGGTGCCGGCGTCGGATCTTGCTGTTGGTGATGTGGTGAGTGTGCTCAATGAGCAGGGCACGCGGATCACGCACCGGGTTGAGGAGATCGTGTCGTCGAACGCGAACTCGTCGGTGTTGATCCTCAAGGGTGATGCGAACAAGGATGCGGATCTGTCTCCGTACACCGTGTCCGAGGCGGATCGGGTGTTCTTCAGTGTTCCGTCGCTGGGGTATGTGGTGGCGTGGTTGTCGTCGCCGGTGGCGATCTTCCTCGGTGGCGCCTTTGTGGGCAGTTTGATGGTGGTCGCGTTCCGTCCGGTCGCGCGTAAGGATGACGACGACCCGAGTGGTGAGGGTTCCGGGGGGGCGAAGTCCGCCGAGGCCGAGTCGACGTCGGAGTCTGAGTCGGTGGGGCACGGTGATGTTGATGATGCGCCGACGCAGCAGTTGGATATGCCAGTTGCACCGGTGACCAAGACCCGGACCCTGGCGACGCGTCTGGTACCGTCCCGTTCTTTGCCGGCGCGGCCTTTGATGGCGTTGGGTGCGGTGGGGTTGTCGGCTTTGGTGGCGACGACGTCGGGTACGGCTGCGGCGTTCACTGATACCGCGTCTGCGGCGAGTTCGTTCGGTGCGATCTCGAACTTCTACCCCACCCCTGTGGTCGAGGATACGAGCTGCAGGGACGTCGGTAACTTCTTCGACTGGGATGCCATAGTCTCCTGGGATAGCCTCGGGAAGACCCCCCTCGGAGACGACTACGAGTACGAGGTCCTTGTGCGGCGTTCCAGCAACAAGAACCACGTCTACTTGAGAAAGAACGTCGGCACCGACACGGAGATCAGGCTCGACATCAACGACACCGCCAGGCTGACGTATGTCGAGATACACACCGTGAACGGCCCGAACAAGTCGACGGGCTACCGTGGCCAGAAGGTCTATGCAGAGACGGTAACCCGCACTTACTGTGACGGCGGCGAGGTCTACAGCGCCAACCCCGACAGCGAGAACGTGCAGGGCCTGGCCGCCCCTCAGGGCCTGGCCACGAAGAGTCTGAGCATGGCTTCGGTTGATGAGGCGTCGGACAGGTTGGAGGACGAATCGACCACCGAGGCATCAACTACGACGACCGAGGCTCCCGAGACCACGACGGATGCTGCGGAGACCACGACCGAGGCTCCCGAGACGACGACGGATGCTGCGGAGACCACGACCGAGGCTCCCGAGACAACGACGGATGCTGCGGAGACCACGACCGAGGCTCCCGAGACAACGACGGATGCTGCGGAGACCACGACCGAGGCTCCCGAGACAACGACGGATGCTGCGGAGACCACGACCGAGACACCCGAGACAACGACCGAGACGCCGGAAACAACCGAGGTTGAGCCGGTGGAGGATTCGCCGACCAGTGGTGGTTCGGCGATTACGAATCTATCGGCATCGGGCGATTTTGCAGCAGAGGTGTCGTCGTCTGAGGTGGTGATCACCGATGCGGATGGCGTTGAGCTGTCGAGCATTTCGGTCGGGAAGAAGGCCATGGTGCAGTGGGAGAAGGATTCGGATGAGTTGTGGATCATCGATTCCGATGAGGTGCTCCTAGTCGGGAAGTCGGGCGGCTGGAAGGAGTCCGAGGTCGATCCGGAGTCAGATGAGATTCCGGACTACGTCGCGGAACTGTTCCGCTAGTCCTGTGGTGTCGGTGATGGGTCCGAAGTCTTCTGCCCCTGTTGGGGTCCGACGAAAGTTGACCAGGTGATGAACAATAAGTTGAAGGGCGCGGTTGCTGCGGGTGCGGCGACGGTGTTGTTGGCCGGGGGTGCGGGCACGATGGCCGCGTGGAACGCGGCCACGGAGGTCGGTGGTGGTGCGATCGGGGCGGGTGCTCTGGCTTTGTCGCAGCTCGATACGCCGGCGTGGGCGGATCAGAATGGTCCGATCGAGGTGACCGACTTCCGAGCGGTGCCCGGGGATGTGTTGACGTATCGGGCGAGTTTCCAGGTGACTGCGCAGGGCACGAATCTGCGGGCGAGTCTGGCGGTTGACGAGGCCACCATCGTGGGGGATGAGGCGTTCTCCGGGGTGGTCGAGCACAAGATCACCGCGACGTCGGGGGGTGCTCCGGTGCCGGTGGATGCGAGCGGGGTGGTGATCACTCCGTCGTTCGATGGTGCGGTGGTGGATGTGAAGGTGATCATCACGTTCGATCCGGCGACCGATGGTGAGGCGGCGCAGGCGGTGCAGGTCGACTTGTCCGAGTTCAATGTCACGTTGAGGCAGGTGTAGGGCTGATGTCGAACAAGACTCGGTGGGTGGCTGTTGGTGGTGCGGCGGTGGCTGGGGTGGCGTTGATGTCGTCGCAGCAGACTGGTGCGTTGTGGAGTCAGACCGAGACGCTCAGTCCCGGTTCGATTTCGTCGGGCACGTTGGATTTGGCGGTCGGTGGTGCGGGGGTGACCGATTACCCGTTCGAGGCGTTGGCGAAGGAGGGCCTGGGTGGGGGTCAGTATGCGCAGGCGCCGATTCCGATCATCAATTCTGGTGATGTGGTGATGAAGTACCGGTTGCAGGATGCGATGCAGTCGAATGCTGCGGTGCCGTTGGATTTGACGGTGTTCGTGGTGGATTCGCCTGAGGCGTGTCCTGCGGAGGGTGATCCGGTGGCGGCCACGGTGGTCTATGACGGGCCGTTGATTGGTGCGCAGGCGCCGGCGGCACCTCAGTGGCGGATGGTGGAGCCGGGGGCTAGTGAGGTGTTGTGTATGCGGGGCACGGTCGGTGAGGATGCGCAGCCGAATGAGAGCACTACGGCGTCGTTCGTGTTCGGGGCCGAATCCTGATGAACCACACGGTAGAAGGCGTCAAGCAAGACGTCGACGAACAGGACACCAGCGTGTGGGGCTGGATCAAGAGCATAGCCTCCTGGCTGTTGCTCTTGGTACTCATAGCCATTCTTGCGCTGACGATCGTTATTCCCCGAATCGCGGGGGCGACGCCCTATACCGTGCTCACCGGTTCAATGGTGCCCACTTACCCGCCGGGGGCTCTGATCGTGGTCAAGCCGGACGATCCGGCCGCGCTGAAGGCCGGCGATGCGATCACGTTCCAGAAGGAGTCGGGCAACCCTGAGGTAGTTACTCACCGAATCATCATGGTGCGCAAGAACTCGCAGGGCGAAACCACCTACGTAACCCAGGGCGACGCCAATCCTTCGCCTGATGCCAACCCTGTCGTTCCCGAGCAGGTCAGAGGAAAGGTGTGGTACAGCGTCCCGTATATGGGATACGTGAACAGTCTGATCACCGGTCAGCAGCGAACGCTGATGGTTACGGTCGTGGTCGTCGGGCTCCTGGGCTATGCGGGCTTCATGTTCGTCGGCGCCGGGCGGGACCGTTCACGATCTAAGGGTCGAGAGTCCGCCGACACCGGCACCTGAGGTGTAGGGCGTCGAGTCTTTTCGTCGGCTCGGCATCCGTCTTGAAAGAAAAGTGGACAAGCGACCAGTTTGTTGGTCGATGAGCGTGTGAACCTGGAACGTTCTTCCGTTCATCGTGATAGAAATTCATGACATCGCCACGGGCACGCCCGTTTTCGTGTACATCCGGGTTGCCGGCACCCCTGCAAAATGAATCAGGAAAGGCATAGCAACAATGTCTCGTCAAGAGGTTTCGAGTTCAGCGTCGGGGATCGGTGCCCGCGCGCGGTCGTTGATGTCGGGTAGCAAGCCGCGAGCGGTTGCGTCGCTGGGGATCGTGTTTGGTCTCGGCGCGATCGGGACGTTGGCGGCCTGGAGTGATACGGCGACGGCGACGTCGGGTGTGTTCTCGACCGGTTCGATCGATCTTCAGCTCGACGGTGAGCAGGGCAATCCGGACGCGTACGCGTTTGCCACACTGACGAAGGAAAACATGTCGCCGGGCGAGCGGGTGGCCGCCGAGTTGCCGGTGGAGAACACCGGAACGACGCCGTTCAACTACACGATGCTGGCCGCAGCGTCCTCGTCGGACTTGGCTCCGCACATGGTGTTCAAGGTGACGAATGGTACGTCGGATGGCGAGTTGTGCAGCGGCGATCGTCTCGGGCCGGATACGTGGCTGGTGGAGGGCGACTCGGTGGATCCGTTCGACGGGCCGAGGACGCTGGCACCGGGACAGAGCGAGAACTTGTGCATCCAGATGAGGTTGCATCCGGACGCACCGAACTCTGCCCAGAACAAGTCGGTGCAGGTTTCATTCAACTTTAACGCGACGACGGCTTGAACATCATGAGTGCGCAAGGAAATCCGACTGGGTCGGGTCGTAAGCTTCCTGTTCGTGATATCGCCTTGAATGTGGGGGCGATCGCGGGCTTGATTTGTGTGTTGGCTGCGTCGGCGTCGTTCTTCTTCGGGATCAAGCCGTTGGTGTTCCGGTCGGGGTCGATGTCTCCGGATATCCCCACGGGTTCGTTGGCGTTGTCGCGGGCGGTGCCGGCGTCGGATCTGGCGGTCGGTGATGTGGTGAGTGTGCTCAATGAGCAGGGCACTCGGATCACGCACCGGGTTGAGGAGATCGTGTCGTCGAACGCGAGTTCTTCGGTGTTGATCCTCAAGGGTGATGCGAACAAGGATGCGGATCTGTCTCCGTACACGGTGTCCGAGGCGGATCGGGTGTTCTTCAGTGTTCCCTCGCTGGGGTATGTGGTGGCGTGGTTGTCGTCGCCGGTGGCGATCTTCCTCGGTGGCGCCTTTGTGGGCAGTTTGATGGTGGTCGCGTTCCGTCCTGCCGCGCGTAAGGATGACGACGGTCCGAGTGGTGACGGATCCGGGGGCGAGAAGCCTGGCGAGCCAAAGGCAGATGCAGAGACAGAGGCAGAGGAGGAGTCGGTGGTACGCGGTGATGTGGACGAGGCGCCGACGCAGCAGTTCGAGATGCCGGTGGCACCGGTGACCAAGACCCGGACTCTGGCGATGCGCCTCCGCCCTGCGCGGATTCGTCGGTCCCGTGTGTTGCCGGCGAGGCCTCTGATGGCGTTGGGTGCGGTTGGTGTGGCGGCTTTGGTTGGGGCGACGTCGGGTACGGCTGCGGCGTTTACCGATACCGGGTCTGCGGCGAGCACGTTCACGGCGATCTCGAACTTCTACCCCACCCCGGTGGTCTCGGGTATGAAGTGCCAAACAGACGGTTGGACGGGCTTCAGGAGCGTGAAGCTGTCGTGGGACCGCCTCGGGGAGACACCGTTGGGGGAGGAGTACACCTACAAGGTGATCGCGCGCCGTGACAGTGGCGGCAGGACTCAGACCATCAAGTCCAACACGTCGAATACGAATACCGGGTGGTTCGACATTGAGGACACTGCCCGGCGGTACACCGTCGAGGTGCATACCATCAATGGCCCGAACACGTCGACCGGTTACCGCGGCTGGGGTGTTCAGGCCCATACGATTGCGGATGCCTCCTGTAAGGGCGGCGAGAAGTACAAGGCCAACCCGAGCAGTGAGAATGTTCAGTCGGCTACCCAGGGCTTGTCGTCGAAGAGTATGAGTGTGGCGTCGGCAGACTTGGCCGCGGATGAGCCGACGACGGAGGCCCCGGATACGACGGAGGCTCCGGATGATTCGGTGGACACCGGCAGTGGTGGGGGTTCGTCGTCTGCTGGTGGTGGTTCGGCGATTGTGAATATGTCGGCGTCGGGGAACTTTGTGGCGGCGGTGACGTCGTCGCAGTTGGTGATCACGGGCGAGTCGGGTTCGGTGGTGGCGGACTTCGCGGTCGGTGAGGACGCTGCGGTGCAGTGGGCGGCCGATTCGGATGAGTTGTGGGTCGTCGATTCCGGTGAGTTGTTCCTGGTCGGGGCGTCGAGCGGTTGGGATAAGTCTGCGGTGGATCCGGAGTCCGTTGAGCTGCCGGTGTTCATCGCGGACCTGGTCCAGAAGTGACCGGCTTTGCTGTGGTGCCGGTGATGGGACCGAATTCTTCTGCCCCTGTTGGGGTCCGACGAAAGTTGACCAGGTGATGAACAACAAGTTGAAGGGCGCGGTTGCTGCGGGTGCGGCGACGGTGTTGTTGGCCGGGGGTGCGGGCACGATGGCCGCGTGGAACGCGGCCACGGGTGTCGGTGGTGGTGCGATCGGGGCGGGTGCTCTGGCTTTGTCGCAGCTCGATACGCCGGCGTGGGCGGATCAGAATGGTCCGATCGAGGTGACCGACTTCCGAGCGGTGCCCGGGGATGTGTTGACGTATCGGGCGAGTTTCCAGGTGACTGCGCAGGGCACGAATCTGCGGGCGAGTCTGGCGGTTGACGAGGCCACCATCGTGGGGGATGAGGCGTTCTCCGGGGTGGTCGAGCACAAGATCACCGCGACGTCGGGGGGTGCTCCGGTGCCGGTGGATGCGAGCGGGGTGGTGATCACTCCGTCGTTCGATGGTGCGGTGGTGGATGTGAAGGTGATCATCACGTTCGATCCGGCGACCGATGGTGAGGCGGCGCAGGCGGTGCAGGTCGACTTGTCCGAGTTCAATGTCACGTTGAGGCAGGTGTAGGGCTGATGTCGAACAAGACTCGGTGGGTGGCTGTTGGTGGTGCGGCGGTGGCTGGGGTGGCGTTGATGTCGTCGCAGCAGACTGGTGCGTTGTGGAGTCAGACCGAGACGCTCAGTCCCGGTTCGATTTCGTCGGGCACGTTGGATTTGGCGGTCGGTGGTGCGGGGGTGACCGATTACCCGTTCGAGGCGTTGGCGAAGGAGGGCCTGGGTGGGGGTCAGTATGCGCAGGCGCCGATTCCGATCATCAATTCTGGTGATGTGGTGATGAAGTACCGGTTGCAGGATGCGATGCAGTCGAATGCTGCGGTGCCGTTGGATTTGACGGTGTTCGTGGTGGATTCGCCTGAGGCGTGTCCTGCGGAGGGTGATCCGGTGGCGGCCACGGTGGTCTATGACGGGCCGTTGATTGGTGCGCAGGCGCCGGCGGCACCTCAGTGGCGGATGGTGGAGCCGGGGGCTAGTGAGGTGTTGTGTATGCGGGGCACGGTCGGTGAGGATGCGCAGCCGAATGAGAGCACTACGGCGTCGTTCGTGTTCGGGGCCGAATCCTGATGAACCACACGGTCTGACACGACACCACTGTGTAGACGCTGATGCCTGACATGTAGGCACAGCAGACCACGCGGGCATTTAGAGGCGCCGCCGGGACACCCACCCCGGCGGCGCCTTCTATGTCCGGTACTCAGGGTCGTTGTCAATCAGACGACCCCGATAGTGAAAAATGGACAAACGACCAGTTTTTTCGAGGATGAGCGCCTGAACGCCTGTCGTTTCTGCGTTCAGCGTGATAGAACTTGTTCACATTGTCACTGCCGCACCCATTTTCGTAGATTCGTGGGTTGCCGGTGCCCCTGCAAGATGGATCAGGAAAGGCATAGCAACAAATGTCTCGTGAAGAGATTTCGAGTTCAGCGCCGGGGTTCGGTGCCCGTGCGCGGTCGTTGATGTCGAGTGGCAAGCCGCGAGCGTTTGCTTCACTGGGGATCGTGTTGGGTCTCGGTGCGATCGGGACGTTGGCGGCCTGGAGTGATTCGGCGACGGCGACGTCGGGTGTGTTCTCGACTGGTTCGATCGATCTGGAGGTCGCTGGTGAGCAGGGCAATCCGGATGCGTACGCGTTTGCCGCATTTTCCACGGCGGGGATGTACCCGGGTGATCGGGTGTCCGCGGCGTTGCCGGTGACGAACACGGGTTCGGTGCCGTTCACCTTCACGATAGAGGCGGTGTCCTCCAATTCGGACATGGCTCCATACATGAATACTCTGCTCGAGGACGGTGAGCCGAACAGTGACTCGGGCAACAGGTGCAGTGGCAATCGTATTGGGTCGGAAACGCGTCTGGTGAAAAACGGTTCGGTGGAGTTACTCGACGAGCCAATAACGGTGGCGCCGGGGGAGACTCAGAACGTGTGCTTCCAGACCAGGTTGGTCACGGACACGCCGCCCAGCGTTGAGGGTGAGTCGCTGGATGTTTCGTTCAACTTCCACGCGACGACGGCTTGAACATCATGAGTGCGCAAGGAAATCCGACTGGGTCGGATCAAAATCTACCAACCGGCGAGCCGTTGCCGACTTCGATGGGGGAGAACGACTTCGATGAGAAACCGACGCAGCAATTCAAATTGGGGGTCATGACTGTGACCAAGACCCGAACTCTCGCGTCGCGCCTTCTGCCGGCGCGGCCTTTGATGGCGTTGGGTGCGGTGGGGTTGTCGGCTTTGGTGGCGACGACGTCGGGTACGGCTGCGGCGTTCACTGATACCGCGTCTGCGGCGAGTTCGTTCGGTGCGATTTCGAACTTCTACCCGACTCCGGTCGTCAAGGATACGAGCTGCAAGACCGTGGGCGGTTGGCTGGCTGACGATGCGAAGGTCTCTTGGGACAGCCTGGGGAAGACACCGATGGGGGACGACTACACCTATGAGGTCGTTGTACGCCGGGACAGCAACGGAAACGTCAAGACAAGAAAGAATGTTGGCACAAAGACGTCGTACACCGCCGACATCAATGACACCGGCAGGGACTACACGGTGGAGATACACACCGTCAACGGCCCGAACAAGTCGACGGGATGGCGTGGGCAGAGGGTCCAAGCCAAGACCGTCACTATCACGAAGTGCGATGGCGGCGAGAGGTATGTCGCGAACCCGCCAGGGGAGAATGTTCAGACGGTTACTCAGGACTTTTCTTCGAAGAGTATGAGTATGGCGTCTGCCGGTCTGGCGGCGGATGAGCCGGTTGACGAGCAGATCGATGAGCCGACGACGGAGGCCCCGGATACGACTGAGGCTACTGATGATTCGGTGGACACCGGCAGTGGTGGGGGTTCGTCGTCTGCTGGTGGTGGTTCGGCGATTGTGAATATGTCGGCGTCGGGGAACTTTGTGGCGGCGGTGACGTCGTCGCAGTTGGTGATCACGGGCGAGTCGGGTTCGGTGGTGGCGGACTTCGCGGTCGGTGAGGACGCTGCGGTGCAGTGGGCGGCCGATTCGGATGAGTTGTGGGTCGTCGATTCCGGTGAGTTGTTCCTGGTCGGGGCGTCGAGCGGTTGGGATAAGTCTGCGGTGGATCCGGAGTCCGTTGAGCTGCCGGTGTTCATCGCGGACCTGGTCCAGAAGTGACCGGCTTTGCTGTGGTGCCGGTGATGGGACCGAATTCTTCTGCCCCTGTTGGGGTCCGACGAAAGTTGACCAGGTGATGAACAACAAGTTGAAGGGCGCGGTTGCTGCGGGTGCGGCGACGGTGTTGTTGGCCGGGGGTGCGGGCACGATGGCCGCGTGGAACGCGGCCACGGGTGTCGGTGGTGGTGCGATCGGGGCGGGTGCTCTGGCTTTGTCGCAGCTCGATACGCCGGCGTGGGCGGATCAGAATGGTCCGATCGAGGTGACCGACTTCCGAGCGGTGCCCGGGGATGTGTTGACGTATCGGGCGAGTTTCCAGGTGACTGCGCAGGGCACGAATCTGCGGGCGAGTCTGGCGGTTGACGAGGCCACCATCGTGGGGGATGAGGCGTTCTCCGGGGTGGTCGAGCACAAGATCACCGCGACGTCGGGGGGTGCTCCGGTGCCGGTGGATGCGAGCGGGGTGGTGATCACTCCGTCGTTCGATGGTGCGGTGGTGGATGTGAAGGTGATCATCACGTTCGATCCGGCGACCGATGGTGAGGCGGCGCAGGCGGTGCAGGTCGACTTGTCCGAGTTCAATGTCACGTTGAGGCAGGTGTAGGGCTGATGTCGAACAAGACTCGGTGGGTGGCTGTTGGTGGTGCGGCGGTGGCTGGGGTGGCGTTGATGTCGTCGCAGCAGACTGGTGCGTTGTGGAGTCAGACCGAGACGCTCAGTCCCGGTTCGATTTCGTCGGGCACGTTGGATTTGGCGGTCGGTGGTGCGGGGGTGACCGATTACCCGTTCGAGGCGTTGGCGAAGGAGGGCCTGGGTGGGGGTCAGTATGCGCAGGCGCCGATTCCGATCATCAATTCTGGTGATGTGGTGATGAAGTACCGGTTGCAGGATGCGATGCAGTCGAATGCTGCGGTGCCGTTGGATTTGACGGTGTTCGTGGTGGATTCGCCTGAGGCGTGTCCTGCGGAGGGTGATCCGGTGGCGGCCACGGTGGTCTATGACGGGCCGTTGATTGGTGCGCAGGCGCCGGCGGCACCTCAGTGGCGGATGGTGGAGCCGGGGGCTAGTGAGGTGTTGTGTATGCGGGGCACGGTCGGTGAGGATGCGCAGCCGAATGAGAGCACTACGGCGTCGTTCGTGTTCGGGGCCGAATCCTGATGAACCACACGGTCTGACACGACACCACTGTGTAGACGCTGATGCCTGACATGTAGGCACAGCAGACCACGCGGGCATTTAGAGGCGCCGCCGGGACACCCACCCCGGCGGCGCCTTCTATGTCCGGTACTCAGGGTCGTTGTCAATCAGACGACCCCGATAGTGAAAAATGGACAAACGACCAGTTTTTTCGAGGATGAGCGCCTGAACGCCTGTCGTTTCTGCGTTCAGCGTGATAGAACTTGTTCACATTGTCACTGCCGCACCCATTTTCGTAGATTCGTGGGTTGCCGGTGCCCCTGCAAGATGGATCAGGAAAGGCATAGCAACAAATGTCTCGTGAAGAGATTTCGAGTTCAGCGCCGGGGTTCGGTGCCCGTGCGCGGTCGTTGATGTCGAGTGGCAAGCCGCGAGCGTTTGCTTCACTGGGGATCGTGTTGGGTCTCGGTGCGATCGGGACGTTGGCGGCCTGGAGTGATTCGGCGACGGCGACGTCGGGTGTGTTCTCGACTGGTTCGATCGATCTGGAGGTCGCTGGTGAGCAGGGCAATCCGGATGCGTACGCGTTTGCCGCATTTTCCACGGCGGGGATGTACCCGGGTGATCGGGTGTCCGCGGCGTTGCCGGTGACGAACACGGGTTCGGTGCCGTTCACCTTCACGATAGAGGCGGTGTCCTCCAATTCGGACATGGCTCCATACATGAATACTCTGCTCGAGGACGGTGAGCCGAACAGTGACTCGGGCAACAGGTGCAGTGGCAATCGTATTGGGTCGGAAACGCGTCTGGTGAAAAACGGTTCGGTGGAGTTACTCGACGAGCCAATAACGGTGGCGCCGGGGGAGACTCAGAACGTGTGCTTCCAGACCAGGTTGGTCACGGACACGCCGCCCAGCGTTGAGGGTGAGTCGCTGGATGTTTCGTTCAACTTCCACGCGACGACGGCTTGAACATCATGAGTGCGCAAGGAAATCCGACTGGGTCGGATCAAAATCTACCAACCGGCGAGCCGTTGCCGACTTCGATGGGGGAGAACGACTTCGATGAGAAACCGACGCAGCAATTCAAATTGGGGGTCATGACTGTGACCAAGACCCGAACTCTCGCGTCGCGCCTTCTGCCGGCGCGGCCTTTGATGGCGTTGGGTGCGGTGGGGTTGTCGGCTTTGGTGGCGACGACGTCGGGTACGGCTGCGGCGTTCACTGATACCGCGTCTGCGGCGAGTTCGTTCGGTGCGATTTCGAACTTCTACCCGACTCCGGTCGTCAAGGATACGAGCTGCAAGACCGTGGGCGGTTGGCTGGCTGACGATGCGAAGGTCTCTTGGGACAGCCTGGGGAAGACACCGATGGGGGACGACTACACCTATGAGGTCGTTGTACGCCGGGACAGCAACGGAAACGTCAAGACAAGAAAGAATGTTGGCACAAAGACGTCGTACACCGCCGACATCAATGACACCGGCAGGGACTACACGGTGGAGATACACACCGTCAACGGCCCGAACAAGTCGACGGGATGGCGTGGGCAGAGGGTCCAAGCCAAGACCGTCACTATCACGAAGTGCGATGGCGGCGAGAGGTATGTCGCGAACCCGCCAGGGGAGAATGTTCAGACGGTTACTCAGGACTTTTCTTCGAAGAGTATGAGTATGGCGTCTGCCGGTCTGGCGGCGGATGAGCCGGTTGACGAGCAGATCGATGAGCCGACGACGGAGGCCCCGGATACGACTGAGGCTACTGATGATTCGGTGGACACCGGCAGTGGTGGGGGTTCGTCGTCTGCTGGTGGTGGTTCGGCGATTGTGAATATGTCGGCGTCGGGGAACTTTGTGGCGGCGGTGACGTCGTCGCAGTTGGTGATCACGGGCGAGTCGGGTTCGGTGGTGGCGGACTTCGCGGTCGGTGAGGACGCTGCGGTGCAGTGGGCGGCCGATTCGGATGAGTTGTGGGTCGTCGATTCCGGTGAGTTGTTCCTGGTCGGGGCGTCGAGCGGTTGGGATAAGTCTGCGGTGGATCCGGAGTCCGTTGAGCTGCCGGTGTTCATCGCGGACCTGGTCCAGAAGTGACCGGCTTTGCTGTGGTGCCGGTGATGGGACCGAATTCTTCTGCCCCTGTTGGGGTCCGACGAAAGTTGACCAGGTGATGAACAACAAGTTGAAGGGCGCGGTTGCTGCGGGTGCGGCGACGGTGTTGTTGGCCGGGGGTGCGGGCACGATGGCCGCGTGGAACGCGGCCACGGGTGTCGGTGGTGGTGCGATCGGGGCGGGTGCTCTGGCTTTGTCGCAGCTCGATACGCCGGCGTGGGCGGATCAGAATGGTCCGATCGAGGTGACCGACTTCCGAGCGGTGCCCGGGGATGTGTTGACGTATCGGGCGAGTTTCCAGGTGACTGCGCAGGGCACGAATCTGCGGGCGAGTCTGGCGGTTGACGAGGCCACCATCGTGGGGGATGAGGCGTTCTCCGGGGTGGTCGAGCACAAGATCACCGCGACGTCGGGGGGTGCTCCGGTGCCGGTGGATGCGAGCGGGGTGGTGATCACTCCGTCGTTCGATGGTGCGGTGGTGGATGTGAAGGTGATCATCACGTTCGATCCGGCGACCGATGGTGAGGCGGCGCAGGCGGTGCAGGTCGACTTGTCCGAGTTCAATGTCACGTTGAGGCAGGTGTAGGGCTGATGTCGAACAAGACTCGGTGGGTGGCTGTTGGTGGTGCGGCGGTGGCTGGGGTGGCGTTGATGTCGTCGCAGCAGACTGGTGCGTTGTGGAGTCAGACCGAGACGCTCAGTCCCGGTTCGATTTCGTCGGGCACGTTGGATTTGGCGGTCGGTGGTGCGGGGGTGACCGATTACCCGTTCGAGGCGTTGGCGAAGGAGGGCCTGGGTGGGGGTCAGTATGCGCAGGCGCCGATTCCGATCATCAATTCTGGTGATGTGGTGATGAAGTACCGGTTGCAGGATGCGATGCAGTCGAATGCTGCGGTGCCGTTGGATTTGACGGTGTTCGTGGTGGATTCGCCTGAGGCGTGTCCTGCGGAGGGTGATCCGGTGGCGGCCACGGTGGTCTATGACGGGCCGTTGATTGGTGCGCAGGCGCCGGCGGCACCTCAGTGGCGGATGGTGGAGCCGGGGGCTAGTGAGGTGTTGTGTATGCGGGGCACGGTCGGTGAGGATGCGCAGCCGAATGAGAGCACTACGGCGTCGTTCGTGTTCGGGGCCGAATCCTGATGAACCACACGGTCTGACACGACACCACTGTGTAGACGCTGATGCCTGACATGTAGGCACAGCAGACCACGCGGGCATTTAGAGGCGCCGCCGGGACACCCACCCCGGCGGCGCCTCTTGCTATCTCGTCCAGGCCCCTTGCTATCTCGTCCAGGGAGCTCGAGGAACCAGAGGCCGACAAGAGCGGATAAGGCACCTCGTAATCGGCTGTGTGCCAGCGATTGTCGGCATGGGGTACCCCAGGGTAGGGATTGCACGAAAAAGCCCCTCACCGTAGCGGTGAGGGGCTTTTTCGGTGGGTGTCAGGTGATCAGTTGGCTACGAAGAACCGAAGTTGCTCGAGCCGCCGCCGTCGCCGCCGCCGTTTCCGTCGCCGTCGGTGACGGAAACTTCCTGCGCCTCGCTCACGGAACCGTTGAAGCCGTCTGTCCCGCTGTAGATCGCGGTGATCTCATAGTCGCCGGCGTCGGTGAAGGTGTACTGCAGGGTTGCTTCGCCGTTGACCAGTGCGACTGCATCGCCGATGTCGTTGCCGTCCGCCTGGAACTGGACCGTGCCACCGACTGCGTCGCCCTGCGGTCCCTTCACAACGGCCGAGAGGTTGACGGCCTCATCGATCTTTGCAGCGCCCGGGACTGTCACAGTAGTGGTCGTCTCGAGGGCGCCGTCAACCTCGAAGTCGAGGGAGAAGTTCGGCTCGACGGACCCATTCTGGGAACCGTTGTCTGCCTCGCTGGGCATGCCGACAACCAGGCTCACCTTGGCGGTCTGGCCGGGGTCGACCCGGATCGCGTTGAGCTCGGTGCCCGGCACGGCTTCTTCCAGGGTGGTGAGGTCCACGCGGGGACCGGACGCGTCGTTGATCTCCACCCGGACGTAGGCCTGCATCCCGCGGGAAATCGTCCAGTTACCGAGGTAGACCTGGAGAATCCCACCCCGCTCGGTGTTGTTCCTCGCATAGAAGGTGGAGCTGAGCTCCTCGCCGGGGACGAGTTGGCCCTCGATGGCTGGAATCTGCTCCAGGCCACCCCAGGTCGTGTTGTCTGCGGAGTATTCGAGGTCGTTCACTTCGGCGTGGGCTGCTGCGGGCGCCACCAGCGCTCCGAACATTGCCAGGAACAGGGCAAGAATCGCGCCGCCGAAGGCAGTGGTCAGCCGTTTGAGGCTGCCTGATGCGCTGATGGTTGTCGTCATGACGACGCAGCATATCCAGAACTGGACCAAGCGTCCAGTTTTTGAGGAATTTGGGCTCATTCGAGGGCATTCGGCCCTGAATTGATTTGTCTGTCAGACAAACCCGGGTCCGGCGGCGCTACGAACCGAAGATATTGCCCAGGCTTCCGAGAGATCCGAAGGAACCTGTACCGAAGATACTCGGGGCGGTGACGGTGACCGTACGGTCCTGGCCGGTGGAGCGTTCGAAGCCGGCCGCACCGCTGTATACCGCAGTGATCTCGTGCTCGCCCTCGGTGGTGAAGGTGTGAGGTAGCGTCGCACGACCCTCCACCAGTTGGACCGGATCGCCGATATCGGCGCCGTTGTCCTTGAATTGGACTGTGCCGCCGACGGCGTCGCTCTCCGCACTCGTCACTTCGGCCGAGAGGCTCACGGACTGATCGGTAGTCGCGTGAGTCGGGCCGCCGAGTGTGGTGGTCGTCGGGGTGGCATCGGTGTCGGGCACCAAGTCGATACGGAAGTCCGGGTCGACGGACTGGTCTGGCAACAACATGTCGGCGTCGATGGGCATGCCGACCACGAGGACCATCTTGACGCTTTGGCCGGCTCCTAGGAAGGCAGACGCCAACTCGGTCCCCGGCGCGGTTGCATTGTCGACGAGGTCTACGTTGTCGCCGAAATCGTCTCCGATCTGGGCCCGTACATATGCCTTTACGTCCGGCGAAGTCTTGTTCCAGTCGCCCAGATATACGTTGGCAAAGCCTCCCTGGTCGGACTGGTTCTCGAGCTTCCAGGTCTGCGTGATCTCCTGGCCGGGGGCGAGGTCGCCCTCGAAGGCGGGAACAGATGACGTGTCGCCGGGAGGCGCGTCTTCCGCGGTTATGAGCAGGTCGTTGGAGTCGGCGTGGGCGGCCTGTGCGCCGAACACTGCCAGGGACATGGCAAGAACAGCGGCACCCATGGCAGCGGTAAGTCGCTCGCGGCTGATCGGTGAGCCGACTCTAGACATCATGGCGGTGCAGCGTAGTCAGAACTGGCACGAGTGTCCAGTTCTTCTTGGAGCTTGCAAGGTGTCTGCGATCGCGGACGTTGCAGTGTGGCCCGTGCGATGGTTTCGCACGGGCCACACTGTGTCAGTGGTTCCTTAGAACCGTCAGCTATTTAGAACCGTCAGCTATTTCAGGAACCGAAGATGTTCCCAATGCTGCCGCTGCTGCCATTTCCGCCGTCACCAGGGTCGGCGCCTCCGACATTCACGATTTCCTGGTCCGTGGACGCGTTCACGTTGCCTGCGCCGGAGTACTCGGCGGTGATGCTGTGCTCCCCATTGCGCTCGGGAGTCCACTGGATGGTTGCGATACCGTTCGGGCCGACTGGCCTGTCGCCGAGAACGGAGTCACCCACCTTGAAAGTGACGGTGCCACCGGCATCACTGGGGTTTACCTGCGCCGTGATGGTCTGCTCGACACCGACTGTGGGGGCGCCGTCAATGGTGAGGGCCGTTGTCGAGTCGACGTTGCCGGCAGGCGCCTCAGCCACATTGACGATGGCGGAGGTGGTCGACCCGGTGACACCCGCGCGTCCGGAGAACGTTGCGGTGACGGAGTGGTCGCCTGAGGTGGAAGGCACCCACGTGTACGTGGCAGCACCGTTGTCATCGACGGGTACGTTGCCCAGCGTCGTGCCGCCGTCCTTGAACTCGACCGTGCCGCCGGGGCCGGTCGGCGAGACCGTTGCTCGCAGGACGGTGGATTGGCCTACCTGCGCACCGACTACGGGAGCAAGGCCGGTCGTCGACACGATATCGGTCTGCGAGACGCTGACGTTCTTCACGGGCGATTGTGAGCCCTCAGCCTTCGAGGTTGCCAAGAATCTCGCGGACAAGCTGTGGTTGCCGGTGGTGGAGGCCGTCCAGTTGATTGTCGCCACGAGATCACTGCCCAGCTGAGCGGCCCCGATCTTGGCGTTGCCGTCGTAGAATTCCACGCTGTCGCCCTGGGCACCGCCGGTCACGGTCGCTGCCAGCAGCGTCGACTCTCCAAGCTGCATATCGGTCGGCGCGGCGAGATCGGTACTGGTGGAGTTCATTCGGACGTTGATGTGCGGGCCCTTGTCCTTGAATATCTGATCGCGGTGGATCAGCGAGCCCTCGTACTTGACCCCCGTCGTGAGGAGCGTATTGCGGTCACAGTCCGCGCCGACCCGGTACGAGAATTCGAACGTGCGAGACTTCGTACCGATGAGCGGCTGCACAACCCAGCTACCCTCGACCTTTGCCCAATCATCACCCCAGCTTTCGAGTTTCTGAGACTTTCCGTCCACCTTCGCCGACTCGACAGTCAGGCATGGCGGGTGGTAGTCCCAGACCCGATAGATGTACTCGAGCGCAGCGCTCCGCTCGAGCTTCGTCTTCGAGGTGATGATGTCGCCTTCGCTGGGGTTTACATCGCTGATCGTTCGGGTGAACTTGGTGTTGGAATTGGTCCAGGTGATCGTTTCGGAAGCCGCGCTCGCGGTTCCGGCACCGACCGTCACCGCGAGTCCCGCAGTCACCGCCACCGCACTGATGCCGCCGATCACACGGCGAATGTTCTTGTCAAACACACAGATTCCTCTCGAGTGCGAAGTTAGACAAGCGTCCAATTGGCTTGTTTCGCTTAGAGATTAGCGCACTTGTGGTATAGAGAGGTGAAAATTGGCCATGCGACTTTCGCGTCGGCCAGTAATGCGACACGCGGATGCTTGTCGCATTACTGGTAAGACCGCGTCGGTCGTGTTGCGGCCATAGCAGTGTGGCCCGTGCGATGGTTTCGCACGGGCCACACTGTGTCAGCGGTTTCTAAGAACCGTCAGCTATCTCAGGAACCGAAGGTGTTTCCCGAGCTGCCTCCGCCGTCGTTTCCGCCGTCACCGTCGCCGCCGCCGTCGCCATCGCCGTCGCCGCCACCGGGGACGCCTCCGACGATCACGGACTGCTGGTCGACGGACGCGTTCACGTTGCCCGCACCGGAGTACTCGGCAGTGATGCTGCGCTGGCCGTCACGAGAGGGTGTCCACGTGGCGGTGGCCACACCGTTGGCATCGACCGACGAGGTTCCGATGACGATGTCGCCTTCCTTGAAGGTGACGGTGCCGCCGGCGTCCCCGGGGGTCACTCGGGCGATGATGGTCTGCGCCACACCGACTGTCGGGTCATCGTCGATGGTGAGGACCGTTGTCGAGTCGACGTTGTCGACCGGTGCCGCCGCCACGTTCACGTTGGCGGAGGTGGTCGATCCCAGCACGCCCGCGCGCCCGGAGAACGACGCGGTGATGTTGTGGTCGCCCGCGATGGAGGGCACCCACGTGTAGGTGGCGACGCCATTGTCGTCGACCGGGACGTTGGCCAACGTCGCGCCGCCGTCCTTGAACTCGACCGTGCCGCCGGCACCGCCGGGCGTGACCGTTGCCCTCAGGGTGGTGGGCTGACCGACCTGTGCGCCGGTGACCGGTGCGAGGATGGTCGACGACTCGGTGTCGGTCTGCGTGACGCTCACGTTCGTCGCCTGCGAATGCGAGCCCTCGGCCTTCGAGGTGGCGAGGAACTGCGCGGACAAGCTGTGGTTGCCGGTGGTGGAGGGCGTCCAGTTGAAGGTCGCCACGCCGTCGCTGTTGAGCGGGACGGTCGCGATCTTGGCACCGCCGTCGTAGAACTCGACATCGTTGCCCTGGGCGCCACCGGTCACGGTTGCGTTCAGCAACACCGACTGTCCGACCTGGGCACTCGTCGGCGCGTCCAGAGTGGTGGTGGTCTGGTTCATCCGGACGTTGATGCTGGGGCCCTTGGTCTTGTACGAGCCACCGCCGAGGGAGCTGTCGTAGCTCAGGCCCGTCTGCAGCCCGACATTGCGGTCACAGTCCGCGCCGACCCGGTACGTGAACTCGAACTTCTGCGACCGTGGGTTGAGGATCGGCTGGATCGGCCACTTGGTGAGGTTGCCGTCGACCCTGGCCCAATCATCACCCTTGCCGGCAATGCTGTAGCTCTTGCCGTTGACCTTGGCCGACTCGACCGTCAGGCACGACGGGTGCCAGTCCTTGACCTCGTAGATGTACTCCGCCACACCACCGAATTCCTTGTAGAACTTGGTCTCCACGGTGATGGTCTCGCCCTCGCGGGGATCGACATTGCTGATCGTCCGGGTGAACTTGGTGTTGCCGTCGTTCCAGATCTTCGAGCCGGAAGCCGCAGTCGCGGTGCCGGCACCGACCGTCACCGCGAACCCCGCGGCCACCGCAACGGCACTGAGGCCGCCGACCACGCGGCGAATGTTCCTGTCAAGCATGCAGATTCCTCTCGAGTGCGAATTCATACAGCTGTCCAACTTGCTGGATCGGCGTAGACAATAGCGCATTTCGGACAAATCAGTTGAATTTTGGCCCGTCAACTATCCGCGTCGGGCTGAAACCCCCTGCAAAGATGCCTGTCGCGTTCCTGGTAAGACCGCGCGAGTCGTGTTGCGGCCATAGCAGTGTGGCCCGTGCGATGGTTTCGCACGGGCCACACTGTGTCATCGGTTTCTCAGAACCGTCAGCTACCTCAGGAACCGAACATGTTTCCCGTGCTGCCAGCGGGGCCGCCGCCACTCGGGACGGGAGCGACGACCACGTCCTGCCGGCCGACGGACGCGTTCACGTTGCCCGCGCCGGAGTATTCGGCCGTGATCTCGCGCTGGCCATCATTCTCGGGCACCCAGGTGACGGTGCCCACACCGTTGGCGTCGACCGACGAGGTTCCGATGACGTCGTTACCGTCCTTGAAAGTGACGGTGCCACCAGCGTTCCCGGGGGTCACCTGAGCGGTGATGGTCTGCGCCACATCGACTGTCGGGTTGGCACCGATGGTGAGGACCGTTGTCGAGTTGATGTTGCCGACCGGTGCCTCCGCCACGGTCACGCTGGCCGAGGTCGTCGATCCGGCGACACCCGGACGTCCGGAGAACGACGCGGTGATGTTGTGGTTGCCCGACGCGGAGGGCACCCATGTGTAGGTGGCTACACCGCCGGCTTCGACCGGGACGTTGGCCAGCGTCGTACCGCCGTCCCTGAACTCGACTGTGCCGCCGGCACCGGCGGGCGCGACCGTCGCCCTCAGGGTGCTGGGCTGACCGACCTGCGCGCCGGTGACCGGGGCGAGGATGGTCGACGACCCGACGTCAGTCGCCGTGACGTTCACGTTCGTCGCCCGCGACTGGGAGCCCTCCGCCTTCGAGGTGGCCAGGTACTTCGCGGACATGCTGTGGTTGCCGGTCGTGGAGGGTGTCCAGTTGTAGGTCGCCACACGCTCACTGTTGAGCGGGGCCTCCCCGATCTTGGCATTGCCGTCGTAGAACTCGACGTTGTCGCCCTGGGCGCCACCATCCACGGTGGCGTTCAGCAACACCGACTGCCCGACCTGCGTGTTCGACGGTGCGTCGAGCGTGGTCGTGGTCCGGTTCAGCCGGACCTCGATGTTGGGGCCCCTGGTCTTGTACGAGCCGCCGCCGAGGGAGCTGTCGTAGCTCAAGCCCGTCTCGAGCACTTCATCGCGGTCACAGTCCGCGCCGACCCGGTACGTGAACTCGAACTTCTGCGACCGTGGGTCGAGGATCGGCTGGATCGGCCACTTGGTGAGGTTGCCCTCGACCTTGGCCCAGTTGTCACCCCAGCTGTCGATGCTGTAGCTGCTCCCGTTCACCTTCGCGGACTCGACCGTCAGGCACGCCGGGTGCCAGTCGGTGACCTCGTAGATGTACTCCGCAATACCACCGAATTCCTTGTAGAACTTGGTCTCTACGGTGATGGTGTCGCCCTCGCGGGGGTCGACGTCGCTGATCGTGCGGGTGAACTTGGTGTTGCCGTCGTTCCAGGTGATCGAGTCGGAAGCCGCGCTCGCGGTGCCGGCACCGGCCGTTACCGCGAACCCCGCGGCCACGGCTACGGCACCGACGCCGCCGACCACACGGCGAATGTTCCTGTCAAGCATGCAGATTCCTCTCGGATACAAATTAGGACAGCTGTCCAACTTGCTTGGATTGGCGTAGACAATAGCGCACTTCTGTGGGCAGAAGTACAAGTTGACCGGGTGACCACGCATCAGATCGGCCGCCCGTTCAACGCGGGCGGCCGGTCCGGTGCTACTTCACGTCGGGATCCGATTCACCTCAGGACCCGAAGACGTTGTCGGCCGATCCCGAGTCGGGACCGGGACCGGTGCCGTCGTCGGTGACAGTGACGGTGACGGGCTGGGCGGTCGAGCCGCGGAAGCCCTCCGTTCCGCCGTAGACCGCGGAGACGTTGCGATCGCCGGCCACTGCGAAGGCGTGCGACAGTGTCGCCCTTCCGTCAACCACGTCTACCGGGGCTCCGATCGGGGTTGCGCCGTCGAAGAACTGGACGGTGCCGCCAGCAGGGCTCGGGGAAACCGTCGCGATCAGATCGACCGCAGCGCCCTTCTCTGCGGACTCAGGTGCAGTCAGCTCCGTCGTGGTCGCGACGTCCTCCGGGTCCGGTGCAGACACCGTGACCGTGTGGATGACGGAGGTCGATCCGACAAAGCCGGGGGCACCGGAGTAGACGGCCGCGATCTGGTGCGGGCCGACGGTGTCGAAGGTGTGGGGGAGGGTTGCGGTGCCATCCGGATTCACGGCGACTGCGGGGCCGAGATCAATTCCGCCGTCCTTGAATTGGACGGTGCCGCCGGCCGGGTTCGGTGTGATCTGGGCGATGAAGGCGACTTCGTCGCCGGTCAGCGCAGTGGTCGGACCGGTCAGCGCCGTCGTGGTGAATTCGGAGATTGCGACGGTGTGGTTAGCCGAGGTCGATCCGATGAAGGCAGGGGTGCCGGTGAAGACGGCCGTGATCTCGCGCGTGCCAGCGGTGTCGAAGGTGTGGGCGAGGGTCGCGATGCCATCCGGGTCGACCGAGATGGCGGGGCCGAGATCGATTCCGCCGTCCTTGAATTGGACGGTGCCGTCGGCCGGGTTCGGTGTGACCTGGGCGGTGAAGACCAGTTCGTCACCGGCCTTCGCTGTGGTCGGACCGGTCAGTGTGGTGGTGGTGACCTCTGGTACCGACACCTCAACGGTGTGAGCGGCCGAGGTCGATTCGGTGAAGGTGGGGGTGCCGGAGTAGACGGCGACGATCTCGTGGGGGCCAGCGGTGTCGAAGGTGTGGGCGAGGGTCGCGACGCCATCCGGGTTGACCGAGATGGCGGGGCCGAGATCGATTCCGCCGTCCTTGAATTGGACGGTGCCGTCGGCCGGGTTCGGTGTGACCTGGGCGGTGAAGACCAGTTCGTTGCCGGTCAGCGCGGTGGTCGGACCGGTCAGAGTAGTGGCTGTGCCCTCGGAAACTGCGACGGTGTGGTTGGCGGAGGTCGATCCGAGGACACCGGGGATGCCGGAGTAGACGGCGACGATCTCGTGGGGGCCAGCGGTGTCGAAGGTGTGGGCGAGGGTCGCGGTTCCGTCCGGGTTGACGGAGATGGCGGGGCCGAGATCGATTCCGCCGTCCCTGAATTGGACGGTGCCGTCGGCCGGGCTCGGCGTGACCTGGGCGGTGAAGACCACCTCGTTGCCGGTCAGCGCGGTCGTCGGACCGGTCAGCGTCGTGGCCGTGACCTCGGGGCCGGCGACCGTTACGGTCTGCGTAGCCGACTGCGAGCCTTTAGCTCTCGAGGTTTCCGAGAATTGTGCAGACAGGGTGTGCGCACCATCGGTCTCCGGAGTCCACTCGATTGTCGCCGCACCGTCGTCATTCAAACGACCGTCGCCGATCTTGGTGTCTCCGTCGTAGAAGCCGACCTTGTCGCCCTCGTGGCCACCGGTCACGTTGGCGCTCAGGGTAACCGGCGCGCCGACCACAGCGCCAGGCACCGGCCCGAGCGTCGTGGACGTGTTGTTCATCTTGACTGTGATGTTGGGGCCCTTGGTCTTGTACGAGCCGCCGCCGAGGGAACTGTCGTAGCTCAGGCCCGTCTTCAGCCCGACATTGCGGTCGCAGTCCGCGCCGACCTTGTACTTGAATTCGTAGGTCTGGGACCGTGGGTTGAGGATCGGCTGGATCGGCCACTTGGTGAGGTTGCCGTCGACCCTGGCCCAATCATCACCCTTGCCGGCAATGCTGTAGCTCTTGCCGTTGACCTTGGCCGACTGGACCGTCAGGCACGACGGGTGCCAGTCCTTGACCTCGTAGATGTATTCCGCCACACCACCGAATTCTTTGTAGAACTTCGTCTTCACGGTGATGGTGTCGCCCTCGCGGGGATCGACGTTGCTGATCGTTCGGGTGAACTTGGTGTTACCGTCGTTCCAGGTCTTTTTGCCCTCCGCCGCACTCGCGGCGCCGGCACCGACCGTCACCGCCAATCCAGCGGCCATCGCGACCGCACTCACTCCGCCGACCACGCGGCGGATGTTCCTTGCAAACATGCAGACCCCTCCACGGCGGCCGGAAGGCATCAGCAAGATGCCCGGCCGTCGAGATTTTCTCGTATCCAGTGCTGACAATTCGGTGCAGTAGACCACATGACGTGGAAATGCACGGCAATTTCGAAGAATGGTGTCGGCCTTGTCCTACCCCGGAACGGGTTTCGGCAGGACAATTTTCGGACGGCTCACCCCACCCCGGGCGAAGCGTATCGCAGGCAGAACCTACTTTGAGTAGAGGGCGGCGATATCGTCGGCGAATCTCTCCTGCACCACGTTGCGCTTGAGCTTCATCGTGGGCGTGAGTTCACCTGTCTCTTCGGTGAAGTCGACGGGCAGGACCCGGAACTTCTTGATCGCCTCGGCGTGCGACACCAGCTTGTTGGCCTCGGAAACGGCAGCATCGATCTCGGCGACCAAGTCGGCGTCGGTGGCGAGATCAGCGACGTTTGTGTCGGCGGGCTTGTCGTGGCGCTCGTTCCACGCAGGCACGGAGTCGGCGTCGATGGTGATCAAGGCGCCGATGAAGGGCTGCTGATCGCCCACCACGATGGCCTGGCTGATGAGGGGGTGGGCACGAAGCTGGTCTTCGAGCGGGGCGGGAGAGACGTTCTTGCCACCCGCTGTGACAATAATCTCCTTCTTGCGTCCCGTGATGGTGATGTAGCCGTCGGCGTCGACCGAGCCGAGATCGCCGGTGTGGAACCAGCCGTTCTCGAGCGACTCGGCGGTGGCGCTCTCATTGCGCCAGTACCCGTTGAAGACGACCGGGCCGGACAGCAGGATCTCGCCGTCTTCGGCGATTCGAACCGAGTTGCCCGACAACGGCTTACCGACTGTGCCGATCTTCTGCGCACCGATTGTGTTGACGGCGAACGCGGCCGACGTCTCTGTGAGGCCGTAGCCCTCGTAGATAGTGATGCCGATCCCGCGGAAGAAGTGACCCAGACGGGCGCCGAGGGGTGCCCCACCGGAGATCGCCAGTTGGCACTGGCCGCCGAGGGCGCTGCGTAGCTTCGAGAACACGAGCTTGTCGAACAGTGCGTGCTTGGCCTTGAGGACGAGCCCGGGGCCGCCCTTGTCCTGAGCCTCGCTCCAGGCGATCGCCGTTTCCGCGGCGGCGTCGAAGATCTTGCCCCTACCCTCGCCGTGCGCCTTGCTGCGCGCGCTGTTGTACACCTTCTCGAACACGCGCGGGACGGACAGGATGAAGCCGGGCCGGAACTCTCCGAACGTGGGGACGAGATTCGGGATGTCGCTGGTGTGGCCGAGCGTGGCGCCGGCGTCGAATGCCGCGATGCTCACCGCACGGGCGAGGACGTGCGCCATCGGCAAGAACATGAGGGTGTTCATTCCGGGGGTCTTCAGGACTGTGCCGAGGCTGGAGTCGAGGATGCCTTTGGACTCCGCAACGAGGTTCGCGTGGGTGAGTTGGCACCCCTTGGGCCTGCCGGTGGTGCCGGAGGTGTAGATGAGGGTGGCAGGATCGGCGGCCTTCAACGCCGCGACGCGGCCTTGTACCTCGGAGTCCGGCACATCGGCGCCCAGAGCAATGAATTCCGCAACTGCGCCGCGTCCTCCGTCGGCAGGTTCGATCTGGTGAACACCCCGCAAGGCCGGCGCCTCCTCGGCGACGGTCTCTACTGTGGCTGCGTGCGCGGCATTCTCGACGACGAGATGGATAGCGGCGGAATCCTCGAGGATCCAGCGGACCTGCTCGGCGGAAGATGTCTCGTAGATCGGAACAGTCACGCCGCCGGCCGCCCAGATGGCGAAATCGATCAGGGGCCACTCGTACCGAGTCGCCGACATCAGCGCGACACGGTCGCCCTGCTGCACACCGAGAGCGATCAGCCCCTTGGCCACCGCGGTGACCTCGAGCGCGAACTCGGCGGATGTGACATCGGACCAGCTTGCACCGATCTTGCGCTTGTACACGACCAGGTTCGGGTCGGCCGCTGCGTGGGCAAACACCGAGTCGACGGCGGAGGAGTCCTCCGCGACGGTGTACGACTGAGGTGCGCTGAACTCGGACACGAAAACCTCCGACACAGAAAATACTGACTAGTAGAATTGTTCGGTTCAACTCTAGACGGTTCTTCTCATGGTCCGTGTCCAGCCCGTCGGCTGGTGCGCAAGAGCGAGTCACCAGGGGTTTCGCGGAACCGGCGTGTGGGCGCCGAACGGTGATGTGTGAAGCTAGTTGCTGTGAGCAGCATTCAAGTTGCAGATCAGACGTTCATAGCGGCTCCGCCGCAGCGGGTCGCGGCGGCGATTGCCCCGCGCAGTCGCTGGCGCCGGTGGTGGCCCGATCTCACGCTTGCCGTCCGGGAGGATCGAGCCGAGAAGGGCATCCGCTGGACGGTCGAGGGTCCGCTCACCGGCACGATGGAGGTATGGCTCGAGCCCGTGATGGACGGGGTGGTCGTTCACTACTTCCTTCACGCCGAACCGGCGCCAACCGGCGGATCCCCGGATCTGGCCGTGTTGAACCGCCGTCGCCGTGTCGAGGGCAAGGTGATGTCTTTCGAGGTCAAGAAAGAACTCGAGGCGGGGCGCTTGGCCGGTGAACCACCTTCCTGATCCGGGTTGGTCACGCGGGAGCGGGAGCCCGGCATTGTGTCGGAGCCTGAAGATCGTGTGTGATAGTCGGGCGAGACACAGACAGATCAAGACAGAACCAACTCGAGACAGAATCAAATCAAGACACAGACAAATAAGGAACGGCAACCGCACAGCCCGGCGATCGTCGGGGTGGCCCGTCTGGTGAAAGGAAGCGTTCACTCCATGCCCGAGAGGACCAAGAGGTCGATCAGAATCGAGGCGCCACCCTCCCGGGTGATGGACGTGATCGCGGATTTCGATGCCTACCCGGCGTGGGTCAGCGCCGCAAAGTCGGTCGAAGTTGTCGAGTCCCGAGACGATGGCCGGGCGGCACGAGTCCGGTTCATGCTCGACGCCGGAATGGTGAAGGACACCTACGTCCTGCAGTACGACTGGGCGCCCGACGGGAAGTCAGTGAGCTGGGAACTCGTCTCGGGTGAGATCCAGAAATCGCAGTTCGGCACGTACGCGCTCGAGGAAACTGCCGACGGCGGCACCATCGTCACGTACGAACTCACTGTCGACCTCACTATCCCGATGATCGGATTGTTCAAACGCAAGGCCGAAAAGGTGATCACCGACACCGCGCTCAAAGAACTCAAGAAACGGGTAGAAAGCTGAACAGTGAGAACCGCCCCGGATCTGCCAGGGTCCAATTCTTTGTAGGGAAGGGGGGTGTGGGGAAGACGACCCTGGCCGCCGCGACAGCGCAGGCGGCTGCGGACCGTGGCACCAGGACGCTCCTCGTTTCGCTCGACCAGGCCCATTCCGTCGCCGATGTTCTCGGGATGAGCGGCGCCAGGGGAGTCGTGCCGGTGAGCGAGACTCTCGACGTCATCGAACTGGACACGCTCTCGTTGCTGGAAGCGCGATTCCGCAGTCTGGCAGCAGTTCTCGCCGCCGTCGGCGCTCACGACCACGGCGGGCAGTTGTCGGTGCCGCAGCCCGAGGAGCTGACCGGTTTGCCTGGTGTGCAGGACGTGCTCGGACTCCGTGAGATCGTTCGGTTCGCGACCGAGGGCGACTACGACGCCGTTGTGGTCGACTGTCCTGCTACTGCGGACTGTTTGCGGACACTCGCCGCGCCGACGATGGCGCTCGACTACATCGAGCGGGTATGGCCTCAGCATCGCCGCCTGACCACGGCAGTGGGGTCCGACCCTCGACTGGTCATGCTGGTGACCCTGATCGAACAGGTAGTGTCTGCTGTCGGCGAGGTTCGCGAACTGCTTGCCGACCGCTCTAGAACCACCGTGCGACTGGTGACGACACCGGAGCGTATGGTGCTGACCGAAACCCGGCGGACAGTTGCGGTCGCGGCTCTGTCCGGGCTGCGCATCGACGCGATTCTCGTGAACAAACTTCTACCGCAATTTGATTCACCGCCAGATCATGCCGATCCCGGTGTGGCGTGGTTGATCAGGCGGCGGGCGCTCGAGCAGAGGGTGCTCTCGGAACTGGAGGCCTGCGCCGGCGGCATCACGATCCTCTCGGTGACCCAGTCGGTCACCGAGCCGGTAGGGTTGGCCGATCTTGGCAGTATCGCCCGGGAGTTGTACGGCGACACCGTGGACGCGGTTGCGGTGTTGGGAAAGAACCCACCCGCAGTACGGGTGGGGTTGGAATCAGGAGCGGGTGTGGATTCGGTGTACACGATGCGGATGCATCTACCTCTCGTGAATCCGTCGACGTTGACGTTGGGGCGAGTGGAGGACGACTTGATAGTGGGGGCCGAAGGGGTGCGCCGTCGTCTCCGCCTCGCATCGGTCCTGCGCCGGTGCGTAGTGGCCGATGCGGAACTCGACGGTGCAGACCTCGTCGTGCGTTTCACGCCCGATCCGCAGGTGTGGCCGGTATGACTGACGACCACGCACAGGTGATGGAGGAACTTCGGCTCCTCGTCGAGGCCGCACTGGACCGTATCGAGCCGATCGTGCAGCGCATCGTGACCACGCATACACCGGAGGGGGCCGAAGCAACGTCTTCGGAGGCCGGCCAATGGTCTGGATGCTCCTGGTGCCCGGTGTGCGCTCTCGCGGCGATGATCCGCGGTGAGCAGCACGACCTTGTGACATTGCTTGCAAGCCAGGCATCAATTTTGATCGCGATGTTGCGGCAGATTCTCGACGAGCACAGTGCCAGTGGCGCGACCGGGCCCGATGCGATGCGCCCCGGCACGACAGGATCTGAGGCCTCGGGGTGGGGCGGTGCCGGAGACTCGAGGTCCGGTGCGGAGGAGGGCGCTTCCGACGCCGAACGGGCCGGCGGTTCGGCTTTCGTCCCGATCTCGGTCACCATCAAGACCTGAGATCAGGTCATTGCCGCTCTGGTGCACGCCTGCGATCGAGCTTCGGCACAATCGTCTCCATGGGTACAGCCGCAAGTAGCGCGACGGACGGCAGTTCGGCACTGACTATCGGCGTCGATGTGGGTGGAACGAGCATCAGGGCTTCGGTGGTCGATTCGTCGGGTGAGGTGCTGGATTCGCTCCAGTCGCCGACGCCGACATCAGCGTCCGCTCTCGAGAATGGTCTCGACCGTGCGGTGCGCGAGTTGGCTGGACGGCACGATGTTGCCGCGGTTGGCTTGGCGGTCGCCGGGTTCGTCACACCGGACCGCACCACGGTACGGTTTGCGCCGCACCTGCCCTGGGTGGGTGCACCGGTGGGCCGCGACCTCGGAGAGCGATTGGGCCTTCCGGTAATTCTCGAACACGACGTCAACGCTGCCGCGTGGGCCGAGCACCGATTCGGTGCGGCGGCTGGTGGTCGGAACGTGTTGATGCTCGCCATCGGCACCGGGATCGGAGCGGCCTTGCTCGCGGACGGGCACTTGTACCGCGGCACTCACGGTGTCGCGCCCGAACTCGGCCACATTCAGGTCGTTCCCGACGGTCGTCCCTGCGCCTGTGGCAAACGTGGCTGCTGGGAGAGGTATTGCAGCGGGACCGCGCTCGTCGACACTGCGATCGAGCTATTGGCGGCCGACCCGACAACCTCGACGCTCCTCGCCCGGGAGGTTGCGGTCGATCCGGGCGGGCTGACCGGGCGGCGGATAGGCGGCGCCGCGCACGACGGAGATCCGCTGGCGCTCGAGACCATGCGGGAATTCGCCCGATGGCTGGGTGTCGGACTGGCTCTGATCGGCGATGTGTACGACCCGGATCTCGTAGTGATCGCTGGTGGTGTCGCGAGTTCGTCGCCGCTGTTCATCGACGAAGCCCGCGAGCACTATGCCGCGCTGGCGACCGGGGCCGGGCATCGGCCACTGGCACGCATCCGACAGACCCAGTTGGGGGAGGCGGCGGGGATGATCGGAGCGGCCGAACTCGCCCGCGCGGTTATACCTGATCGAGTAAGTTGATGCCGGCTATCGAACCCCACAGGGCGCTGTCGCAGCGGGGGAGCATTGGCGTGTGTAGCGGCCCTCATTCACCCGAAGTAGAGTCGAGCCGAGCGAGGCTTGGGTTGTGAACGGGAGGGACGGAATGTTCTATTGGCTTTTCAAGTACGTGCTACTGGGGCCGCTGCTGTGGGTACTGGGCCGCCCGAAGGTGGAGGGCACCGAGAACATTCCATCCGAAGGCGGAGCCATCCTGGCGAGTAACCATCAGGCGGTTCTGGATTCGTTCTTTCTGCCGTTGCGGGTATCGCGGAGGATCACGTTCCTCGCCAAGCAGGAGTATTTCACCGGTACCGGAATCAAGGGTGCATTCCAGCGCTGGTTCTTCTCGGTGGTCGGCCAGGTGCCGATCGACCGCACGGGCGCCGACGCGGCCCAGGACGCGTTGAACGCGGGCCTTCGAGTCTTGGAGGATGGCAAACTACTCGGAATCTATCCAGAGGGCACTCGCTCACCCGACGGTCGCCTGTACAAGGGCAAGACCGGTCTCGCGCGCATGGCACTCGAGTCCGGTGCGAAGGTCATTCCCGTCGCAATGATCGGAACTGAGAAGGTCAACCCGATCGGCTCGAGGGTGTGGCGTCCGGCGAAGGTCACCATCCGTATCGGAAAGCCGATCGACTTCTCCCGTTTCGAGGGTATGAGCGGCAACCGTTTCGTCGAGCGTGCGGTTACCGACGAGGTCATGTACGCGCTGATGAAATTGTCCGGCCAGGAATACGTCGACATCTATGCGGCGACGGCCAAGAAGATGGTGCCCGTGGCAGGGGGTG
Organism: Rhodococcus sp. WMMA185; assembly: GCF_001767395.1. Taxonomy (NCBI): domain Bacteria; kingdom Bacillati; phylum Actinomycetota; class Actinomycetes; order Mycobacteriales; family Nocardiaceae; genus Rhodococcus; species Rhodococcus sp. WMMA185. Next base: position 2,180,414 of record NZ_CP017014.1, on the reverse strand, counting down.
CGTCGGCCACAGTATCCGATGCGGCCCCGGTGTCCGATGCTGCCGACGTCACCCGCTTGCCGGACACACGGGCGAGCTGAGACAGCGGTCCGTCAGTCGAGTCGTCTCTCAGCCGACACGTACGGTCCGATCGGCGAAGCTCTCCGGTCGGTTGTCGTCGCTGGGCTGCGGCGGTCGGGTACGGAACACGAAGATCGTGACGAGTAGGGCGGCCAGCGCCCACCACACGTACGACGACACCAGGAACTGGTCCCACAGATTCCAATGGGTGCCATCCGCCCGGCCCACTCCGAGTTTCCATTGGGCGGCCAATGTGAAGACGACGAGACCGGCCAGCGTGGTGGCGGACAGGGCGATGCTTCGACGCCGGTACGCGAGGGTCCCGAGAACGAGGACGATCGGCGACACCCACACCCAATGGTGCGACCAGGACACCGGTGACACCAGCAGACCCAGGATCGCGTTGAGTCCTAGGGCCAGTGCCGTTTGACCCGACTCGAGTGCGCGGATCATCGCGATCAGTGTGAGCGCGAGAACCGCGGCGCACAGTAGCAGCCAGATCGGCAAGCGATCAGAGTCACTCAGCCCGAGCCGAGCCAGTACACCGGTGATGCTCTGATTCGCGGGGTAGGCCGGGGTGCCGATCCGGTGTGAGTCGAAGAGGGTCTGCGTCCAGTACGTGACAGAGTCTCTCCACGTCACCATCGCGCCCAGCGCGCCGAACAAGACGAAACTGATCGCGGTCACTACCGCCGCCCGAAAGTCTTTGCGCACCAACAGGTATAGAACGAATATGGCAGGGGTCAGCTTGATCGCGGCGGCCAGGCCGATCAGCATGCCCCTCGGCCACGGCGTCCGCTCCAGGAGGCAGTCCGCGACCACCAGAACCATCAGGGCGATGTTGATCTGTCCGTAGTCCAGAGTCGAGTACACCGGCTCGAGCGTCATGGAGACCACGAGCGCCCCGAGGGCCCCCCATACCAGGGTCTTGCGGGGGGCGATGCCGAGTGAGTCGAGGGTGATGGAAAGCACGCCGAGTAGAGCGATCAACGACAATGTGGTCACGACCGTCCCGGCAGTCGCCAGCGACATCATCGACAATGGGCTGAAGATCATCGCGGCCAACGGGGGGTAGGTGAACGGCAGGAAGCTCCCCATCTGGATAGGGGGCATCGACCCGTAGAGAGTCGAACCCTGCAGGAATACGGAACCTCCGAGGCGGTAGACGTCCAGATCGATGCGGTAGTAGTGGCCGAACTCCCGGAAACCAGGCAGGCCCAGCAGATTGTAGGCGAGGCCGACGACAAGACCGCCGAGGACGACGACCCGGAATGCGAACCACCCGATACGGCGGCGGGGCGCCTGCGGTACATCTACGGGGATGTCGGGCAGTCGACCATCCGAGGTCAGACGCACCAATGCCTCCTTGGCGGGTAGGGGGTTCCTGTTGACGCGGCCCGGTTGGGCATAGTCTACGGACGTGCGTTACTTCTATGACTGCGAATTCATCGAGAACGGTCGAATCATCGACCTGGTATCGATTGGGGTGGTCGCTGAGGATGGTCGTGAGTTCTATGCTGTGTCAACCGAGTTCGACCCCGAGCGGGCGGGCAAATGGGTCCGCAGAAACGTGCTGTCGAAGCTTCCGCAGCCGTCGTCGCCACTCTGGAAGAGTCGCGCCCGCATCCGTGACGACCTCTACGCTTTCCTGATTCCCCGACCCGGCGTCGTCCCGGAACTATGGGCTTGGGTGGCGGCCTACGACCACGTCGCCCTGTGCCAGCTCTGGGGTGACATGACCGAACTGCCGCAGACGCTGCCCCGGTACACGCACGAACTCCGGCAGTACTGGGAGGAAAACGGCAGCCCCGCTCTTCCGCCTGTCCCGGATGACGCGCACGACGCCCTGGCGGACGCCCGGCACAACCTTGCCAAGTTCGAGGCGGTACAGGCGGCGCGGTCGCTCCGGTGACCTGGCTCGACCGGGCCGGTCGCACTTTTGCCGGTTGAGCGAATACCCTGTAGGGGTGAATTGGACCGTCGACGTGCCGATCGATCGCTTGCCCCAACTCCCGCCGCTGCCCAGCGCGATGCGAGAGCAACTCGACGCTGCGCTGGCCAAACCCGCCGAGCAGCAGCCGCAATGGCCCGAAGGCCACGCTGCCGCCATGCGGACGGTCCTCGAGAGCGTCCCACCGATTACGGTGGCCAGCGAGGTCGTGGCCCTGCAATCCAAGCTGGCTCAGGTGGCGCGCGGAGAAGCGTTCCTGCTTCAGGGTGGTGATTGCGCCGAGACATTCGCAGACAACACCGAGCCGCATATCAAGGGCAATATCCGCACTCTGCTGCAGATGGCCGTCGTACTGACCTACGGAGCGAGCTTGCCCGTCGTCAAGGTCGCGCGCATCGCGGGCCAGTACGCCAAGCCGCGGTCATCGAATGTGGACGCGCTTGGCTTGCCGTCGTACCGCGGCGACATGATCAACTCGCTTGTTGCCGACGAGGCGGTCCGCACCCACGACCCCTCTCGGCTCGTCAGGGCGTACGCGAACGCGAGCGCTGCGATGAACCTGGTCCGTGCGCTTACCGGTGCCGGGATGGCCGATCTGCACAGGGTGCACGACTGGAACCGTGAATTCGTCTCGTCCTCGCCGGCGGGCGCCCGCTACGAGGCAATCGCGGCGGAGATCGACCGGGGTTTGCAGTTCATGAATGCGTGCGGTGTCTCCGATCCCAGCCTGAAGCACGCACAGATCTTCGCCAGCCACGAGGCACTCGTCCTCGACTACGAACGCGCGATGCTGCGACTGGACCAAGACGGCGACCATCCGAAGCTGTATGACCTGTCGGCTCATTTCCTGTGGATCGGGGACCGTACGCGCCAGCTGGACGGTGCGCATATAGCCTTCGCCGAGCTCCTGTCGAATCCGATCGGTTTGAAGATCGGTCCGACTACGACACCGGAGATGGCGGTCGAATACGTCGAGCGCCTCGACCCGACCAACTTGCCTGGCCGGTTGACCTTGATCTCTCGCATGGGCAACAGCAAGGTCCGTGACGTGCTGCCGCCCATCATCGAGAAGGTTCAGGCCACTGGGCACCAGGTGATCTGGCAGTGCGACCCGATGCACGGCAACACGCACGAGGCGTCAACCGGCTACAAGACCCGGCACTTCGACCGGATCGTCGACGAGGTCCAGGGATTCTTCGAGGTTCACAACCGGCTCGGCACCTACCCCGGCGGGATCCACGTCGAACTCACCGGCGAGGACGTCACCGAATGCCTCGGTGGTGCACAGGACATTTCCGACGTTGATCTGTCCGGACGCTACGAAACCGCGTGCGACCCCAGGCTGAACACGCAGCAGTCGCTGGAACTCGCTTTTCTCGTTGCGGAGATGCTGCGCGGCTGATGCCGAACTACGAGAACTCCTCAGTGCCCTGCTCCCGCGGGGTCAGGGCACTGAGACCAGCGTGACCGTGCTTCCCGGCTTCACCAGGTCGCCGCTGCCTGGATTCTGACTGATGACCAGTGAACGATCGGTGTCTGCCACCTGACGCACCCTCACCTCGAGTCCGAGCCGAGACAGTTCCTCACGTGCAGACCCGGTGTTCTGTCCGATCAGCATCGGGATCCGCACGGCATCGGACAAGGCCAACGTGACACTGGTACCTGCGTTGACCCGACTACCGGCCGCCGGATCGGTAGTGATCGCGTTCCCGCCTTCGATCCTCGGGTCGAACTCGGTTGTGGTGTCTCGGACGATGATGCCGACCGCCTCGAGCGCGGTGCGCGCTTCCGCTTCCGACATGCCCTTGACGTCGGGGATGTCAACTGGTGGAGCACCTTTGCTGACGATTACTTTGACCTGTGAACCGGTCGTAAGTTCAGTTCCGGGCGGCGGGTCCAATGCGGCCACCGCACCGACCGGAGCATTCGTGCTGAATGCCTGACCACCATCTACCGGGGTGAAAGTACGGTCGCGGAGTTCCTGCTCGATCGAGCCAAGCGCAGCATCGGCAGGTAGCGTCGGCACCGTTGGCCTACCGAGGGAGACGAGTAGATCCACCGTCCCGTCGCGGGAAATTCGTGAACCTGATGCCGGATCGGTCCCCAGAACCGTGTCGGCGGCCGCGTCGTCCGAGTACTGACCCCGGATTTGTGTTGTGAGTCCAGCGGACTCGATGGCGGCAACGGCGGCCTCGCGGTCCAAGCCGTCGATGGATGGGACGGCGGTGTACCGGCCCGAGCCCATCCACCAGCCCCCGATCCCCACCGCCACGGTGAGTATCAAGATGATGAACAGCCACACGATCGTCGTGCGCCGGGACCGTTGGCGTTGGGCGGCGAAGTCTGCGTAGGGGTGCCTGTCGTCGGATTCCCCGGAGGGCGCGAACTCGTCATGACCGTCGACTGGGGGGCGTGGCGTTGCGGTGGTGACGAGCTTCGTGTGCTGAACGCCAGGCTGTTCGGGCACCTCGTTGGGGGGTGGTGTCGGCTGGCGTGCTGGTGGGGGGTGCGGCGAGGGTGCGGGCGGGAGGTGAACCGTGGCGGATGAGGCCGGGTTGGGTGATGCGGCCGGGGCAGCCGCTGCCGCTGCGAGGTGCTGTGCGGAGCGCCGCGGGGCCGGAACCCGGTATGCGGGTAGGTCCAGTGCGGTTGCGATGCTCCGCAGCGCCGTCCCCATCTGCTCAGCGTTGGCGAAACGGTGGGACGGTTCGCGGTGGGTGGCCTCGGCGACCAATTCGTCGAATTCGGGCGGGACGCCGGCAATGAACGAACCGGGCAGGGGGACGTCCTGGTTGATCCGCTGGTAGGCGATGGACAGGGATGTGTCACCGGTGAACGGGGTGCGTCCAGTGAGGAGTTCGAACAGCAGAACCCCGGTGGAGTAGACGTCGCTGCGGGTGTCCGCGACCCCGGAGGTCACCTGCTCGGGAGACAGGTACGCGGCGGTGCCGAGGATCACACTGCTCGATGTCGTGTTCGATGCGGCCGCGGCGCGCACCAGGCCGAAGTCAGCGATCTTCACCTCGCCGCCGTCGGAGATCAGGATGTTCTCGGGTTTGACGTCCCGATGCACCAGCCCGGCCCGGTGTGCGACGGCAAGAGCGTCGAGAACAGGACCCGCGACCGCGGCAACGGCGTGCGGGGGCATCGGCCCGCGTTCACGCAGGAGTTCGCGAAGCGTTCCACCGTCGACCAGTTCCATCACAAGGAACACGTGGCCACGGTCGTGGCCCTGGTCGTAGACGGCGACCAGGGACGGGTGCCCTAGTCGTGCCACCGAGCGGGCCTCGAACTCGAACCGAGTCAGAAACGCTGGATCGACGGCGAACTGCGGATCCATGACTTTGATGGCCACCGGACGGTCGAGGCGCGTGTCGAGCCCCCTGTAGACGGTGGACATACCACCACGCGCAATCACGGCATCCACCCGATAACGTCTGTCGAGTAGTTCGCCGATCAAGCCTTGACCTCCATGGTGCACGTGTCCAAACCCCCGTGTGTGTGCTGGACCCGGTTCGCGGGCCTCTCAATCGTAGCCAGGTACACCGACCGGTAGCGCCATCCGGGAAGGAACCGGATAGAGTCAGGGGAGTGAGTGCGATCCCTTACTGTGACGATGTCCTCGACTCTTCCGTCTCGCTGCTTCAGTTGGCCGACGTCGCGAAGAATCTCGGTGTGGCTGTCACCCGCGTGCAGCAGTTGCTGCGCGACCACCAGTTGCTTGCCGTTCGACGCGATGGCGTGCTGGGCGTTCCCGAGGTCTTCTTCGACGACGACGGTCAGATCGTCAAGTCGTTGCCAGGTCTGATCGCAGTGATGCACGACGGCGGATTCAGCGACGAGGAAATGCTGCGCTGGATGTTTCGTAGCGACGACAGCCTACCGGGCACGCCCGCGCAGGCCCTGCATGGTCACCTCGCCCGCGAGGTGGTCCGGCGTGCTCAGGCCATGGCCTTCTGACGAATCTGGTTTCTGATCAAATGCGTCGTTCGTCACGGCCCCATCTGCGGCTGGGCAACGCGAGCCGGGCGAACTGGGGAAGGGCAGTTGCCCACCGACCTCTTCGGGGAACTACCGCGCGGCGCTCGAGGACTCGGTAGTCTCCGCGCTCGATCTCGTCGAGAATGCGCGAGTAAAGCACGAAGGCAGTCCGGATGCCGGGTTGCACTCGCCGGTCCAGCATGGCTATGCCTGGCTCCGCGCTCCGATATACCGATCGCGTAACAGAGATGAGGTGGGCGAGCGCGCGCGCGATCCGCCGATCGGTCGTTCCGGTGCGGCGACTGAACTTCAAGAGGTCGGTATCGACGCCGAACGCGCTCAACTCGCGAGCCGGGAGGTAAACCCGGCCTCGGTCCAGATCCTCGCCGACGTCCCGGAGAAAATTGGTGAGCTGGAACGCTTCGCCGAGAGCCGCGGCGTGTGGTCTCGCCTCGTCCACCCGCCCCGTGGTCCCGAGGATGGGCAACATCTGCAGCCCGATGACGGCGGCCGAACCGTACATGTAGGTCCGCAGCTCGGACATGGTTTCGTACTCGGCTCTGTGCGAGGGGGTTCCGGGCACGTCCATCCGCATGGAGTCCAGGAACGCGAAGAAGTAGTCGTGCGGAATGTCGAAATCGGCCACCGTGTCGACGAAAGCGGGCAGTACCCGCTGCAATTCACTGGGACACACACGCGATCCGATGGCGCTTTGTTCGTAGAAGCACAGACGCAACATCGCTTCGATCCGATCGAGTTCCGCGGCGGTGTCCGCTGCATCCCCCTCGGAGTCGACATCGACGATGTCGTCAACCGTGCGTGCGAACCCGTACAGCGAATATGTCGCAGCCCGCCGACGTGCGGGAAGCAGTCTGGTAGCGAGGTGGTAGGTGCGTCCGTGCTCTGCGGTCACCGCGCCGCAGTACCGATAACTGTCCGCGAGATCGCTCATGCGCGCGCTACTCGACGGCGGGAGTCGACGCAGCGGGTGGCGAGTCGGTCTTCGTCCCACTCTCGACCGGCCGCGGGCGTGGGGTGCGCAGACGCAGTGGGTCGACCGAGTGCAGCGACATGGCGGCGACCACCGCTGCGAATGTCGCGAGCGCTACGTGCGGGAAGGTGTAGAGGCCGATGGACCCGTCGGGCTGGAAGACCAGCATCAGCCACGTGGACAACCCGACGAGGATCATCAACGTTCTCGTCGGAAGCGCGAAACCTGCGGCGATCGCGATCGGCCACGAGTAGTACCAGGGCAGAGCAGCAGGCGACAGGATCACGATGGCAACAAGGACGATGAGGATTCCGAGGATCGCGTCGCGCTCGGTCTTGCGGTATCGCCACCAGACCGCCAGCACGATCGCGATGAGCGCTGCAGCGCCGATCGGGCGGGTGATCGCCAATACCTGACTGAGTCGCAGATCGGCGAACCACGAAGTCCCGACAGTTATGACGTGGGCAACAATGGTCGGCAACGACAACCAATTGATGATCTTGTTCGATCCGGACAGCGCACTCATCCAGCCGAGCCCGACATTTGCGAGAGCGGACGATCCGGCGAAGATGACTACGAAGGTTGCGAATCCCGCGCCGGCTGTTCGTGCGAACGACAAGAGGGGGGACGTCGGTGTGCGGCCTTCCGCCTCGGCCTTCTCCTTCTCGTGCAGCATCCAGATCCACACGATGAAGGGGAGTGCGGCGCCTGCGGTGGCCTTGACCGCCACCGCCACCGACACGAGCGCGATTCCCGCGAGATGGTGACGCTCGAGCGCGAGCGCGATTCCCGCCATCATCAGGCCGACCATCAGCAGTTCGTTGTGGACACCGCCGATGAGGTGGATGAGGACCAGAGGATTGAGCACCGCGAGCCACAGTGCAATTGCAGGATTGCCGCCGAGGTGTCGAGCGAGGTGCGGGACCGCCCAGACCATGAGGGCCAGCCCCGGCAGCATCGTGATCCGAAGGAGCATGGTCCCGGCGATCACGTTGTCGCCGGTCAATGTCGTGATTCCCTCACCGAGGAGCAGAAACACCGGCCCGTACGGAGCTGTGGTGGTCGTCCATACGTTGCTCACGTTGTCGAGGAGGATCCCCGGGTTGACCACTGGCCCGACGGCGTAAGGGTCGAACCCGTCGCGCAGCAGCGCGCCCTGCGCCAGATAGGAGTACGCGTCCCGGCTGAACATCGGTACGGACAGCAGCAGGGGCGCCGTCCACACCGGGACGATCCACCGCAACTGCCCCAGGCTGACGTTCCCGCGGAGTGTCCCGCGGCCCAATCGCACCCAGGCCGCGATCATCGAGACGACACCGATCCAGACGATGACTGTCGAGAGAATCTGGCCGTGGCCGAACCGCAACCAGGACAAGTGCATCGACTCGAGGAGAGGGTCCACACGACGGACGCTGCCCGCCCCGAAACCACCGAATGTGATCATCACCGCGCCGAAGAAACCCAGGATCGCGGCGTGCCCCTCCGGGCTCCGGAGGAAGTCGGCCGTGGTGTGTAGCCGCGGCCGCCGTGACGCGGCCGTAGCAGGCGCGACGCTCGCCTGCCGGGCAGAGGACGTCATGAGTACAGCTTCCTCCCCGACGTGAGTTCGGTTGCGCTCGTCATCGCGCGCATCGCATGGTCGAAGAGATAGTTTAATTGCTGTCGAGACCGGTTTTTACCACGGCCGGGCCATTGTTACCGCGTACTCCGCGCTTTCGCGGGTCCCGTGATTCGCTGCGCGGCGAGTTTGCCCGACAACAAGACAGTGGGAACCCCGACGCCCGGAACGGTCCCAGAGCCGGCGAGGACGACATTGCGCAGGCCTCTGACCAGGTTCGGACGCCGGAAGGGCCCGGTCTGCCGGAACACGTGGGCGGCTGCGAAGGGACTGCCCGCGGCCATCCCCTTGTCGAGCCATGTCAGCGGGGTGTCGACATGGTCGATTGCGAAGTGCGTCACGATTCCGGTATACCCGCGTGTCTCGAGTTCACGTAGGAGTTCCTTTTCGTACGGCTCGGTCAATGAGGCCCAGTCCAGAGGCGCGCTGTGCAGGTTCGGACAGGGGGCGAGCACCGACAGTGGTTCGGCGGGGACTCCGTCGCGGTCGAGCACCAAATCGGGATCGGACACGGCGGGCCGGGTGAGTAGCAGCGAAGGATCGGTCATCAGACGCCCACGACCTGGCCGTCCCGTGATCTCCGCGAACGTCTTCTTCCACGCCTGGCCGAAGTCGATCGTGTGGTGACGCGCAGGCCATTGTGCACTGACCGAGGTGGGCACTGTTCCGTGTAGGACCACAGCGGACGGCGACACTCGCACCCGGCGAGGACTCCGCCGCGTCACCGGTCGCAGGAGATCATCGACGACCGCGGTGTCCGGCGTCAACACAATGGCGTCGCAGTCGATTCGGTCACCCTCCGCGGTCCAAACGGCTCCGACGCGGCCGCCGGCAGCATCGATGCGGGTGACCTCGGTATCGAACCGGATCTCGCCGCCTGCGGTGGAGAGCGCATCGGCGAGGGCGAGCGCTATCGTGCGCATGCCGCCGCGGGGGAAATAGACGCCCAGAGATGTATCCATGTGCGCGATCGCCCCGTAGACCGCGAGGGCGCTTGCGGGAGCGACCCCCGCGTACAAGGCCTGGAACGTGAAGATCCGGCGAAGCCTCGGATCGGTGATCGTGCGATCGATTCGTGCGCCGAGTCGGCCGAAGCCGCCCAGTGCGGTGAGTTTCGCTAGATCTCGCGCCGCCGCCCGCGATGAGAACAGATCGAGCGGCGAGTCGAAGTTCGCGTCCATGAAGCGGTGGTACTCGGCGTCGAATATCCGCCCCAGCCAGCGTCGTAACGCCAGGTATCTGACCGATTCCTCCGGCCCACACACCCGGGTGATCTCGGCGACCATCGCATCCGGGTCCGAGTGGACGTCCAGCGACGAACCGTCCGCAAACCGCGCGTGATAGGCCGGTGTCAGCTGCTCGAGGGTCAGCGGGTGATTGGTGGAATCGAGGTCGGCGCCCACGGCGCCGAGCGCGTCTCGAACCAGTTCGGGCATCGTGAGCACCGTAGCGCCGTTGTCCATGTCGTAGCCGGGCCCGTGATATGTGCCCACCCGTCCGCCGGGCGACGACTCCCGTTCCAGGACGGTGACACGTACGCCCGATCCTGTGAGGTGCAGGGCGGCAGACAGGCCTGCGAGTCCTGCGCCGACCACTACGACATGGTCGATGCGGCCGGTCACGGTGCGGAGTGCGCGAGCCATCGCGGCCTTCAGTACGTGCGCCGCGTCGCGGCGGCGGCCATTTCGGAAAGCTGCTGTTTGGCCTCGGCGGTGGCCGTGCTGGCTGCCAGAACGGACAGCGCGTCCTCGACGTGCTCCTCGATTTGTTTCTCCACATCGGCGACCGCACCGAGCGAGGTGATCGTGTCTCGCAGGGTATCGACCTCCGCGTCCGATATATCCGTGCCCACGCTGCAGCGCAGCCGTTCGGCGGCCTCCGGATCTTCGGCGTCGGCGCGCTGCAGCGCCAGGGCGAACAGGACGGTGCGTTTGCCGGCGCGGAGGTCGTCGCCCGACGGTTTCCCCGTCACGGCTGGATCGCCGAACACCCCCAGGAGGTCGTCTCGTAGCTGGAATGCGATTCCGATGTCGGTGCCGAACCGGCGGTAGGCCGAGACCAGCGCGTCGTCGGCGCCGGCGAGGGCGGCGCCGAGATGAAGTGGCCGCTCGATCGTGTACGCCGCGGTCTTGTATCGGTTCACCTTCATGGCCGCATCGATCGACTCGTCGGCCCTTGCCTCATTGCTGATGTCCAGGTATTGCCCGCCGAGTACTTCGGTCCGCATTGCCGACCAGACGGGGGAGATCCGTGCCGACGCGTCGGGATCTATTCCGGATTCGCGGATCATGTCGTCCGCCCAGGCCAGCGCGAGATCGCCGAGGAGGATCGCGACCGCCCGTCCGAAGTGGGCGGAATCACCGTTCCAGGCGCCGTCGCGGTGATGCCTCTCGAACTCGACGTGGACGGTGGGAAAGCCACGGCGTGTAGTGGAGGCGTCGATGATGTCGTCGTGCAGGAGTGCGCAAGCCTGAACGAGCTCGAGCGCGGAGCAGGCACGGAGTACCGGGGCGGCGTGCGGGCCCCGCGGATTCCCTCCCGCGCCCAGCCAACCGGTCCACGCGAAAGCCGGGCGAACCCGCTTGCCTCCGCGGAGGACGAAGTTCTCGAGAGCGCTCACGGCTTCGCGATAGCCACCGCCGATCCCGTCGACCTGCGCCCGCCGACTGGCGAAGAAGTTGCTGAGTACGGTTTCGATCTCGGCTGCGAGTGCGCTGGGGCGCGTTCGGGCGGACAGCGTTGCCTCCAGTGTCGAGTTTCGTCGCCTGCGCGACGACAGTGTCGAGCCTTGCTTGCCTTCGCGACGACAGTATCGATTTTCGTCGCCTCCACACCGTGTGTGGCGTCAGGGGTCGACATAACAATAACGGCGACGTGCGTTCGCGGGCGGATGCGGGGAGTGGGGTGTTCGCGAGACGCAATGGGATGGGGAACCCAGGCAGTATCTATGCTGAGAGGGTGACATTCGATTCCGTCAGGGGGCGGGCCAGCGAAGGTTGGGTGACTCACACCCCGTGCATTGTCGACCGGATTCGGTCGTGCAAAGACGGTCGGGTGCCGTTTTCCGTCGAGTTCTCGCCGCCCCGGGACGAGGCCGCCGAGGCTCGCTTGTGGCGCGCAGTCCGGGAATTCGAGCGTCTGGGTCCGGCTTTCGTGTCCATGACGTACGGCGCGGGTGGGTCGACACGCGACCGTACTGTCCGTATCACGGGTCAGCTCGCCGAAGAGACAACCCTTCTTCCGGTAGCGCATCTCACGGCCGTATCGCACAGCGTCGCCGAGTTGCGCTCGATGGTCGGTGCCTACGCCGACCGCGGAATCAGCAACATCCTGGTCCTGCGCGGTGACCCACCCGGCAACCCCCTGGGCGAGTGGCAGAAGCACCCTGAGGGCGTCGAGTACGCGGAAGAACTGGTCCGGCTCGTCTTGGACCTCGGCGATTTCCACGTCGGCGTGGCCTCGTTCCCTGAGGGGCACTATCGGGCACCCGATCTCGCGCACGACACTCGATACCTGGTGTCGAAGTTGCGTGCCGGTGCCGAATATTCGATCACCCAGATGTTCTTCGACGTCGACGATTACCTGCGTCTGCGTGACCGGGTTTCGGCCTACGACCCGGAACAGGGTGAGAAGCCGATCATTCCCGAGATCATGCCGATCACGTCGCTGCGGTCGGTTCGGCGCATGCTCGAGCTGTCGGGGTCGAGGCTTCCGGCGGAACTCGAGAAGCGGCTCGATCGGGCTGCCGGCGACGGACCTGAGGAGAACCGCGCGGCGGTGCGCGAGATCGGGATCGACCTCGCCACCGAGATGAGCGAACGCCTGATCGCGGAGGGCGCCCCGGGACTGCATTTCATCACCCTGAATTTCGCCCGCGCGACCAGCGAGGTGCTGGCGCGGCTCGGCGACAAAGTAGGTTCGGGAGTCGCATCGCACCCGGTCAGCTGAGGGGTCGACCCTTCCACCGTGTAACTCCGCGGCGGTGATTGTGGTGTGACGACGCCGTCAGTGCCCCCGCGCCGACAACGGACAGAGGGTGCGCGAACGCGCTTGCCACGTCGGCGACCGTGGGCGGGCCACCCCGTTCGAGTACCCGGGCGCACAGCCTGGACGCCGTCGCCGAGAGGTACCCCACCGCACCCCACCTGCGCATGCGGCCACGTCCGGCCGCGAGCGCCAGTGGCGGCGCAATGAAGGCTACGGCCGCTGTACCGAGCACGGCGACCGTGCCGACCCGCGAGCCGAAGGCCGTCCATAGCCAGCGGTCGTAGCCGCGGCGTAACGCGGTTGCGCCGGAGTACATGCGGCAGGACACGGACCCGCCCGCAAGGGCGATCTCCGTCCGTCGCCCCCGGCGCCGGAGCAGGCGGGCGAGATCGAGGTCTTCGGTGAGGCTGCCGGCAACGGCTCGGTGTCCTCCTGCCCGGCGATATTCCTCGGAATCGAAGACCAGGAACTGTCCGCAAGCCACCGCGGTGGATGGTCGTTGCGAACGACGTGCTGCCGGGATCGGTAGTGTCGCCGCCCACGTCCATGCGAGCAGTGGTTGCACGAGGATCTCGGTGGGCGACCGTGCCTCCTGGAGCGGCCACGGACAGACGAGCGCCGCGCCTGATTCGCGCAACGTGGAACAGGCTGCGTTCAGGGCGTGCGGACCCAGTCTTACGTCCGCGTCGAGGAATACGAGAATTCCGTGGTGTCCGCGGCCGGATTCGGTGGCGTGTTGGACTGCTCGGTGACAGGCGGCGGGCTTGCCCACCCACTGGTCCGGGGGCTCCTCGGTGCCCCGAACCACTGTGAATCGTGGATCCCCGGCGCACACCGAGTCCGCCGCCGCGGCCGTACCATCCGTGGAGGCATCGTCGTAGACGAGTACCGTCAGATCTTCGACACCGCGTTGGCGGCGGAGGTCGGACAGAAGACCCGGAAGCCTGTCGCGTTCGTCCCGGGCCGGAACGCATACCGTGACGGGTTCAGTGGTCGGGCGGGTATCAGCAGGTAGGCGTGGGGCCCAGCGCAGGTTGGCAGCTGTAGTTGCAAGTCCGGCAATCGAGATCAACGAGCCGACTCGAACGGTCTTCTCGATCCAAGACCCGCTCACATCGCGTCCGACCGAAGATGGGCTCACGTGTTGGAGCGATGCTTGTTGCTGCGGCGACCGTCGAATACGGGTTCCTTGTTGCGGGCCATCCAGGCCAGCGCGGCTACGACCACGGCCACCCCCAAGGTCACACCGCCCATGATGCCGGCCCAGCCTGCGAAACTCCGCGTGCTGGGATCCTGGTAGCGCACCTCGGCCCGGAGAGTCGAGGTGGTTCCTGCGGGCAACGTCCAGGATACGGTGGAATCGCTTTGGAGGGTTCCGTTGGTCGTGATGATCTTGGCCGGAAATGCGACAGTGACCTGCACATCGGTGCCCTGGGCGGGAACGGAGCCGAGATCGGCTCTCCCGTCGAGAGTTACGAGGTCTCCCGCGCGCCTCAGCGAGACTTGAAAGCTGCCGTTCCCCTGGTCGGACATCGAGCCGAGTTGCTGTACGTCACCGAAGGTGAGGTCGCTGAAGAACGCTTGGCTGCCTACGTACCCGTCCTGTCTGTACTCCTGGACGCGTATCTTGTCCGACAGCGCGGCAGGTGGTGTCAGTTGTGGGCCCTGGTCCTGATCGTCCTCGGGCACCGTGGCGGCCACGATCTGACCTGACACCCTGTCGTCGGCAGACACACCCATCGACACTTGAACTCGCAGGCAGCCTGCGAGCACGGGAACAAGCAGGAGCGCTAGAGCCGCGAGGGAGAAGCCACGCCACCGCGAGCGGGTAGTGGATGCCGGCCGCGGGTGGGCTGCGGTGAGAACTGAGGGCGGTTGCACAGTCGTATCGTGCCAGGGTCGCGCGGCGGTGTCAGGAGCGAGGGTGCGCGGCGTGCAGCGGGCGCCGGTATGTTCGTTGCCGCAGGAGCGAAACGAGCAGGGGAACTCCCAGGATTCCCATAGCGATCAATCCGTAGATCGCCGAGTACCTCAGTTCGGGGGCGTCCAGAAAAACGGAGTGGGCCAGCGCAGAACCCAGCCACGTCCAGAGAAACAACGCGATCGGGACGCTGTCACCGTACCGGTTCGGGGTGTCGGACTGGAGTTCGAGTCGGTCGACGACAACGGCCATGAGCACCGCGATCAACAGCCATCCGGCGTAGTTGGTCAGCGGAATGTGTTCTAGGCCGGGCAGACCGGAATCGGTGACGCACCAGGTCCACTGGCCGTCCGCGACCATCTGAGGGTCGAGGTACAAATCCCACCCGACGACACCGACCGCCACGAGGAGGATGCGAATCGGCCGGCGGAACCGACCCCGCGCGAGCGCCGACGCCACGCACCACACAAGGTAGAAGCCGGCCGTCCATGCAAGGGGCACAACGAGGGGGACGCTCGCGAGAGCAGGGCCGATCCGGCCGGAGGCGTAGTCATAGCAGCCATACGGATATCCGGTGGCCGTCCCGAGAACCTCGGAGGCCAGACCGAGTCCGGCGGTGGCGAGGATGAGGCCTGCGGTCCAGCGCGGTCCCCGCGTGGCGGCCGCGTGTGTGATGCACGCGGTGGCGAGCAGTACAACCACCGATATGGTGACGGCATCGCGTGTGCCGCCGTGTACGAGCGGATACAGAATCTGCGCCCCGACAGCCGCTGCGGCCAGAAGGGCTGAGAGGCGCGCGGTCACTGCGCCGGCCACAGGCGCCGAAGGCCGCGCCGTGCATCGTGGAGCGCGACGTGCGCAGCGCTTCGTCCGCTCGCGCCGGATACCCCGCCGCCAGGATGTGTCGAGGCCCCAGTCAGATACAGGCGGTCGGCACCGGGAACGCGGTGCCCAGACAGTTCGGGCAGTGGACGCCACATCATCATCTGATCCAGCGACATCTCGACATGCATGACGTTGCCGCCGCGCAGCCCCATCTCGTCTTCGAGGTCTCTCGGCGACTGCACGTGCCGGTCGATCACGGATGTACTGAAACCTGGAGCGAGCAAGTCGATCTCAGCGATGATCCGATCGGCTTCGGGCTGGGCCAGGTCGCTCCACCGGCGATCACCGCTGAGCCGGTACGGCTGCCACTGGGACCACAAGGTCACCTGATGCTCGCCGACGGGTGCTATGGAGGGGTCCAGACTGCTGAAGCTCATACCCAGAACGGCGGGACGTGGGGGAAGTTCTCCGGCCAGGGCGGCGCCATGGGCGAGTCGCAGATGTGCGCGATCGGTTACAAGCAGTGCAAGCCCGTGAGTGACTGATGAATTGGGCGCGCTGGAGTAGTCCGGGAGAGCGTCGGTGGCCAGTCGCACAGCCATCCCGATTCCTGGTCCGACTCGAATCCGGCGACGCCAGCGATTGATTGTCGGTATGTCGTGTCCGCCACGTTCGAGGAGATCGAGTGTGGTGAGGACGTGGCAGCCCGCCACGACCACGCGAGATCGGATTTCGCGACCCGAAGATGTCCGGGTGGTCCAGGAGTCGTGGTGGCGGGTCAGAGCCGTGACTGAATCGCCGAGCGAGATTGTGCCGGCGTCCGATTGCAACCGGGATGCGAGCGCTGCGGTCAGGGCGCCGCTTCCGCCGACCGCGCGACCCGGAGGAACGGTATGCATGAGGGCGGCGAAGCCGACCATCGGGGCTGTCCCGGGTTCGGACATTGGCGGGCCGGACTGGGCACCGAACCAGGCGAGCGCGGCTTTGAGCCGTTCGTTGTCGAAGTACTCGTCCAGTAGGGCGTCGCCGGAGCCGAGGAACTGCCGGGAGAGGTCGCTGCCGCCGCCGTCCGCATCGAGTCCCCAGAACGACGAGAGCAGCGCGGGCGCGGTCGGAGGCTTCGAGAACGCGCGCATGACGCGGGCGCTGCGTGGACCCCACACCTCGACGAACCGGCGGTATGCGTCGGCATCGCGGGCCCCGCAGGATTCTTCGATCGACCGGCACGTTGCGGCCAGGCTGCGGTGGAAGACGATTCCGGGCCGACCTGTGTGATCCGGCGACGGAGCGAAGGCCCACGGATCGCAGTCGATGTATTTCAGCCCGTGCGCCCCCAGGTCGAGTTCTTCGACGATTCCCGTGTGGCGCACCATGATGTGTGCCGACGAACCGCGGTCGACTTTGTGCCCGGGAAAGCGCTCCACCGTCGATACGGCTCCGCCGAGAACTGTGTCACGCTCGATCACCTCGACGGACCATCCGGATCGCGCCAGATAACAGGCCGACACCAAGGCGTTGTGCCCCGAACCCACTACCACTGCATCGATCACTGGAGATTCCTCCCATCGCGTCGATCTCCGGGAGGTTCCTCCCACCGGATGGCGATCACAGCGGAAGTCCTCGTCCGAGTACTGCGAAGGGGCGGTTGTCGCCTCCGAATCGGAAGTGCCGCAGGACATCTTTGAAGCCGAGGCGCCGATAGAGTCGCCAGGCACGATTGTCCTCGTCCGCAACCTCCGGAGTGGAGAGAAGGACACCCTCCTCGGGTCTGTGTTCGAGGAGGCGCAGGAGCAGTGTCTCGCCGATTTGCTGCCCCTGAACGTCCGGGTGGACGTGCAGTTCGGTGAGTTCGAAGTAGTTGCCGAGGAGTATGTCGATGCGGTCGCGACTCCACCCGGTGTGCCGGAGTCCCGAGCGGACCTGCTGGTGCCACCACTGCCCGGGAGCGCCACGGTACCCGTAGGCGATGGCCACCAGGCGGGCGGGAGCTTCTTCGCTCGAACTGTCTCCGGCCGGTACGAACGCGGCGACGGCGCGCCATCCGGAGCGCCGAAGGTGTTCGCTCCATGTCGCTGCCCGGTGATATTCGGTGCCTTGGGGATAGCCCATGGCGGCGACGTAGACCGACAGCGCCTCCTGCAGGCGGTCGCGGAATTCGGCAGCCGAGAGTTCGACCACCAGCGGGGACTGGTCAGCGTTCGTGTCTACCGGTCTCACCTTTCTCTTGACGATGTGTCGGTGGCCTCAGCTATATTGAATAGATCGAACTGATGTTCGATAGAGGGGATCCGGTGATGCCCGAGGGAAGCGGGCATCACCGGACCCAGACCTGGCCCGAATTCAACGTCTGACTATGCCCGGCGGGTTGGTTGCGCCGGGGTCTTGGAGGTGTTCGAGGTGGCGACGAACCCGGTTGTGAAACCGCCTTCCGGGGATTCCCGAAAAACGGGAAGCAGGTGCGTTTCGGCATCCAGGCGAGCGGCGGCGCTTCTCGGTCGCGCCGATGCCCTCCTGTCGCAGTCGGTTGGAGCAGGCGCGCCGGCAGACCGATTCCACAGTGCATACCTGGCAGCCTTGCGAGGGGCGGGTGCGGCACTGGCCGCCGCTGAGGTGGCGTCGTCCGGTGCTCGAAGGACACGAACGCGTAACGCGTGGGTTCTCATGGCTGACGCCGCTCCCGACTTGGCGGACTGGGCCGACTACTTCGCCGGCCACTCGGCCACCCGTGCCGCGATCGAAGCCGGGACGTCGAGGATCTTGACCGATCGGGAGGCTGACGAGTTCTTCGTCGAGGTCGGACGTTTTCTGCATGCGGTCGAAGATCGCATCGGGCACGGCACAGGCCTCGGCTTGCGGGCTTCGTAGCCGAGGGTTGATGGCCGGAAAGCGCTGGGGGTCCGACGGCTCGGACTCGTAGGAAAGCAGTGGGTCGTACCTGAGATTACGGTGCCCGGTGCGGGGATCGGTATGGGGGTCCGTAATATTGGTGGCGATCTCGTACGCGGAGTAGGTGGTACGGGAATCAATCTGCTCGTATTATTAGATCTAGGTAGCCGCCAGAAGTCGGCTACCCACCGTCTCGCACCGCGGGGTGGTGGCCAACATTCCAGTGCCGGGGGAGGTACCGTGCCACTCTCCGAGCACGAGCAGCGAATGCTCGATCAGATCGAGAGCGCTCTCTATGCCGAGGATCCCAAGTTCGCCTCGACAGTGCGAGGCGGTCGCATACGTGCGGCATCGAGTCGTCGTCGAATGCAGGCGATCGCCCTGTTCGCTGTGGGGCTCGTCCTGCTCATCGCCGGCGTCGCCGTCCTGCCGAGCTGGCCGGGCGACTTTCCATTCGTCAGCCTGATCGGCTTCATGATCATGTTCGGTGCCGGCGTTCTACTCCTGTGGGGTGGAGGAAAGGGCAAGTCCGGTCAGGAGTCGGAGGATGGCTCGACCTCCAAGGGCTCGGCCACCGGACAGGATCGGACCGGCGGGTCCGATCGGGGCAAGTCCCGGGGCGGCCGCAAGAGTGGCGGGTTCTCGTCACGAATGGAAGATCGTTTCAAGAAGCGGTTCGACCAAGAGTAATAATGCTCACTCGGATCGTTGGCGGTGCGACATGAAGATGTCGCGCCGCCAATGCTTTTGTGGAGTGCGTTCGCGATAACCATTCGTCGGGTGGCGTTCGGTCTGTGCAATTGCTTGATCTAGGCATTTGCTTGGCCTAGGCAATTGCTTGGTCTAGGCAATTACTCGGGGATCGTGAACCCGTACACCGTCGCGATTTACCCGCAGGGCCGTCGCAGATCTTCCCCACTTTCCCCCAAAACGTTCACGATGTGCTGCCGGTTATGGTGACGCGTGCCCGCAGTCGGTGCTCTCACCTGGGCTGTTGTCGATTCGTTCGGCGCTGTGACGTCAATTATGTGGCGCGAAAATCGAAATCGATCCCATATATCGAAGGCCGCGACTGTATTGCCCCACCGAGATATATCTGTTCTGACCTGCAATTATCAAGAAATTGGGGGGACGACACCCTTCTTTCTTCCTTGTTGGTGGGGGAATGTGGGGTAGTGTGGTGCATGGCGGGGAGCGAAGTTGGCCCGTCCGGGGGTGGCGTCGATATGAATGCGGCGGGAGGTGTCGAGTGTTTCTCGGTACTTACACGCCCAAGCTCGATGACAAGGGGCGGCTCACACTGCCCGCGAAGTTCCGGGATGCACTGGCGGGAGGGTTGATGGTCACGAAGGGTCAGGATCACAGCCTGGCGGTGTATCCCAGGGAAGAGTTCACCGCTCTCGCACGAAAGGCCGCGGCGGCGTCGAGAAGCGACCCGGAGGCGAGGGCTTTCGTTCGCGGACTGGCCGCGGGCACCGACGAACAGCATGCAGATGCCCAGGGGCGCATCACCCTCTCGGCAGATCACCGTCGCTACGCGGGCCTCTCGAAGGACTGCGTTGTGGTCGGTTCGGTCGATTTCCTCGAAATCTGGGATGCGCAGTCCTGGCAGACCTACGTCGAGGAGAACGAGGAGAGCTACTCGCAGGCAACGGGTGTCGTGCTCGGTGAGATCGTCTGAGCCCGACCCGCGAGTGCAGCGAGGCCTCTGTCCGACGGAACCCTGACGCACTTCCCCAGCGCCAGGTTTCCTTCTCGGACAGGGACCCCGAAGCACTCGCCACGGCAACAGGCCGACAAGACAAGTTCGCCGACATGAGAAGTTCAGGGAGTGACCCGCGGCACCGGACCGGTTCACCCGCACCACAGAGTCAGGAGCCGGAGGAATGATGGTGGATCAGGAGGGAACGGATTCCTCACCCGCCGATGGGTTCGGTCACATCCCGGTGTTGCTCGACCGCGCACTCCAACTTCTTGATCCGGCTCTCACCGTGAATGACCCCCAGGGCGGGGGAGCAGTAATGGTCGACGCGACACTCGGTCTCGGCGGACACTCCGAGCGATTTCTCAAGGCTTACCCTCAGCTGAAATTGATCGGGCTCGACCGTGATCCGAATGCGCTGGAGATCGCTCGTAGCAGGCTCGCGCCCTACGCCGACCGAATCACCCTTGTTCACACTCGGTACGACGGTATCTCCGATGCGCTCGGTCAGGCGGGTCTGCCTGCGGAGGAGTCGGTTCAGGGGATTCTGTTCGATCTAGGCGTGTCGTCCATGCAACTCGACGAGTCGGACCGGGGCTTCGCATACTCGATCGACGCGCCTCTCGACATGCGTATGGACCCGACCACCGGTATCACCGCGGCAGAGGTGCTCAACACCTACGACCACGGCGATCTCGCTCGGATCCTCAGTACCTACGGCGAGGAGCGATTCGCAGGCAAGATCGCCTCGGAGATCGTCCGCCAACGTGCGAAAGAGCCGTTCACTACCAGTGCCGCGCTGGTCGAGTTGCTGTACCGCACCATTCCGGCGGCGACCCGCCGTTCCGGGGGACACCCGGCCAAACGGACGTTCCAAGCACTACGGGTGGAGGTCAACGGTGAACTCGATTCGCTTCGCGCCGCGGTGCCGGCTGCTCTCGACGCGTTGTCCGTAAAAGGTCGCGTTGTGTTCATGTCATACCAATCCTTGGAAGACCGGGTCGTCAAGCAGGAAATCGCACCCAGGTCGAAGTCGAAGAGCCCGGAAGGGCTTCCTGTCGAATTGCCTGGAATGGGTCCGGAGTTCCGCATCCTCACACGAGGAGCGGAACGCGCATCCGAACAGGAAGTTGAAGAGAATCCACGATCCGCCCCGGTGCGGTTGCGCGCTGCAGAAAGAATTGCCAGGAGGTCGGCGGCATGACGATTCAGGTGAGTTCCACCACAACACGGCCTGCGCGCACGGAAAAACGGTCGGGTGCCGCCGAGCGTGCCTACAAGAAACGAACTCAGCGCGCGTCCGCACGCGGTGGCTCCGGTGACGCTGCGCCGGGCCGGAACCGCACAGCGCTCGCCGCTCGCATCCCGTTCGTTGCGGCGATCATCGGTCTCCTCGGCGTCGGCCTGGTTGTCACTTTGCTCCTGACTACGCGCTCCGCCGAGGACTCGTACCAGTTGAGTGCGGCGCGTGCGCAGAATCAGGCTCTCGCGCAGCAGAAGGCGGCGCTCGAACGTGACGTAGAGACTGCCAACTCCGCGCCGAAACTGGCGGAGGAGGCAGCAAAGCTGGGCATGGTTCCGGCAAAGGATCCCGCACGACTTGTCGTCCATGAGGACGGCAGCGTCGAGGTCGTCGGAACCCCTGCTCCGGCTTCGGGTTCCCCGGTGCCGCCGCTCGACGTCGTCGCTCCGCAGACGAACGAAGGCATCCTGGTCCCGACGGCGCCGACTCGCGGCGCTGCGACACGGGAACCGCGCGCTGTACCGAGCACCGGCGACAGCCCCGAAATTCAAGCCCGGGGCGAACAACTCGTTCCGGTGATCCCATCGACCACCACTCCGGCGACTGAACCGCCGTCCGGTGATCACGGGTGAGCCGGAACACCCCGAGGACCAGCCGGCGCCCCAAGGGCGCCGGTTCGGCGGCCTTTCCGTTCAGACAGCGGATCGGACGCATTGTGATGTTCGGAGCGCTCGGTGTTGCTGCGCTGCAACTGTTGTGGATTCAGGTTGTCGACTCTCCGCGGCTGTCGGCAGAGGCAGCGAATCAGCGAACGACAACGGAGGTGGACCCAGCGTTGCGCGGTTCGATCCTCGACCGCAACGCCAAGCCCATCGCGTTCACCATGGAAGCGAGGGCGCTGACCTTCCAACCCACGCGCATTCGCAAGGAGCTCGAGGAAGCGAGAGCCAAGAGCGAGGCCGCCCCCGACGTGGATTCTCGGCTCGATGCCATAGCGGAGGAGATCCACGACCAACTCGGAGAGGCCGCGTCCGAGGAGGACTTGCTGGAGAAACTCTACAGTGACGAGACATTCGTCTATCTCGTGCGGAACGTCGATCCTGCCGTCGCCGAGCGGATCAGCGACAAATTTCCCGAGGTTGGCCTCGAACGGCAGGACGTCCGCGAATATCCGGGTGGATCTCTCGCAGCGAACATCGTCGGGGCTACCGGTTGGGACGGTCACGGGTTGCTAGGCCTCGAGGACTCGCTCGATTCCGTCCTCGCCGGCACCGATGGATCGCAGACCTACGATCGTGGGTCCGATGGCGCGGTGATCCCCGGTAGCTCGCGCGACAAACAACCGGCGGTGAACGGATCGAGCGTTGAACTCACCATCGACTCCGACCTGCAGTACTACGTGCAGCAGCAGGTCCAGTCGGCCAAGGACTTGTCCGGCGCAAAGGATGCATCAGCGGTCGTCCTCGACGCCCGCACCGGCGAGGTGCTCGCCATGTCGAATGACGACACGTTCAATCCTGCGATCGGCGTGGGTAATAATCCTCGGTCCGCGCAATTGGGCAACCTTCCGGTCAGCACGCCGTTCGAACCAGGTTCTGTCAACAAGATCGTCACCGCTGCCGCAGCTATCGAGTACGGGCTGACAACACCGGACGAGGTGCTCCAGGTCCCGGGCTCCATTGCAATGGCGGGCGTAACGGTGAAGGACGCTTGGGCACACGATGTAGTGCCGTACACGACCACGGGGGTGTTCGGTAAGTCGTCGAACGTGGGCACCCTCATGCTCGCTCAGCGAGTGGGTGAGGATCGGTACGCGGACATGTTGTCCAGGTTCGGCCTCGGCCAGCGCACCGACGTCGGGCTCCCCGGGGAGAGCGCCGGAAGCGTACCGAGTCGCGACCAATGGTCGGGAGGTACGTTCGCGAATCTTCCGATCGGCCAGGGTTTGTCAATGACGTTGTTGCAAATGACCGGCATGTACCAGGCAATCGCCAATGACGGAGTCCGCATCCCGCCTCGTATCGTTGCGGCGACGATCGACGAGACCGGAAACCGGACGGAGACCGAGAAACCCGAGGAGGTGACCGTCGTCAATCCCGAGACCGCAAGGACCGTGCGCGACATGTTCCGGGCCGTCACCCAGAACGACACAGGCAACCAACGGGGAACCGGGGTGCAAGCAGCTGTCGACGGATACCAGATCAGCGGCAAGACGGGAACGGCTCAGCAGGTCGATCCGGTGTGCAGGTGCTACTCGAACTCGAAGTACTGGATCACGTTCGCCGGGATCGCCCCCTCCGACGACCCGCGGTACGTTGTCGGAATAATGCTCAATGCGCCGACACGCAGTACAGACGGATCCGGCGGGCAGTCCGCCGCTCCCTTGTTCCACAACATCGCGTCCTGGATGCTCCAGCGAGACAGCGTGCCGATGTCTCCTGACCCCGGACACAAGCTGTTGCTGCAAGTCGATTGATCGAGGGTCGGCCGAATCCGGTTCCGAGATCGGTCGCGGTAATCTGACACGTCGGCCTCTGCGTGAACACAGTCTTCCCGTGGGCACAGTGAGTTGCCGCCTCGGCGCTGCGTACCGAACCGTGCACGGCGGCCGTTGCCAACAGTGAGATCGAAATCCGAGAGGAGACCGGTGCCCGTTCCGCCCCGCCGACAATCGGCGTCAAGCGAGGTGCCTCGCCAGCACTCGGCGTCCCTGGAGGTAACTGTCTCCGACGACCTTCGCCCCTCGCACCCCATACGTACCACGGTCGGCGCGTTGGCAGCGCTCACCGGCGCGCGGCTCGAAGCGCCGACGGGATCTGCGGATGATGTGATCGTGACCGGAGTGAGCCTGCGCGCCCAAGCGATAGCACCGGGCGACTTGTTCGCGGGCCTCCCCGGGGCACGGACGCACGGGGCCGAGTTCGCGGCCGAGGCCCTCGGACGGGGGGCGACAGCGATCTTCACCGACGAAGCCGGGTTCGCTCGCGTGTCCGAGCTCGCATCCGAAGTGCCGGTACTCGTCCACGACAACCCGCGTGGGGTACTGGGCGAATTGTCGGCCACCATCTACGGTCGACCCTCCGAGCAGATGCAGGTGATCGGCATCACCGGAACGTCGGGCAAGACCACGACGTCATATCTGCTCGAGTCCGCGCTCATCGCAGCAGGCCGAACGACAGGGCTCGTCGGCACCATCGAAACTCGCATGAGTGGGCGACGGATACCCAGCGCACTGACGACCCCGGAAGCCCCGCAGCTGCACGCCTTGTTTGCAGTCATGCTCGAGCAGGGGGTCGACACCGTGGTCATGGAGGTATCCAGTCACGCCCTGTCCCTCGGCCGTGTCGATGGAGTCCGCTTCGACATAGGTGCGTTCACGAACCTCTCGCGGGACCACTTGGACTTTCATCGTGACTTCGAGGACTACTTTGCGGCCAAGTCGCGCCTCTTCTCCGCCGATTCGCCGACGCACGCAGAACGCGCAGTCATCTGCGTCGATGACGAGTGGGGGCAGCGGATGGCCGAAGTGGCGCGGGGCGCGAATTCGGATGTGACGACGGTGGCCACTACGCCGCAGGGCGAGGGCGCTTCGTGGACTGCTGGTCCCGCGACGGTGTCGCCTTCGGGCACGCAGACCTTCGCCCTCACGGCCGCGGAGGGAACGACGCATGAGGTCGTGCTCCGGCTGCCCGGGCGGTACAACGTGGCCAACGCCTCTCTTGCCATTGCGCTGTGCGCGACTGCCGGCGTCGACCCGCAGGACGCCGCCCTGGGTATTGCCGCCGTCGACGTGCCGGGCCGGGTGGAGCGGATCGAGCGGGGGCAGGACTTCCTCGCGGTCGTCGACTACGCGCACAAACCCGCCGCGCTCGAAGCAGTGATCGCGACTTTGCGCGAGCAGGTGCAAGGCAGGATCGCCATCGTGGTGGGTGCCGGCGGTGACCGTGACGCGCAGAAGCGGCCCCTGATGGGTGCCGCGGCCGCGCGCGGTGCCGACCTCGTGGTCGTCACCGACGACAACCCGCGTACCGAGGATCCGGCCGCGATCCGGGCCGCCGTGCGGGAGGGCGCTCTCGATGTACCCGAACCCGAGCGGGGACAGGTATGGGAAGTAGCCGATCGGGCGAAGGCAATTGCCGATGCCGTCGGTTGGGCGCAAACAGGCGATGTAGTTCTGGTTGCGGGTAAGGGACACGAGATCGGTCAGGAGATAAACGGGGTGAAGTACCCATTTGACGACCGCGACGTACTGGGCGCTGCGATCGAGCGAGTAGTCGGAGGAACGCGATGATCCCCATGACACTCGCTCGCATTGCACAGATCGTGGGCGGCGAACTGCACGACGTCGACGATCCGTGCGTCGAAGTGACCGGTACGGTCGAGTTCGATTCGCGCGAAATCGCTGACGGGGGACTGTTTCTCGCTCTGCCCGGCGCCCGCGTCGACGGCCATGACCATTCGGCCGCTGCCATCGAGGCCGGCGCGGTAGCGGTACTGGCTGCCCGTCCGGTTGGCGTGCCCGCCATCGTGCTGCCCCCCAAGCCCGGTGATGTCCCCAGCCGCGCGATGGCTCTCGAACATGACGCCGACGGATCGGGCGCTGCTGTACTGGGGGCCCTGGCGTCGCTCGCCCGCGCCTCCGTCGACGGCCTCGCCGCGAACGGGTTGACCGTCGTCGGTGTCACCGGATCCGCCGGAAAGACGTCCACCAAGGACCTGCTCGCCGCGCTCTTGCGCCCGCTGGGGCCGGTGGTTGCGCCCCCCGGATCGTTCAACAACGAACTCGGACATCCGTGGACCGCTCTACGGGCGGACGCTGACACACGATTCCTGGTCTTGGAGATGTCGGCCCGCGGTCGTGGCCATATCTCTGCGCTCGCGGACATCGCTACCCCGAAAATCGGGGTTGTCCTCAATGTCGGAACGGCGCACCTCGGAGAATTCGGCTCGCGGGACGCTATCGCCGCAGCCAAGGGCGAACTCGTGGAATCGTTGCCGTCCGCCGCCGACGGTGGTGTTGCGATCCTCAACGCCGATGACCCGCTGGTGGCGGCGATGGCGACACGCACGTCGGCGCGGGTAGTGCTGGTAGGCCAGTCGGAAACAGCGGACGTACGGGCGACCGACGTCACCCTCGACGAGAAGGCCAGGGCACGGTTCACCCTCACCACACCCGCGGGCAGCGTCCCGGTGTCGTTGGTCGTGCACGGTGAGCACCAGGTCGGCAATGCTCTCGCCGCCGCGGCCGTGGCGCTCGAGTGTGGAGCCGACCTCGAGCAGATCGCTCGTGTCCTCGGTGGTGCCTCCGCGGTATCGGCCCGCAGGATGGACGTTCGCGATCGCCCAGACGGTGTCACGGTGATCAACGATTCGTACAACGCGAATCCCGATTCGATGCGGGCCGCGATCAAGGCTCTGGTGTCGATGGCGAGGACGGGTCGCGGTCAGGCGCGTCGAAGTTGGGCTGTACTGGGCGAAATGGCCGAGCTGGGCCCGGAATCGGTGGTCGAACATGACGCGATCGGCAGATTTGCGGTCCGGTTGGACGTGAGCCGGCTGATCGTCGTCGGAACCGGCCGGCCCTCGCGCGCTATGCATCAGGGCGCGGTAATGGAGGGTTCGTGGGGTGAGGAGTCGATCCTCGTCCCCGACATTGCCGGGGCAGTCGCAGTGCTCGAAGAACAGTTGCAACCGGGCGACCTGGTTTTGGTCAAGGCGTCGAAGTCCATCGGGTTGTGGGAGGTCGCGGACGCGGTGCTGGCAGAAACTACGGGGCCGAAGGGTTCGGAGGCCGAGCAGTGAGACAGATCCTCTTCGCAGCGGGTATCGCGCTCGCCGTCTCGATCATGCTGACCCCGGTTCTGGTCAAGGCCTTCTCCCGCCAAGGGTTCGGCCAGGAAATTCGGACCGAGGGTCCGGAGAGTCACCACGCGAAGCGCGGCACCCCGACCATGGGTGGCGTCGCCATCCTGGCCGGGTTGTGGGCCGGTTACTGGGGCGCGCATCTGATCGGCATGGGTTATGGCGCAGACGGACCGTCGGCGTCGGGACTGCTGGTGCTGGGTCTGACGACCGCGCTCGGCGCTGTCGGCTTCCTCGACGACTTCATCAAGATCCGCAAGCAGCGCAATCTGGGACTGAACAAGACGGCGAAACTGGTCGGCCAGTTGGTCGCTGCTGTGACATTCGGCATCCTCGCTCTGCAGTTCCGCGGGGAGAACGGCCTCACACCCGGCAGTACGCACCTGTCTTATGTTCGCGATATCGCGACGGTCTCACTGGGTGCGGTCGTCTTCGTCGCCTTCTGCTACCTGCTGGTCAGTGCGTGGTCGAACGCCGTCAATCTCACCGACGGGTTGGATGGTCTCGCGGCCGGTTCGATGAGCCTGGTGCTCGGGACGTACGTGATCATCACGTACTGGCAGTACCACAACGCGTGTGTGACTCCGGTCGCCGGATGCTATGACGTTCGGGATCCGCTCGACCTCGCGGTGATTTCGGCGGCGGCTGCCGGCGCGTGCATCGGATTCCTGTGGTGGAACGCCGCGCCTGCCAAGATTTTCATGGGTGACACCGGTTCCCTCGCGCTCGGCGGCCTCCTCGCGGGTTTGTCGATCACGTCCCGCACGGAACTGCTCATGGTTGTGATCGGTGCGCTGTTCGTCGCTGAGGCGGCATCTGTGGTCATCCAGGTTGCGGTCTTCCGGTCCAGTCGAAGACGGGTCTTCCGGATGGCCCCCTTCCACCATCACTTCGAACTCGCCGGATGGGCGGAAACCACGGTGATCATCCGCTTCTGGTTGCTGGCGGCCATCGCTTCGGCGATCGGTCTGGCGCTGTTCTTCAGCGAGTATCTGGCAGCGGTCGAGGGCTGACGTCGTGGCGGAGGAACGCGGCAGGCTCGAATGGCTGCGTGGCAGAAGTGTCCTCGTCGCGGGTGCGGGCATTTCCGGTAGGGCTACCATCGAGCCCCTCGGTGACCTCGGTGCCCTCGTCACTGTTACCGACTCGGACGCCGACGCCCTCGGGGCGTGTGCGCGTCAGGGTGCCGCGACCATCCTGATCGACGATTTGCTCGCCGACCGGGATCGTATCGCCGAATTCGCGCTGGTCGTGGCCAGCCCCGGTTTTCGCCCGGACGCCCCTGTACTGACTCTCGCCGCCGACGCGCAAGTGCCCGTCTGGGGCGACATCGAACTGTCCTGGCAGGTGGATCGAGCCGGGCTGTACGGACCACCGCGACAGTGGCTGGTCGTGACCGGCACCAACGGCAAGACCACTACGACCTCGATGCTGCATTCCATCCTCGAGGCGGCCAGATTGCCGAGCCAGGCCTGCGGCAACATCGGACTTCCCGTGCTCGATGCCCTACGGGAGACCGCGCCTCGGGCGGCCGTGCTGGCGGTGGAACTGTCTTCCTTCCAGTTGCACTGGGCACCCTCGGTCCGACCCGCGGCCGGCGCGATCCTCAATATCGCCGAGGACCACCTCGACTGGCACGGAGGCATGCAGGCGTACATCGACGCGAAGTCGCGGGCGTTGTCCGGCGAGGTAGCGATTCTGGGTTTGGACGACGCCGTTGCTTCATCGCTCCGTTCGTCGTCGCCGGCGCCCCGGACCCTGGGGTTCCGGCTGGGTGCGCCGGAATCGGGCGAGTTGGGTGTCGAAGGCGGGTATCTCGTAGACCGAGCGTTCGCAGATGGTGAGCGATTGGCTCCGGCACAAGGAATCGTCCCGCCCGGACCTGCCGGTCTGATGGACGCCCTGGCCGCGGCAGCACTTGCACGGGCCGTCGGGGTCGGGCCAGATGCCGTCGCCGAAGGTCTCGCCAACCATGTGGTGGGTCCGCACCGCGCGGCGCGCGTCGCGACGGTCGGGGGTGTGACGTTCGTCGACGATTCCAAGGCGACCAACCCGCACGCGGCCCGATCGTCGATTCTCGCTCACGAGCGGTTGGTCTGGATCGCAGGCGGACAACTCAAGGGTGCGCGGGTCGACGACTTGGTTGAGGAGGTGGCCGGACGCCTTGCCGGAGCCGTTCTACTCGGGCTCGACGCGCCGCAGATTGCGGAGTCGCTTGCGCGACACGCCCCGGAGGTACCGGTAGTCCGCGTCGAAAGGGGAGACGATGCAGGAGTGATCGAAGCCCCACGTGTACGGGGCGCGCAGGGTTGGTCGCGGACCGTGCCGCAGCGCGTCGTACTCGCCTCGGATACTGATGGCGATGCCCTGATGGGCGTCGTCGTCCGTGAGGCTGCGGCCTTGGCGAGAGCGGGAGATGCCGTCGTTCTGGCACCCGCAGCGGCGTCCCTCGACATGTTCGACAGCTACGGTCACCGCGGACGTAGCTTTGCGGACGCCGTTGGGAGGCTCGACGAGTCGGACATCTCCAGGAAGCTGCGATGACCTCCGCCGGATCGCGGACCCGCCGGGCTTCCGGCGGTCAACGGCCCCGCGTTCGCGAGAGCGCCGCGCCAAGGACGGCTCGTCAAGCATCGTCCGGTCCCAAGACACGCAAGCCACCGCCACGTCCGCCGCGCACCCGGATCGGGACCTGGTTGGCTCGTCCGCTGGCCTCGTTCCACCTCGTTTTGACCATCGCCGCTCTGTTGACCGTGCTCGGCCTCGTGATGGTGCTGTCGTCCTCGAGCGTCGAGGCGTACGCCTCCGACGGTTCGGCGTACACCCTGTTCACACGGCAGGTGTCCTTCGCGGGTCTCGGTGCCATCCTCTTCTATGTGGCGCTGCAGCTTCCCATCCGGCTGCTGCGCCGATTGTCGTTCTTCGCGTTTGCCGGCACGGTCGTCCTTCTCATCCTGGTTCTGATTCCCGGCATCGGCACGGAACTCGGTGGCACCCGCGGCTGGTTCGTCGTCGCCGGATTCGGGCTGCAGCCCTCGGAAGTGGCGAAGATCGCGCTGGCGGTCTGGGGTGCGCATCTTCTGGCCTCGCGGCGCCCCGACGTCTCGAGCGTGAAGGGCATGCTCGTTCCGCTCGTTCCGGCGGCGCTTGTGGTCCTCGTGCTGATTCTCCTGCAGCCCGACCTCGGAACGACCGTCTCCCTCGCCATCATCGTGCTGGCGTTGCTGTGGTTCGCGGGACTGCCGCTCAAATTGTTCATAGCGATCGTCGGCACCGGTTTCGTCGGCACCGTGATCCTGGCGCTGACCGCCGGTTATCGATCCGCACGAATGCGCGAGTTCTTCAACCCGGGCACAGATCCCCAGGGTGTCGGCTATCAGTCTCGACAGGCGATGTACTCGCTCGCCGACGGCGGATTCCTCGGGCGTGGTTTGGGGCAGAGTCGCGCGAAGTGGAGTTATCTGCCGAACGCTCACAACGACTTCATCTTCGCGATCATCGGGGAAGAACTCGGGTACGTCGGCGGCGCGGCGGTGCTCGGATTGTTCGGCCTGTTCGTCTACACCGGACTCCGTATCGCCGCCCGATCGGTGGATCCGTTTCTGCGGTTGCTCACCGGTACGGCCACCGTGTGGATCACCGGCCAGGCCTTCATCAATGTGGGATACGTGATCGGGCTGCTGCCGGTAACCGGATTGCAGTTGCCCCTGGTCTCCGCGGGCGGAACGTCGACGGCCACTACCTTGTTCATGTTCGGCCTCGTCGCCAACGCAGCGCGGCATGAACCGGAGGCCGTCGCGGCGCTGAACGCGGGCCAGGACACCCGATTCGGCAGACTCCTGAGAAAGCCGGATGTGTACTCGCCGGTGCGTGCCGCCACCGCGCGGGCGGTCGCGGTCCGGCGTGCGGAGGCCGATCGGCGCGCCGATCGTGAGGCGGCTGTGCGTACCCGCAGGGTCTCATACGGGAAGGGCCGACCCGCATCGGGTGGGAAGGGTCGCACACCAGAACGGGGTGTGCGTGGACAGCGAAGCTCGGGTGGCCGAGCAGAAGAGCGAGGATTTCGTAGGTGAGCGGCGACAATTCCGTCCTGTCGGTGATCGTGGCCGGTGGTGGTACCGCCGGGCATATCGAACCCGCTCTGGCAGTGGCCGATGCCATCAAGGCGATCGACGACAGCGTGATGGTAACTGCAATCGGTACCCCGCGTGGACTCGAAACCACCCTGGTCCCCGAGCGGGGGTACCCGCTCGAGCTCATTCCCCCGGTGCCCTTGCCGCGCAAACCCTCGCTCGATCTGCTGCGGCTTCCGGGCCGGCTCCGGGAGTCGGTGCGGCGTACACGTGAGGTGCTCGACGAGACGGAAGCCGACGTGATCGTCGGATTCGGAGGCTACGTCTCCGTGCCCGCGTACTTGGCCGCCGGTCGGGGGGGACTCCGGCGGCGGCGGCGGATTCCGATCGTGGTCCACGAGGCGAACGCGAGTGCCGGAATCGCGAACAAGATCGGGGCCCGGCGTGCCGCACGCGTACTCGCCGCGGTCCCCGATTCCGGTGTCGCTGCGCGCGGGCGCGCTGAAGCTGAGGTCATTGGAATCCCGGTGCGGGCATCGATCGCCGGTCTGGACCGGGCGGCGCTTCGGGCGCAGGCACGCGAGTACTTCGGGCTCCCAGCGGAGGGCCCGGTCCTGTTGGTCTTCGGGGGCTCGCAAGGCGCACGGTCGCTCAACGACGCGGTGTCGGCCGCGGCAGGGTCGCTCGGCTCGGCCGGTGTGGCGGTCATTCACGCGCACGGGCCGAAGAACACTGTCGAAGTTCCGGCGACGGTGGGCGCCCCACCCTACGTGGCGGTTCCGTATCTGTCGCGGATGGATCTCGCGTATTCGGCGGCGGACGTCGCAATCTGCCGCTCCGGTGCGATGACAGTGGCAGAGGTGTCGGCCGTGGGTCTTCCGGCGGTGTATGTACCCCTGCCGCACGGGAACGGCGAGCAGGAATTGAATGCGCGACCGGTCGTCGCGGCCGGGGGTGGCATGATCGTTGGCGATGGAGATCTGTCCGCCGGGTTCATCGCGGAGACCGTGATCCCCTTGCTGCGTGATCCCGTGCGACTCGCGGACATGGGACGCCGTGCGGCCGGGGCGGGTCACCGGAGCGCAGCCGCTGAGGTTGCGCGGATCGTGCTCGACGTAGCCGTGCTGACAAGGGGAACCCGATGACCGATTTGCCCCCGGACTTGGAACGCGTCCACATGGTCGGGATCGGCGGGGCCGGAATGTCCGGAATCGCACGGATCCTGCTGGCCCGGGGCGGACAGGTTTCCGGATCCGATGCAAAGGAGAGCCGCGGCGTACTGGCGCTTCGTGCTCGTGGTGCGGAGATCCGCATTGGCCATGACGCCGGGGCGCTCGACATTCTGCCCGGTGGCCCGACAGCAGTGGTCACCACGCACGGTGCGATACCCAAGGACAATCCCGAACTCGTGGAGGCGGGCCGTCGCGGAATTCCGGTGATCTTGCGTCCCACGGTCCTCGCATCCTTGATGCGGGGACATCGCACCGTGCTGGTGTCGGGCACTCACGGGAAGACATCGACGACGTCGATGGTGGTGGTCGCATTGCAGCATTGTGTGTTCGATCCGTCGTTCGCTGTCGGCGGTGAATTGAATGAGGCGGGCACCAACGCCCATCACGGCAGCGGCGACGTATTCGTGGCCGAGGCCGACGAGAGCGACGGTTCGCTGCTCCAGTACGACCCCGATGTCGTCGTCGTGACGAACATCGAGGCCGACCATCTCGACCACTTCGGCACCCCTGAGGCGTATACGCAGGTATTCGACGACTTCGCTGCCCGGCTCTCACCGGGCGGCCTTCTCGTTGCCTGCCTCGACGACCCCGGGTCAGCGGCGCTCGCTCGGCGGGTGGCTGCAAAGCAACTACCGGGGGTACGGGTACTCGGGTACGGCAGCGCCGAGGTCGCCGACGGTGCATTCGATCCGGTCGACGGCGTCGAGGTCGGTGCGCGACTGCTCGGCTTCGAGCCCAGGGACGTCGGCGGAGTCCTGCAATTCCAGTTGGCTGGAGAACAGGCGTCGAGGACCGTTCGGATGGGGGTGCCGGGCCGGCACATGGCGCTCAACGCCTTGGCCGCGGTGCTCGCGGCACGCGAAGCCGGTGCCGACGTGGACGAGATCCTCGAGGGCATCGCTGGATTCGGGGGAGTGCACCGGCGGTTCCAGTTCACCGGGCGTGAACACGGGGTCCGCGTGTTCGACGACTACGCGCATCACCCCACCGAGGTCCGCGCCGTACTCGGTGCTGCAGCCGACCTGGTTCTGCAACCTCAGGAGGCCGACCGCGGCGAGTCCGAAGACCAGGTGCGAAGGGGCAAGGTCATCGTGGTGTTTCAGCCTCACCTGTACTCCCGCACAGCAACATTCGCGGGGGAATTCGGGAAAGCACTCGATCTTGCGGACGAAGTCGTCGTGCTCGACGTTTATGGCGCCAGGGAAGAACCGTTGCCTGGTGTCAGCGGCGCGCTGGTCGCGCAGGCGGTGTCCAAGCCGGTGCACTATCAGCCCGATCTGTCACAGGTCCCGCGCCAGGTCGCGGCTCTCGCGTCGCCCGGAGACGTTGTGATCACAATGGGTGCCGGTGACGTGACGATGCTGGGCAACCAGATCCTCGATGCGCTTCGTGCGGCGCCGCGCCACAACCTCCGGCGATGAACCGGGAGCGTCGTGAGCGGCCCAAACGGGGTACGACATCGCGCAGGAAAACGGTATCGAGCAAGCCGACTGTTCCGCGCAAGAGGCCGACGGGGCGTGCACGGGAATCGGGTTCGGCTGCAAGAAAGTCGGCAGCGGAGGGGCCACCCCGCCCGTGGTACCGCAGGCCGCTCGTAGTTGGCTTCGCCGTTGCCGTCCTCGTCGTATCGCTCGGCCTCGTCGCCTGGTTCACGCCGCTGCTTTCTGTGCGCGAGGTCGACGTCACCGGGGCTACCTCGATCCCGGAGGAGCAGATTCGCTCCGTTCTGGCTGTCCCGCGCGGGCAACCTCTGTTGCGGGTCGACACGCAGTCCGCTGCCGGGAGGGTGGCGGAGATCCCCAAAGTGGCGTCCGTGCGGGTGCAACGCGTGTATCCGTCCACCATCCGG
The DNA here is from genome assembly GCF_001767395.1 of Rhodococcus sp. WMMA185. Lineage (NCBI taxonomy): Bacteria > Bacillati > Actinomycetota > Actinomycetes > Mycobacteriales > Nocardiaceae > Rhodococcus > Rhodococcus sp. WMMA185. The sequence goes on along the minus strand of NZ_CP017014.1, from coordinate 2,146,233 downwards.
GTCACTGTGACTGATCGGGTTCCCGTCGTGTTCATCGACACCCCGGACGGTACGCACCTCCTGGATGCGGACGCCGTCGACTACGAGATCGCGCCGCCCCCACCCGGTGTTCCACGATTGGTGACCGAGAACCCCGGTTGGGGTGATCAGGCGACGGAGGCGGCCTTGGATGTGCTGGAGTCGATGCCGCCGCAACTGCGAGGTCAAGTGGGACAGATTGCCGCGAATTCGATTTCGGACATTGCAGTGACCCTCCTCGACGGCCGGGTCGTGATGTGGGGCGGTACCGAGAATTCCGCGCGTAAGGGGGCGGTCACACTGCCTCTGCTGACCCAGCCTGGGCAGACGTACGACGTGTCGAGTCCCGATCTGCCGACTGTACGATGACAGAGCGGAACTCGGATGCGAGACCGGTGTGCGGGTTCGTCAAATAACTTGTCGCGTCTCGGCGCGCCTAATGGCGTATCCACAAACTGGTGCATAGCGTTTCGTTCTAGTCGAGCACTTGACATAGACCTGACCCTATGGTTCAGGTTGAGAGTTTGCCTCGGCTGATGTGTCGTACCAAAGCGCAATTCACACTCACGGAAGGCGAGAGCCGATGACGCCCCCGCACAACTACCTCGCCGTAATCAAGGTCGTCGGCATCGGCGGCGGCGGCGTGAACGCGGTCAACCGGATGATCGACCAGGGACTCAAGGGAGTCGAGTTCATCGCTGTCAACACCGACGCGCAAGCGCTGCTGATGAGCGACGCCGACGTCAAGCTCGACGTCGGCCGGGAGCTCACCCGAGGGCTCGGTGCCGGCGCCGATCCCGAAGTCGGTCGAAAAGCGGCCGAGGACCACAAGGACGAGATCGAGGAAGTCCTCAAGGGTGCCGACATGGTGTTCGTGACCGCAGGCGAGGGCGGCGGTACGGGCACCGGCGGCGCACCGGTCGTGGCGAGCATCGCGCGCAAGCTCGGGGCGCTCACAGTAGGTGTCGTCACGCGCCCGTTCTCGTTCGAGGGCAAGCGGCGCGGGAGTCAGGCCGACACAGGCATACAGTCGCTGCGTGAATCCTGCGACACGCTCATCGTCATCCCGAATGATCGTCTACTCCAACTCGGAGACGCTGCGGTCACCCTGATGGATGCCTTCGTCAGCGCAGACGAGGTGCTACTCAATGGCGTTCAGGGCATCACCGACCTCATCACGACTCCGGGTCTGATCAACGTCGACTTCGCCGACGTCAAGGGCGTCATGTCGGGCGCAGGAAGCGCACTGATGGGCATCGGGTCCTCCCGCGGCGAGGGTCGTGCGATCAAAGCTGCCGAAGCAGCGATCAACTCTCCGCTCCTGGAGGCGTCGATGGAGGGTGCACGCGGCGTACTGCTCTCGATTGCCGGTGGCAGTGACCTAGGCCTTTTCGAGATCAACGAGGCCGCGTCGCTGGTGCAGGAAGCTGCTCACATCGACGCCAACATCATCTTCGGTACGGTCATCGATGATTCGCTCGGCGACGAGGTGCGCGTCACCGTGATCGCCGCCGGATTCGACGGTGGCACCCCCACGCGTCGTCCCGTGGAGTCCGGCGCGGCGGGTCGTAGCGCCATCGGTGCGGCGCGTGCAGGTGATGATGTCGGGTCAGCCGAGCAGCAAGGCGAGTCGGTTTCGGTGACACGCGAAACGATCGCCTCTCCGCACCGGAATTCGAACAACCTGCCCCCGCTGCCGGGCAAGGCACAGTCTCGTCCTTCCTCCACATTCGATGAGGAAACCGAGGACGACATCAACGTGCCCGACTTCATGCGTTGAGTTCGTCGTCCGCACAGCAGTTCCGGGTTCGACGAGTCGTCACCTCACGTGTCGGAGGTGCCTCGGCAGAGCCCTACGACTCCTTCAATCTCGGTGATCACGTCGGGGACGACCCTGTAGCCGTCGAAGCGAACCGGCGTCGACTCGCGGCGCAGATCGGTGTCCCGGACGACCATCTGATCTGGATGGAGCAGATTCACGGCCGCAATGTGACCGTGGTCGACGGGCCTACCGACACGGCCGTGCAAGCGACGGACGCGCTGGTGACGACGGTTCCGGGACTCGCGCTCGCGGTATTGAGCGCGGACTGTGTACCGGTGCTGCTGTCCGATGACGAGGCGGGGGTGGTCGCTGCCGTCCATGCGGGCCGGATCGGTGCCCGCATAGGCATCGTTCCGCGGGTTCTCGAGGTCATGGTGGCCCACGGTGCGAGGATCGAGCGGATCGGTGGGTTCCTCGGGCCGGCGGCGAGCGGGCGCCGGTACGAGGTTCCAGCGGCGATGCAGGCGGACGTCGAGAAGTTCCTCCCCGGAAGTGCCACCCGCACTTCCAGGGGGACTCCGGGTCTCGACCTACGGGCGGGTATTCGTAGGCAACTCCTCGATGCGGGCGTGTCAGGGGTTGCCGAGGACCCGCGGTGCACCATCGAGGACCGGACCTTGTTCAGTCACCGCCGTGACGCTCGAACGGGTCGACTCGCTGCGGTGATTTGGATGGATTCGGATGGATACTGAGTCGACCGGCGCGTGAGCGCTGTCGCCGACGTCGAGAGATCGGCGTCGAGAGATTTCGATGTGGGAGTGAAAACGATGAGCAGGGCCGGCGAGATCGAGGCCGCACTCGAGGCTGTGCGCCGACGGCTCGATGCTGCCTGCCGGGCGGCGGGTCGAGATTCATCGGAGGTGTCGCTCCTTCCGGTGACCAAGTTCTTCCCCGAATCCGATGTCCGCATTCTCTACGACCTCGGGTGCCGGGACTTCGCGGAGTCGCGCGAGCAGGAGGCCACTTCGAAGATCAAGGCGTTCCGCGCTCAGGTGCCTGATCAGTCGGTGCGGTGGCACATGATCGGGCACCTCCAGCGGAACAAGTCCAGGTCGGTTGCGCGCTGGGCCTACTCCATTCACTCGTTGGACCGCGAACGCCTCGTCGGCGCGCTCGGTCGGGCCGCGACGACGGCCCTCGAGTCGGGGGAGCGGACCGAACCTTTGCGGGTACTGCTCCAAGTGAGTCTCGACGGTGACCCGCAACGGGGCGGGGCGGCCGTTTCCGATCTCGAGCACCTTGCCGAACAGGTGCAGTCTTCGCCGGGTTTGGAGTACCGAGGGCTGATGGCGATTCCGCCCATCGACGCCGACCCCGATGCGGCATTCGGGGAACTACGGGAAATTCACGACCGCCTATGCCTCGAGCATCCGGAGGCGACGGAACTGTCGGCTGGTATGACGAATGATCTCGAGGCGGCCGTTCGACATGGTTCCACCTGCGTGCGTGTCGGAACCGCGCTGTTGGGTTCGAGGCCTATAACCTCAGATTAGGTCGCCCAGGTGATCGACTACCGGTCCACACCGCTGCTGCCGCGTGCAGTAGGATTTTGTCCGCCACGCCAAGGAAGGTCGATCAATGAGCAGTCTGCACAAGTTCAAGGCTTACTTCGGCATGGTTCCTCTCGAGGACTACGAGGACGAGTACCTGGACGAGCCGGAACACACTCGGCGGACCCCTCGACCCGCCCGCGACAGCGGTCGTGACTCATACGCGGACCGCGACGATCGGGATTTCCCGGAATCGACCTTCAGCCCCGGCGCCTACACGCCCGGCCGCCGTGACGAGCGGGACGAAGAGTTCGACCACTACGAGGCTCCGAGGCACAACTCGCGGGTAGAACCTGTGGGTATTCGATCGACCCGTTCGGGCGCGAGTGGTTCGATGCGTGGGAGCACACGTGGCGCGCTTGCCGTCGACAACCGCTCGGAGCGGGTGGAAGCTCATCGCGGCCCGCTCTTCGACGAGGGTGGCCCCCTGTCCAAGATCACGACGCTTCGCCCCCGAGATTATGCCGAGGCCCGCATCATCGGTGAGCGGTTCCGAGAAGGCAGCCCTGTCATCATGGACCTCGTCGAGATGAGCAATGCCGATGCCACGCGACTCGTGGATTTCGCTGCGGGACTCGCATTTGCGTTGCGTGGATCGATCGACAAGGTCGCCACGAAGGTATTCCTTCTGTCACCCGCAGACATCGATGTGTCCGCTGAGGAGCGCCGTCGGATAGCGGAGACGGGGTTTTACAGTCAGAAGTAAACACGCGCGCGGTCGGCGGAGACGACCATCGTGATCGTATGTCCGCCCCCGGCGCGATCCTCGGTGACTGTGGCGGAGAACGCCCTGGCTGCGCTGATTTTTTGATGAAGCGGATTTTCTACGGCAGAGTGAAGGTGTGGCCTTGTTCTCGGTGATCTACTTGGTGCTGTTCGTCTTTTGGCTGCTGCTCATTAGCCGAATAATTATCGAGTTCATCCGAACATTCGCACGAGACTGGCGACCGACCGGCGTTGTAGTCATCATTCTCGAGGCGGTTTTCACGGTCACGGATCCACCCGTCAAGTTGCTCCGGCGGCTCATCCCCCCGATCAATCTCGGTGGGGTGCGGTTGGATCTGTCCATCATGGTCTTGCTGTTCATCGTGTTCATCGCGATGTCGATCGTGGGACAAGCGCGTGCTACTGGTTTGGTGTGACAGAATGGTCAGCGTTGATCGGGTCTTGTTTCATCGTTCCGTAGACTGCCTTGTAACTGATAGCTTGCTCGACCGCCAAATGACGCGCGAAGGGATCCTTCCATGCCGCTGACTCCAGCTGATGTTCACAACGTCGCGTTCAGCAAGCCACCGATCGGTAAGCGGGGCTACAACGAAGACGAAGTCGATGCGTTCCTTGACCTTGTCGAGCAAGAGTTGTCGCGTCTGATCGAGGAGAACGCCGACCTTCGTCAGCGAGTCGGCGAGCTCGACCAGGAACTCGCCGAGGAGAAGAGTAGTCCCCGACCGCAGTCGGCCGCGCAGAGTCCGCCCGCCAAGGCGGAGCCGGCGCGCGATGTCGAGCAGCCGAAGGCCCCTGCGATGGCACCCGCGGCCGCGGCATCGGCCCCCGGTCAGGGCGCTGATGCTCATATGCAGGCAGCGAAGGTTCTCGGTCTCGCTCAGGAGATGGCGGACCGCCTCACGAGCGATGCCAAGACCGAATCCGAGCAACTGCTTGGCAATGCACGCACCAATGCCGAGCAACTCGTGAGTGATGCTCGTACGCGTTCGGAGACGATGATTTCCGAGGCGCGTCAGAAGTCCGAAGCGCTGATCACGGATGCTCAGACTCGTTCGGAGACCCAGTTGCGCCAGGCCAAGGAAAAGGCTGACGCACTTCAGGCGGACGCCGAGAAGAAGCACACCGAGATCATGGCGACAATCAACCAGCAGCGTTCGGTGCTAGAGGGTCGTATCGAACAGCTCAAGACCTTCGAGCGTGAATACCGCGTGCGGCTGAAGTCGTATCTGGAATCACAGCTCGAGGAACTGGAGCAGCGTGGATCAGCCGTTCCGGTGGACGGTGGTCAGGATTCGTTCGCGCAGGGCGGATCGCAGTCGAACTACAGCCAGTCCTACGCCAAGGGCACCAGCTGACTGAGTGCACGGGAGTTACCCAGCCAGTCGGGCCCGGATAGAGGTGAGCCGTGCTGGTCATGACACTCGCCCTGGCAGCGGTGGGTTTCTCGCTCCTGGTGGTGGCGCTGACGACTGGTTCCGTCATCTGGGCCTGGGGATGCATCGTAGTTTGCGTTGCCGGAGCAGTCCTGCTGCTCGTGAGTGCTCTCTCGGATAAGAAGGCCGTCGACTCCAACGGGCAAGAAGGCCGTGGAGCCGCCACCGGCTGAAGCGACTAGACTGCGTTCAGCGACCAAAATTGGACAGCAAGAATACGGCGGAGATCCGGCCATCACCGGGGAGCCTTCGGAAGAACGGCCGGTTAGTTAGTGGCTCAGTAGAACCGAACGGGTGGGCCCGTTACAGCCTGGCACCGAGAGGCGCCCTCCGGGGTTGCAAGCGGGGTGGTACCGCGGTGGTGACGCAGGAGGCGTCCCCGTCGTCCCCGTGCCGAGCACGTCAGGCACGAGGAGAGCGCCGGTGAGCAACCCCAGCAACGTCAACAACAGCAACTCCTACCCCAAGGTCGACTACGGCGTAGCGGACAATGCCGGTGTCAATTTCCCACGCATCGAGCAGCGCGTGCTGACAGGGTGGGAGGAAGACGACACCTTCCGCGCATCGATTGCCCAACGTGACGCCGCCCCCGAGTTCGTTTTCTACGACGGCCCCCCGTTCGCCAACGGTCTCCCGCACTACGGGCACCTCCTGACCGGATATGTCAAGGACGTGATCCCGCGGTTCCAGACGATGCGGGGCAAGAAGGTGGAGCGCCGATTCGGCTGGGACTGTCACGGACTTCCCGCCGAACTCGAGGCGGAGAAGCAACTCGGCATCAAGGACAAGGCCGAGATCGACATCATGGGCCTCGAGAAGTTCAACGAGTACTGCAAGTCGTCGGTCCTGCGCTACACGGACGAATGGCGCGATTACGTCACCCGCCAAGCCAGGTGGGTCGATTTCGACAACGACTACAAGACACTCGATCTCGACTTCATGGAGTCGGTGATGTGGGCGTTCAAGGAACTCTTCGACAAGGGGTTGATCTACCAGGGATTCCGGGTTCTGCCATACAGCTGGTACGAGCAGACCCCGCTGTCGAACCAGGAGACGCGACTCGACGACGCCTACAAGATGCGGCAGGATCCGGCTGTCACGGTCGACATGCCACTACACGGCGACGGACCACTCGATGGTGCGAACGCGCTCATCTGGACTACTACTCCGTGGACACTGCCGTCCAACCTCGCGGTCGGCGTTCACCCGGACATCGCCTACGTCCAGGTTGAGGTGGAGGACAAGCGCTACGTGCTGGCCAAGGACCGGTTGGCGCACTATGCGCGCGAACTCGGTGAATCACCGACGGTGGTGTCGGAACACCTTGGTTCGGACCTTCTCGGGCTCAGGTACGACCCGCCGTTCGATTTCTTCCTCGGACATGACAACGCCCACCGCGTCATTGCCGCCGACTACGTCACGACGGAGTCAGGTACCGGAATCGTCCACCTCGCACCAGCTTTCGGTGAAGAGGATATGGACTGCGCCACGGCGAACGGCATCGAAATCGTTCAGCCGCTCGACCCGGCCGGCAAGTTCACGGCGATGGTGCCCCCCTACGAGGGGCTGCAGGTGTTCGATGCGAACCCGGCGATCATCAAGGACCTCAAAGCTGCTGGAAAGTTGCTGCGGCACGAGACGATCGAGCACTCGTACCCGCACAGTTGGCGTAGCGGGAAGCCACTGATCTACATGGCCGTGCCGTCGTGGTTCGTCGCTGTGACAAAGTTCCGCGAGCGCATGGTGGAACTGAATCAGGACATCACGTGGGTGCCGGAGCACATCCGCGACGGCCAATTCGGCAAGTGGCTCGAGGGTGCGCGGGACTGGAACATCAGCCGCAACAGGTATTGGGGTAGCCCGATCCCTGTTTGGGTGTCGGACGACCCGGCATATCCGCGCATGGACGTGTACGGCTCGCTAGACGAACTCGAGCGAGATTTCGGCGTGCGTCCGACCGATCTGCACCGGCCGATGATCGACGACCTGGTGCGCCCGAACCCGGACGACCCGACCGGCAAGTCGATGATGCGACGCGTGCCCGAGGTGCTCGACTGCTGGTTCGAGTCGGGTTCGATGCCGTATGCGCAGGTGCATTATCCGTTCGAGAACAAGGAATGGTTCGACGGAGGGTCGCTTGCGGGCCCGACGATGGGTGCGGGCCACTTTCCGGGCGATTTCATCGTCGAGTACAGCGGCCAGACCCGCGGGTGGTTCTACACCCTGCACGTGCTCTCCACTGCGCTGTTCGATCGTCCCGCCTTCAAAACCGTTGCAGCACATGGCATCGTCCTCGGTGAAGACGGCCTGAAGATGAGCAAGTCGAAGGGCAACTACCCGGATGTCAACGAGGTGTTCGAGCGCGACGGATCGGACGCGATGCGCTGGTTCCTCATGTCCTCTCCGATCCTGCGCGGCGGGAACCTTGTCGTCACCGAGCGGGGTATTCGTGAGGGAGTGCGGCATGCGCTGCTGCCGCTGTGGAACGCGTGGAGCTTTCTGCAGTTGTATGCACCTTCAGCGGGTGTATGGCGCACCGATTCGCAGAACGTCCTCGACCGGTACATTCTCGCGAAGCTGGCGGCTACCCGGGACGTGATCACCCACGGCCTCGAGACCTACGACATAGCCGGTGCCTGCGACGAACTGCGCACTTTCTGTGACGCGCTGACGAACTGGTATGTGCGCCGGTCACGTTCGCGCTTCTGGAACGAAGACCGCGACGCAGTGGACACCTTGCACACGGTGCTCGAGGTCGTCACAAGGCTTGCCGCGCCGCTGTTGCCGCTGATCAGTGAGGTGATCTGGCGCGGGTTGACGGGTGGTCGGTCGGTGCATCTCGCGGACTGGCCGGCGGAGGGAGACCTACCCGGCGATCTGGAACTCGTGTCGGAGATGGACGAGGTTCGGTCGGTGTGCTCGACCGTTCTCGGACTCCGCAAGGCGCAGAACCTCCGGGTGCGGTTGCCCCTGTCCGAGGTGACGGTGGCATCGGACGATGCGAAGCGTCTGCACCCGTACCTCGGTCTCATCGCAGATGAGGTGAACGTGAAGAAGGTGACTCTCACCACAGACGTCGATGCCCACGGCAGGTTCGAACTCGTGGTCAATGCCCGGGCCGCGGGGCCGCGCCTCGGCAAGGACGTGCAGACCGTCATCAAGGCGGTCAAGGCCGGAGATTGGTCCGAGAACTCGGACGGTGCCGTGGTTGCGGCAGGAATCGCGTTGCTGCCCGAGGAGTACACGCGCCGACTCGTCGCCGCCGAGCCGGAGTCGACGGCCGCACTGCCCGACGGCGCCGGCCTGGTGGTGCTCGACTCGACGATCACGGAGGAGTTGGAAGCCGAGGGCTGGGCGAAAGACCGCATCCGCGAGTTGCAAGATGCGCGCCGGGCCGCCGGGCTCGACGTCTCCGACCGGATCACCGTCGTTCTCGAGGTGCCGGCGCAGCGACAGGCCTGGGCGGCCACTCATCGAGACCTGATTGCCGGCGAGATTCTGGCCGTCGAGCTGACACTCGCCGAAGTGGTCGGCGAGGCCGTCGAGCTCGGTGAGGGAGTGCGGGCGGCGATCGCCAGAGCGTGAGTCTCCGGGGCATGATCTGTCGGACCGGGCGGGTACCTTCCAGCAGGTGAGTCGTCGGTGGGTGCTGCATCTCGACATGGATGCGTTCTTTGCGTCGGTCGAGCAACTCACCCGGCCCACCCTTCGCGGCCGCCCGGTTCTCGTCGGTGGTCTCGGGGGACGCGGAGTGGTCGCCGGGGCCAGCTACGAAGCGCGTGTGTTCGGTGCGCGATCTGCCATGCCGATGCATCAGGCGCGGCGGCTCGTCGGACCTGGTGCGGTTGTTCTCCCGCCACGTGGCCGGCTCTATGGCGTGTTGAGCAGGTCAGTGTTCGATGCTCTCCGAGGTCCGTTGCCCGTGCTCGAGCAGCTCTCGATGGACGAGGCCTTCGGTGAGCCCACCGAACTGGCGGGTGCGGATGCTTCTACGGTGAGGCGCTATTGCGAGGGCCTGCGCGCCCTCGTGTTCGAGCAGACAGGTCTGGTCGCCTCGATCGGTGCCGGCTCAGGGAAGCAGGTGGCGAAGATCGCCTCTGGTCTGGCCAAGCCGAATGGGGTCGTGGTGATCGCACCCGAGCAGCAGCAGGCACTGTTGGATGGACTGCCGGTACGCAAGCTGTGGGGTATCGGCCCGGTCGCGGAGGACAAACTGAAGCGGCTCGGCATCGAGACGATCGGCAGCCTGGCCCGTACCTCGGAGTCGGAGGTGGCTTCCATCCTCGGCACCACGATCGGACCCGGGCTGCACCGACTCGCGCAGGGGATCGACGACCGTCCCGTTGCTGAGCGCGCGGAGTCCAAGCAGGTCAGCGCGGAGACCACCTTCGCCACCGACATCGTCACACTGGCGGAACTGCGCGGAGCAGTCGAATCGAGTGCTGCTTCGGCCTTCGAGCGACTGCACAGGGATGGCAGGGCGGCTCGGACCGTGGTGCTGAAGTTGAGGAAGGCCGACATGAGTATCGTGACGCGATCGGTGACACTGCCCTACGCCACACTCGACCGTCAGATCCTGGTGGCTGCGGCGCAGCGTCAGGTCATCGATCCGATCGAACTCGGACCGGTACGGCTGGTCGGCGTCGGGTTCGCCGGTCTGTCCGCCGTGCGCCAGGGCTCGCTGTTCCCCGAGTTGGAACTCGAGGTCCCCGGCTACGGGCAGACGCGGGTTCAGGACGGGGATGGTGGCGATCTGGTGGCCCCCACCGCCCCGGCACCAGCTCACGAAATCGGCAGTCGGTGGTATCCGGGTCTCGACGTGTCGCACCCCGGCTTCGGTCACGGCTGGGTACAGGGCGCCGGGCACGGTGTCGTGACGGTCAGATTCGAAACACGCACGACCGGGCCGGGCATTGCGCGGACATTCGCAGAAGGCGACACGCAACTCGAGCGAGCCGACATGGAAGGTTCACTCGGGTGACCAGCTCGCAGTAGTTTCGTTCAGCCAGCGGGCGCCGACTCCAGTTTGTCCACCGCCGTGTGGGCCAAACCGCCGAAGACGTCGGCATCGATCGGGTCCTGGCCGGTGGCGACCAGCTGGGTGACGGTGGTCCCCACGACGGCCACCACAACGTCGGAGACGAGGTCGAAGCCCGCGCTGGTAGTAGCAAGCCGGAACGCAACGGACGCATCGCCCACCGGTTGCTGGTCCAGGCCGCCGATTCGGTTCTGCACATGCACGCCGTCCGCGTCCGTTCCGGAGTACTCGGTGCAGCCATCGAGGCGGTTCTGCACCTGCGCGAACGCATCGGCTGCGTCGGCACCGGTCGCGTAGCTCGCCGCATCTTGGTCGATGCTCGCGAACCCGGGCCCCGTGAACGAACTCGATGCAGAGGACACCGCACCGATGCGCTGGTCGGCGACCGGAGACAGGATCGCGCCGCACTCGGCTGGATCGGTACTCGCTGCCGATGCAGCGCCGCGGTCCGCCGCCTCGGGGGCAGGTTGCAACCCCAGATCTTCCAGGGTGGGTACGGGTGAGAATCCAACCGGCAGGTCGCCGACATCGAGCAGGGCAGCCTGAAGCGCCGCCTGACCAGCGAACGGCACCCCCGACTGGTCCGGTGATGCGGTCACCGCCGGTCCCAGTGGGGGCAGTGCCCCGGTGGCCTCGGGCTCGTCGGAGGCCGACGAACACGCCGACAGCGAGAACACAGCGAGCAGAGTGCAGGCGGCGACGAAGGGCCCGCGAAACATCAGGAAATCCACTCCACACGGTTCGACGTGGTCTGCTGCAGGTGAGTCGGGCCGTCCGGGTCGCTGTACTGCTGATCCCCGGCCACATGGACTTCTCCGCTGACGGGCAGCGGAAGGTGAGATCGACGGTAACCGTCCCCGAACCCTGCATCACATACCGGTCGATGTTGAGCGTGCCCGCCCCGTTGGGCAGGTTCCAGACAGAGGAACTCGGCTTCTGTTCGATCGTGAAGTCGACGGTCAGTAGATCGCCGTCGCGGGCAGTCAGAGTTGCGACGGCAACCTGGTCGAGCGCGATACCGCTCATCACCCGCTGATGGATGCTCCATTGGGCACCCACTCCGACCGCTTCCGTGGGAAACGAGATCGTTCGGTACACAGCCTGATAGAAGGCCTGCTCGACAGCAGAGCGGGCAATGTCTTGGGCGTCCGCGTTCGGACGCAGCTTAAGCTCGGTGATCGCACCCGTCGGGTCGATCGTGAATCCTGCCTCGGCCCCTTCGCTTGCTTCGAGGGCAAGTCCGAGGCGTTCGTCCGGGCTGGTGACGTCGCCGAAAGTGAGGTCGACGGTGGTCTCGCCGTCGGTATCCTCCGGGCGCTTGTGGACGACAGCGCTGAGCGGCAGGGTGACCTCTGGAGACGAGAAGTCCTGGGCGGGCTGATCGTCTATCTGCTGGGACACCTGCGCTTCGGTGATCAGTGTCGCCTGCTGCGAGACACCGTCCGGTAGACGGTGCCGAATCACTTCGCGTGGTTCTTCGCCGGGTTGCATCATTTCGACGGTGGCGTCGGAGATGGGAACGGTCACTTCTCCGGGCGTAGACATCGACGCAGCGTGATTCGACTCCGAGGAGCCCACGTCGCCTGCACATCCAGCGGAAAGGACGAGTAGGGAAATGGTCGCTCCGAGTAGTCGGAATCCGGGCCGTGGAGCTTTCGAGAACGATGACACGCACCCAGGCTAGTGCCGTCAGGGAGCGTGTGAGCGCAAGCTTTCCCGCATAGTGGATGATGAAAGGGTGAGTCAGGACCGCACGGCAGAGAACGAGACCGACGTCGAAGACCGAGACGAGACGCCGAAACATCGGCGGATGCTGCTTCTATTCGTGGTCGCGGGGGTCGTACTTGCCCTGGATCTGCTTACCAAGATCCTCGCCGTCGCCAACATCGAGCCCGGTCAGCCCATCTGGCTGATCGGGGACGTCGTCTCATTGCGCCTGGTTCGCAATCCCGGTGCGGCATTCTCCATGGCTACGGGTATGACCTGGCTGCTCACACTGGTCGCGGTGGGTGTGGTCATCGGAGTGATCAGGATTGGCCGCACGCTCCGGTCACCCTGGTGGGCGCTCGGTCTGGGACTGGTGCTCGGGGGTGCCCTCGGCAACCTCATCGACCGATTCTTCCGGGCACCGGGGGTACTACAGGGGCATGTCGTCGATTTCGTCTCGGTCGGCTGGTGGCCGGTGTTCAACGTCGCTGACTCCGGCATTGTGTGTGGCGCCGTTCTGCTCGTCGTGCTCACATTCATAGGCGTGGAACCCGACGGCAGACGCAAGGCGGTGAAGAAGTGAGGGAAACACGGTCCATGCCGGTACCCCCCGGCCTCGAAGCAATGAGGGTCGATGCCGGACTCGCTCGCCTGCTCGGCTTGTCGCGCACAGCGGTGTCTCAACTCACAGAGGAGGGTTCGGTGCTGGTCGACGGAGTTGCCGTCGGAAAATCGGACAGGCTGTCTGCTGGGACGTGGCTCGAAGTAGAGCTGCCGGAACCACCGCGTCCACTGACCATCGAAGCTGAGCCCGTGGAGGGCATGGAGATCCTCTACGCGGACGACGACGTCGTCGCTGTAGACAAACCAGTGGGGGTCGCCGCGCATGCCAGCGTGGGATGGACCGGGCCGACGGTGATCGGCGGACTCGCTGCCGCCGGTTTTCGGATCTCGACGTCTGGTGCGCATGAGCGCCAGGGCATCGTGCACCGACTCGATGTCGGAACGTCCGGCGTCATGGTGGTGGCGACGTCGGAACGCGCCTACACGATTCTCAAACGAGCGTTCAAACAGCGCACGATCGACAAGCGGTACCACGCCCTCGTGCAGGGCCACCCGGATCCAAGCAGTGGAACCATCGACGCGCCGATCGGCAGACATCGCAGCAACGACTGGAAGTTCACGGTCACCGCTGACGGAAAGCCGAGTGTCACGCACTATGACACCATCGAGGCGTTCCAGTCGGCGAGCCTGCTCGATATCCACCTCGAGACAGGGCGTACCCATCAGATCCGGGTGCATTTCGCCGCGCTGCGGCATCCCTGCTGCGGTGACCTGACGTACGGAGCGGATCCGCGTCTGGCCGAACGCCTCGGGCTCGAGCGTCAGTGGCTTCACGCGCGATCGCTCGGCTTCGCCCATCCCGCGGACGGCCGGTGGGTCGAGATCGCCTCCAAGTATCCGAAGGATCTCGAGGACGCCCTCGAGGTTCTCCGGTCGAGTTGAGGTGATGCGTCGGCGTCAGGGGGGATACTTCGGTCTCGCTGTCGCCGCAGCGGTCCTTCTCGCGGTCACCGTAGTGCTCGGTGTCGTCAATCCGGTTCGGCAGATGCCGGTTTCGACGGACGCGCTGGGTCCGGACAACGGGGAGCGAGTATCCGACTATCTGGCCCGGTCCTCGCGGTCGCTCGCCGTGGAGCCACGGAGCGAACACTGGGCGCTGGTTTCATTCGAGGCTCCGGTGACCACCGAGGTGGTCGGGAACTCGCCTCCGGTGTGCGCGTGTCGCAGGTTCTGTTCCGTGTTCCCCTCGACCGGGTGCAGACGCCCCTCGTCGCCGTATCCGTCGCAGCGGGTGATGCTGCCCTCGCCCGAGCGAGCGTCCTGGCTGCGGGCCGCGCCCAGATGATGACGGGCGAGACCGAGCGGCAGGCGAACATCTCGGCGGTGTCGGCGGAGGAACTGGCCCGCAACTGCGCCTGTGTAATCGGCATAGTCGTGCGCGCAGACGGCGACAGGTTGGCGGCGTTGCAGACCGAGTCGGACGTCCGGGTTGTCGAGGCGCTCGCCGCCGACGCTGTTTTCGGTCGGTTCGCCGTGCGCCCGCTTCTTCCGGAACAGGTCGACCTCGTCCTGCCCGGTCCCGACGACGGCTCCGTTCGCGCTGGTCCGGTCGACAGCGGCGTCTCCGGCGGTGTGAGGTGACGGAGAGGAGGACCGAGGCGGTCGGAACCGCCTACGGCGTCGGCGCCTACGCACTGTGGGGCATGTTCCCGGCCTTCTTCGGACTACTGGGCCCGGCTGGATCGGGCGCGATTCTGGCCCATCGGATCGTGTGGACGCTGGCCATCATGCTCGTCGTACTCGCAGTGTCCAGCCGTATCGCCTCGCTGCGCGGACTCGGAGTATGGACGTGGTTGCTGGTCGCGGCCGCTTCCACGGCTATCACGTTGAACTGGGGGACTTATGTCTACGCGGTGATGTCCGACCGGGTGGTGGAGGCGGCACTCGGCTATTTCATCAATCCTCTGGTGAGCGTGTTGCTCGGTGTGGTGATCTTCCGGGAACGACTCTATCGCGCTCACGTCGTCGCCCTGGGACTTGCGACCACTGCTGTGCTCGTGATCACCGTGGACTACGGTAGGCCGCCGTACATCGCCCTCGTACTGGCCGGCTCGTTCGCGCTGTACGGGCTGTGCAAGAAGGTGATGCCGCTCGATCCGCGGACGAGCCTGACCGCCGAGGGAATCGTGGCCGCGCCGCTCGCTGTCGGCTACCTTGTGTTTCTGACTTTCACTGGCGCCAGCACGTTCTTCGGCAACGGTCCCGCGCACAGCATGTTGCTGATGGCCGCTGGGCCCGTGACGGCCCTGCCGCTCCTACTGTTCGGTGCAGCGGCGCAACGCGTGCCGTTGCGCACGATCGGCATGCTGCAGTACCTGACGCCCGCGTTACAGATGGTGTGGGGCGTCGCCGTTCTGCACGAGGACATGCCCCTTTCGCGGTGGATAGGATTCGCTTTGATCTGGCTGGCCCTCGTCATCTTCACGACCGACGCGCTGGTACGGGCCCGGCGAGTGAAGCACACTGTCGACTCGTCGCCGGTGCGCGCCGGGTAACTCGCATCACGACTTCTCCGACACCAGCCGTCGGCGACCGTCGCTGTCGGTGGGAGGACATACACTCGTGACGCTCCCCAGACAGTGAGAGAGGCGCACGTGGCTGACTCGTTCGTACATCTGCACAATCACACCGAGTACTCGATGCTCGACGGTGCGGCCAAGGTCGGCGCCATGTTCGAAGAGGCGGAGAGGCTCGGCATGTCGGCGGTCGGAATGACCGACCACGGCAACATGTACGGCGCCAGCGAGTTCTACAACGTTGCGAAGAAGCACGGAATCAAGCCGATCATCGGCATCGAAGCCTATGTCGCCCCCGAATCCCGATTCAACACCAAACGCGTGCTCTGGGGAGACCGCAGTCAGAAGTCAGACGACGTCTCCGGTAGCGGTGCGTACACCCATATGACGATGGTGGCGGAGAACTCCACCGGTCTTCGGAACCTGTTCAAGCTGTCCTCGCTCGCGTCCATCGAGGGACAACTCGGCAAGTGGGCGCGCATGGACGAAGAACTCATCGCCGCCCATCACGAGGGCATCATCGCCACCACCGGATGCCCATCCGGTGAGATTCAGACGCGCCTGCGCCTCGGGCACGACCGCGAGGCGCTCGAGGCTGCGGCCAAGTGGCAGGAGATCTGGGGCAAGGACAACTTCTTTCTCGAGTTGATGGACCACGGTCTGTCGATCGAACGCCGGGTCCGGGAGGGGCTGCTCGAGATCGGCAAGAAACTCGAGATCCCCCCGCTGGCGACCAACGACTGTCACTACGTCACCAAGGACGCCGCGGAGAACCACGAGGCGCTGCTGTGCATCCAGACGGGTAAGACGCTGTCCGACCCGACCCGGTTCAAGTTCGACGGCGACGGTTACTTCCTCAAGTCTGCGGCCGAGATGCGTGAGCTCTGGGACGACCAGGTGCCCGGCGCCTGCGACAACACCCTGCTGATCGCCGAGCGCGTCCAGTCCTATGACGAGGTGTGGGAGCACCGAGACCGGATGCCGATCTTTCCCGTTCCAGAGGGCGAGACTCAGGGGACCTGGCTCCGCAAGGAGGTGCTACGCGGTCTCGACCGGCGGTTCCCGGACGGGCCGAAGCAGGAATACCTCGACCGCGCGGACTACGAGATCAACGTCATCCTCGAGATGGGGTTTCCCGCGTACTTCCTCGTCGTCGGCGATCTGATCAACTACGCACGCGAGGTGGGGATCCGAGTCGGCCCCGGTCGCGGGTCGGCCGCCGGGTCACTCGTCGCCTATGCGATGGGTATCACCAACATCGACCCGATTCCGCACGGTCTACTGTTCGAGCGGTTCCTGAATCCCGAGCGCGTGTCGATGCCCGATATCGATATCGACTTCGATGATCGCCGTCGCGGTGAGATGGTGCGTTACGCAACCGAGAAGTGGGGGAGCGACCGCGTCGCCCAGGTCATCACGTTCGGCACCATCAAGACCAAGGCCGCGATCAAGGACTCCGCCCGCGTGCAGTTCGGCCAGCCGGGATTCGCGATCGCGGATCAGATCACCAAGGCGCTGCCCCCGCCGATCATGGCCAAGGACATCTCGGTATCCGGAATCACCGACCCGAACCATGAGCGCTACAAGGAGGCCGCGGAGGTTCGGGCTCTCATCGACTCCAATCCCGATGTCGCGAAGATCTACCAGACGGCGAAGGGTCTCGAAGGACTGATCCGGAACGCCGGCGTCCACGCCTGTGCGGTGATCATGTCGTCCGAGCCGCTGATGGACGCCATACCCGTGTGGAAGCGTGCCCAGGACGGCGCCATCATCACAGGTTGGGACTATCCGTCTTGCGAGGCGATAGGCCTGCTCAAGATGGACTTCCTCGGACTGCGGAACCTCACCGTCATCGGTGACGCCATCGACAACATCAAGGCCAACCGGGGTATCGATCTGGATCTGGATACCCTTCCGATCGACGATCCGGCCACCTACGAACTGCTCTCGCGCGGCGATACGCTCGGTGTGTTCCAGCTCGACGGCAGTGCCATGCGCGACCTGCTGCGGCGCATGCAGCCCACCGGCTTCGAGGACATCGTTGCGGTGCTCGCGCTGTACCGGCCCGGTCCGATGGGAATGAATGCGCACAACGACTACGCCGACCGCAAGAACGGGCGGCAAGAGGTCAAACCGATCCACCCGGAGCTCGAGGAACCCCTGAAAGACATCCTGGCCGACACGTACGGCCTGATCGTCTACCAGGAGCAGATCATGCAGATCGCTCAGAAAGTGGCAGGCTACTCGCTCGGACAGGCCGACATCCTTCGCCGGGCCATGGGCAAGAAGAAGCTGTCGGTGCTCGAGGAGGCCTACACCGGCTTCCGTGAGGGCATGCTCGCCAACGGATTCTCCGAGCCGGCGATCAAGGCGCTGTGGGACACGATTCTCCCCTTCGCCGGATACGCGTTCAACAAGTCTCACGCCGCCGGGTACGGGCTGGTGTCGTTCTGGACCGGGTACCTCAAGGCCAACTATCCCGCCGAGTACATGGCGGGGCTGCTCACTTCGGTCGGTGACGACAAAGACAAGGCCGCGGTCTATCTGGCCGACTGCCGCAAGATGGGGATCACCGTGCTCCCGCCCGATGTGAACGAGTCGGAGGTCGACTTCGCCTCCGTCGGTGAGGACATCCGGTTCGGGTTGGGGGCCGTCCGCAACGTCGGTGCCAACGTCGTGAGCTCGATCATCAAGGCACGCAAGGAGAAGTCCAAGTTCGTCGACTTCTCCGACTACCTGGGCAAGATCGACACCGCGGCGTGTTCGAAGAAGGTCACCGAATCCCTGATCAAGGCGGGCGGGTTCGACTCCCTGGGCCACCCGCGAAAGGGGCTACTACTGGTCCATGCCGACGCCATCGACGCGGTGATGGGCACCAAGAAGGCGGAGTCGGTCGGGCAATTCGACCTGTTCGGTGGCGCCGACGCCGACGAGTCGGTCACGTCGGTGTTCAACGTGAAGATTCCCGAGGAGGAGTGGGATTCCAAGCATCGGCTCGCACTCGAGCGGGAGATGCTGGGACTCTACGTCTCCGGTCACCCGCTCAATGGCGTCGAACACGTGCTGGCGGCGCAAGCCGATACCGCAATTCCGACGATCCTCGAAGGTGACGTCAAAGACGGCACCCAGGTGACCGTCGGGGGCATCCTCGCTTCGGTCAACCGGCGGATCAACAAGAACGGCCTGACGTGGGCGTCCGCGCAACTCGAGGACCTAGCCGGTGGTATCGAGGTGTTGTTCTTCCCTCAGGCCTATTCGGTGTACGGGATGGACGTCACGGAGGATTCGGTCGTGCTGGTCAAGGGGCGCGTGTCGATTCGCGACGACAGGATCTCACTCATCGCCAACGACCTTGCGGTGCCGGATCTGTCGGCGGTAGGTGTCGCGAAGCCACTGGCAGTGAGTTTGCCGCTGCGTCAATGCACCAAGGACAAACTCGGCGCCTTGAGGCAAGTCCTCACGCGGCACCCGGGAACCTCCGACGTCCATGTGCGGTTGATCGGCGGCAGTGAAGTCACGTTGTGGAAGGTCGACGACGTGTTGCGAGTAGAACCGTCGTCGGCGTTGATGGGCGACCTCAAGGCCCTACTGGGACCGAGCTGCCTCTCCGTGTGACGGCTCGGCCCCGGGATGATCCGAGGTGGGGGAGGCGTAGAGGCGTCTTCCCCACCACACGACGACGGCTACGGCGGCGGCGGTGAGCACGGCGGTCTGCAATGTCTGAGTGACGGTGAGGACCGTTACGAAGGTCAGCAGGGCCGCACCGAGAGCCTCCAGCTTGTGAAGGGGCCACTCGGTGCCGGCAATGTCGATTGTCTGGATGCCATCGCTGGCGCGGACATCGTGGCGCAGGCCGGCCCGACTCGTCGGCATTACAGATCACCTCATCGTCGGCAGTTCTCGTGGAGGGGGACGGGCGCGTCCCGGTTGAAATCAGGGTACTCGAATAGTCGAGTTCGTCACAGCGAACAATTGGATCAGGGCATTGCAATGCGGCGAGATCGACAAATTGTCGGCGGGTTCGCAGCGGTCGGGTGTTGACTGGTGGCATGCCACTCACAGGTGAATATGAACCCGGTTCGCTGAAGTGGTCCGCAGACCAGGCGAACTTGATCGAGTCCACTGATGGAGCGGAGGGAACGACGCTGGCGGGCATGCCGGTGGTCTTGCTCACCACCCGCGGTGTGAAGTCCGGCAAGCTCCGCAAGATTCCGTTGATGCGCGTCGAACACGAAGGAACGTACGCGATTGTCGCCTCACTCGGCGGTGCCCCGAACAATCCCGCCTGGTACCACAACGTGAAAGCCGAGCCGCTCGTCGAGTTGCGTGACGGAGCGGTGAAGCAGGACATGGTGGCCCGTGAGGTAACCGGCGCCGAGAAAGCCGTCTGGTGGGAACGCGCCGTCGCCGTGTACCCCGACTACGCCGACTATCAGAAGAAGACCGACCGGCAGATCCCCGTGTTCGTCCTCGAACCCGCGTGATGCCGGGTGAATGGCGGTATCGAAATATGTCCGCGAACGTCACAATTCGATCCGCAGAGTTGAACCCGGCTGGTACATGATGGCGTCAGAATGGGAATATGTTCGGGTGCCCACATCGCCCGACACCGCAGCCCAGGACATGATCTCTCCCCTCACGGTGGGAGAGATCGATGCGGCCATCGAGCGAATCTCCCCTGTAATCGACGCGACCCCGCTGCAGCGCAGCGAGCGGCTGTCGGCCCTGACTGGCGCGAACGTCTACCTGAAGCGAGAGGACCTGCAGGTGGTCCGCTCGTACAAACTGCGCGGCGCCTACAATCTCATGGCTCAACTCGACGCCGAGGAGCGTACGGCGGGAGTTGTGGCCGCCAGCGCCGGAAACCATGCCCAGGGTGTTGCATTCGCCTGCAAGTCCATGGAGATCAGCGGTCGCATCTACATCCCGTCGAATACGCCCAAGCAGAAGCGCGACCGCATCCGCGCGCACGGCGGAGAGTTCGTCGAACTGATCATGACGGGGGACACCTACGACGCCGCAGCCGCTGCCGCTGAGGCCGACGTCCAGCGCACCGGCGCGACGATGGTTCCGCCGTTCGACGACGTCCGTACCGCTGCCGGGCAGGGAACCATAGCAGCCGAGATTCTCGCTCAACTCGGTACATCGCCGGACGCCGTAGTCGTCCCTGTCGGTGGCGGCGGATGTATCGCCGGTATCGCGACCTACCTGCGCGCTCACGCGACCGGGACCGCCATCGTCGGAGTCGAACCGACTGGCGCGGCGTCGATGACCGCGGCGCTGGTCGCCGGTGCGCCCGTCACCCTCACGGAGATCGATCCCTTCGTCGACGGTGCGTCCGTGAAGCGTGTGGGTGACGTTCCGTACGCCGTCGTATCGGCCCTGGGCGCCGAGGTGGTCTCGCACACCTCACTGGGTCGGCCCGGCCGGCCGGCCACGATCCGACTCGAGGCCGATTCTTTCGTGATGGCGAATCTGGACGAGGGCTCGCTCTGCACGACGATGCTCGAGCTCTATCAGAACGAGGGCATCATCGCGGAACCGGCGGGTGCGCTGTCGGTGGCAGCTCTCGGCAACATCACCTTCGAACCCGGTTCGACGGTGGTGTGCCTGATCTCCGGTGGCAACAACGACATTTCCCGGTACGGCGAGATTCTGGAACGCTCCCTCGTCAACCTAGGTCTCAAGCATTACTTTCTTGTGGACTTCCCACAGGAGCCCGGTTCGCTGCGCAGATTCCTCGACGAGGTGCTCGGCCCCGAGGACGACATCACCCTGTTCGAGTACGTGAAGCGGAACAATCGCGAGACCGGCGCGGCGCTGGTGGGTATCGAACTCGGCAAGGCCGAGGGGCTGGGGGATTTGCTCGACCGGATGGAGCAGTCTCGGATACAGGTGGAGCGTCTCGAACCGGGGAGTCCCGCTTACCGGTACCTCACCTGACCGCTATCGGAGCAGGCGCTCGACAACCTTCGCATACAGTTCGGGCTCCGGCAGGGGGAGCCCGAGTAGCGCGGCAAGATAGATGCCATCGCCGACCAGACGCACGATCTCGGCCTGGACAGGGTCGGCGATTTCATTCTGGAGGCCTTCGTCCCACCCGCGCATGACCTCGGTGACGGCCTTCTGAATCTCGTCGTGCTGACCGTCTACGCTGCGAAGCGCTGCGATCGTGGAACGGTACAGGGCGAGTTCCTCGGCGGTATTGGCGTCGGGAACCTGCAGGTACCACTCCGATAGCGAGGTGCCGCCGGACATGGCGTCGGCGAAATGCGCATCCGCTCGCTCGCCGAGTCGTCGCACCATTGCTGCGAGGAGTGCTTCCTTACTGGGGAAGTGATAGAGCAGGCCACCTTTGGATACCCCTGCTTCCGCGGCGACCGCTTCCAGGGTCACCTGGGCGATTCCTACTTCGAGTAGCAGCTTCTCGAGAGCGTCGAGTATGCGATCGCGAGTACCGGCGGTCATGAGGAGCGACTGTACCGGAAATAACTTTACCGGCTGGACGGTTCACGGTAATGTACGGAAACTATACCGGCTGGACGGTGTACCGCATGTCCCAACTCTCGAATCGGAAAGTCGCAGGAAGTCAATTGTCTGTGTCCACGGATCGCGGGATCAACGAAGCCTCGGGTGAGCCGGGTCGGGCCTCCGCATCGCGCCGAGACTGGCTCGGGCTCATCGTCTTGGCGTTTGCCGTTCTCCTGATCGCGGTAGACGCCACCGTGCTCGATCTCGCGCTGCCGTTCATCAGCGCAGACCTCGAACCCAGTAGCACGCAGTTGCTGTGGATCATCGACGTCTACTCGTTCGTGCTCGCCGGTCTGCTGATTACGATGGGCACGCTCGGCGACCGAGTGGGGCGCCGCCGTCTCCTACTCTTCGGCGCCGCCGGGTTCGGGATTGCTTCGCTGATCGCAGCATGGGCCGTGTCGCCTGAAATGCTGATCGCAGCCCGTGTGCTACAGGGAATCTCGGGTGCGACGCTGATGCCCGCCACCCTCGGCCTGATCCGGGCGATCTTCGTCGACCCTCGCCAGCGCACCCTCGCGATCGGAGTCTGGAGCGCGATGGCAGGTGGTGGCGCCGCGGCAGGCCCGCTCATCGGTGGTTGGCTGCTCGAACACTTCTGGTGGGGTTCGGTGTTCCTGGTCAACATCCCGGTAATGCTCATGCTGATCGGCATCGGACCGGTGCTGATCCCGGAGTCGAAGAATCCGAACCCGGGACGCTTCGACCTGACCAGTGCGGCGCTGTCGATGTCTACGATGCTGCCACTCGTCTACGCCGTCAAAGAGTCTGTGGTGCACGGGATCTCCCCAGTGCTCATTGCCGTTGGTCTTGCCGGTGTCGCGTCTGGCGTTGTGTTCGTGCGCAGGCAGAGGGTTATGAAGGATCCGATGATCGACCTCGGTTTGTTCGCCAAGCCGGCATTCTCGACGGCCGTCCTCACCAACCTGCTTTCTGTCTTTGCGCTGGCAGGTGTTCTGTTCTTCGGATCCCAGTACCTGCAACTGGTCTTGGGTAAGACGGCGCTCGAAGCGGGGGTGTTGATGCTGCCCGGAATGCTGATGAGCGCGGTCACTGCCTTGGCGGCGGCCTGGATGGTCCGCTACTGGGCGACCTCGCATGTCCTCGGCGGCGGGCTGTTCGTCGGCGGTGTGGGTGCAGCCATGTTGTTCGCCCTGCGTGTCGACAGTGGGCCGAATATGTTCGTGATCGGCTTCGGACTCGTCGGTGCGGGTGTCGGTATCGCTTTGACTCTAGCGTCCGATCTCGTCGTCAGTGCGGTCGAACCCGAACGTGCGGGTGCCGCCTCGGCGGTGTCCGAAACCGCGTACGAACTCGGTATCGCGCTCGGTGTTGCGGTGCTGGGCAGCGTGGTCATGGCGATCTTCCGCAGCGGCCTCGACACCTCCCTGCTGGCGCCTGATCGGGTCGCGCCGGCCCAGGGGACCCTCGGCGCCGCAATCGCCGAGGCGCAGCACCTTCCGGAGACCGCGAGCACGGTGTTCCTGGAATCTGCACAGACCGCGTTCGTCGCGGGCATGCACGTGGCCGCCGTCGCCACCGCGGCAATCCTGTTCGTCACCGCGATCCTCGTACTGCGTCTGCTGCGCAGCCGTCAGGACGAGCGGGCTGCCGTCGCACCGTCGAGTACAACGAACGAGTGAGCCGGCAGCACCGTCACGGATGCTGTTTCGTCCTGGGTCGGCGCTTCCCACCAGAGCAAGGGGGAGCCGCCGACGGGGACGGTCACGGACTCGGCACTGAGGTTGCACGCGAGACGAAGTTGGCCGCGGTTCACGACGATCCAGCAGAGGGCCTCGTCGTAGTCCACCGACAGATTCTCGAGCCAAGGATCCGTGAGTTCCCAGCGTTCGCGTCGCAGGCGGATGAGAGAGCGGTAGCACTCGAGTAGACGGGCGTGCGGTTCGCGACCGCGCTCGTCCCAGTCGAGCTTGGATCTCGCGAACGTTTCCGGGTCCTGCGGATCGGGCACATCATCCGTGGTCCAGCCGTGATTGGCGAACTCGGCCTTGCGCCCCTCCGCCGTCGCTCGCGCGAGCGACGGCTCTGGATGCGACGTGAAGAACTGGAACGGCGTGCTCGCCCCCCATTCCTCGCCCATGAACAGCATCGGCGTGAACGGTGAGCACAGCACGAGTGCGGCTTTCACCGCCAGTTGCCCGTGGTTGAGATAGGTTCCGGGCCGGTCGCCCACCGCGCGGTTGCCGATCTGGTCGTGAGTGCAGGTGTACACGACCAGGGAACTGGCGGGGGTGCGCAGGGTGTCGAGGGGTCTGCCGTGCATGCGCCCGCGGAACGACGAGAATGTCCCCGCGTGGAACCAGCCTCGGCGCAGGGTGTCGGCCAGGCATGCCATCGAACCGAAATCCCCGTAGTATCCCTGTCTCTCACCCGACACCGCCGCATGGATGGCGTGATGGACGTCGTCGTCCCATTGGGCGTCGAGACCGAATCCGCTCGCGGACCGAGACGTGATCAGTCGCGGGTCGTTCAGGTCGCTCTCGGCAATCAACGTCAGGGGTCGCCTCAGATGTGCTGACAGACGTCGGGTCTGTATGGCCAAGTCCTCGAGGATGTGGGTGGCGGTATGGTCGACGAGCGCGTGGACGGCGTCGAGCCGGAGGGCGTCGATGTGGAACTCGCGGAACCAGCGCAGCGCGTTGTCGATGATGTAGCGGCGCACCTCGCCGCTTTCCGGACCGTCGAGATTGATGCCCAGGCCCCAGGTGCCCTCGGCCTGCGTCAGATACGGTCCGAAGCGGTCGAGGTAGTTCCCGGACGGGCCGAGATGGTTGTAGACCACGTCGAGGACAACCCCGACTCCGCGGGCGTGACATGCGTCCACGAGGGCCTGCAATCCGTCCGGTCCGCCGTATCCCTCGTGCACCGTGTACCACAGGACGCCGTCGTAGCCCCAGTTGTGAGTGCCGTTGAAGCCGTTGACCGGCATCAGTTCCACGAAATCGACGCCTAGTTCGACGAGGTGATCGAGGCGTTCGATCGCGGCACCGAAGGTGCCTTCGGCGGTGAAGGTTCCGACGTGCAGTTCGTAGACCACCGACCCGGCGAGCTGCCGCCCTGTCCACTGCGCGTCGGTCCACGAGCTCTCGTCGAGCGCATGCAATTGGGACGACGCGTGGACGCCGTCGGGTTGCCGCGGCGAGCGTGGGTCGGGGAGCACGGTGTCGCCATCGTCCAACAGGAAGCCGTACCGTGCGTCTGGGGCTGCATCGATCTCCGCGCACCACCACCCGTCCGGTGATGGAGTCATGTCGTGGCGTCGACCGTCGACGTCGACACGAACGGTATTCGGTAGCGGAGCCCAAACCTCGAAGGTGTGCACTCGATCAGGATGCCGTGATCTGGATTCTCGCGCAGCGCACGAGAGTTTGGTCGCCCCTTTCGCTGTGACGCCGGAAGTAGCAAGCTGGGAGTAGCAAGTCGAACGTCGCGAGGAGCAGTCATGCGCGTAGCAGTTGGAGACCGGTTGCACGTCCAGGGCAGGGTTGTCGGAAAACACGAGCAGACCGCCGAGGTCGTGGAGGTACACGGAGAGAACGGGGAACCGCCGTACCTCGTCCGGTACGACGACGGTCACGAGGCGCTCGTCTTCCCCGGGTCCGACGCGTGGGTGGAACACGCCAAGTCGTAAAGCTGGACCTAGAACGGCCAGCCGATCTGAGCGCTTCGGTTCGAGTCGAATGCGTGGTCGACGGCCCACAGTGTTTCCGGCGTGTCGGCCCAGAGCCGATGGGCCGCCGCGAATGTGCGTGCCCGATGCGCTCCGAGATACAGACTGCCCAGTACATCCAGATCGGCGACGACCTGCGGAGTGTCGTCCGTAGGCGTACAGGTGGCGTGGCCGTCCCGGGCTGTCAGCCGAAAGCACCCACCGGCATGGAGGAACCCGTCGTCGACCTGTAGAACGAGGTCGAGGTCGGATCGGTAGGTGCGCGCCTCGAGTGCGGCTCGTACATCCATGATCCGCACCCACAATCGGTCGTGCCGCGACCGCGTGCGGACCACACGACTATCGGTGAGCAGTTGGGGAAGCGGATCCTCGGGCGCCAGGGTCGTCTCGATGCCGTGCATCAGGTCGAGGCCGAACAGTGCGCGCCACAGCGCAGCGTGAGCGTCGTCGGTAACCGTCCGCATCTCTTGGATCCGGGCGATCATCGCGTCCTCCCCGCCGGCCCGGCGATACAGGGCGTAGCCGTCGTCGTGGAGCATGGCGAACAGGCTCGTACCGCCGCCGCGGTCGATGTCGTGATCGGCGAAAAGCTGATCCCACAAGATGTCGGGCCGAACCTGTGCGCCGGGTGTGATCCGTTGCCAGCGGTCGTAGACGGCTGTGATCGCAGCGCGGGCATCGGTCGGGCGTAGGACGCGTACCCCGCCCGGATCGGGGGCCTTCGGATGGAACGCCCCGAGACGACGGTCGACGCTTACCGTGGACTCGATGGTGGCGGGGCCGTATCCGAATCGCCCGTAGATTCCACCCTCGCTGGCGATGAGCACTGACAGCACAGCGCCGGTCGCTCGTATCCGTCGATGCTGCTCGGTGTAGAGGGTGCGGAGTATCCCCCGGCGTCGGTGCGAGGGTGCGACGGAGACCCCGGTGATCCCTGCCGCTCGTACTGCGACCTCGCCGGGGACGGTGACTGTCATCGGAAAATCCATGGTCACGCCGACCACGGCCTCGTCGTCGACCGCGATGATCGAGCGGTCGATGCCGACGAGTTCGCGCCGCGCATCCACGGCCTCCGAGGTGTACGGGGTACCGAACCCGACTTCGTGCAGTAGCAGAAGATTGCGCCAGTCCTGC
Organism: Rhodococcus sp. WMMA185; assembly: GCF_001767395.1. Classification (NCBI taxonomy): domain Bacteria; kingdom Bacillati; phylum Actinomycetota; class Actinomycetes; order Mycobacteriales; family Nocardiaceae; genus Rhodococcus; species Rhodococcus sp. WMMA185. Next base: position 2,119,443 of record NZ_CP017014.1, on the reverse strand, counting down.
TCGTCGGCGGTCCGGACAGTGATCTCAGTGCTGGTCGTCATGTCTCGAGAGAGTGGCACACCCGAGGTGGGTGCCGCATTCGAATTTCGGCGGAAGTCGCTTGGAGCCTTCTCCGGTTGCGCGAATACGCACATCTCGGCATCACATGCACGGACGTTGCTATCGGCGCCGTTGCGGAGGAGTGTGAGACACGTGGGATCAACGGGCGACGCCGCCCGTGGCGTCGCCCTCGACAAGGAAGGGTGACGATCGTGTTTGCACGCTCAACCACAATTCAGGCGCATCCCTCGTTCATCGACGAGGGGATCAAGCACGTGCGCGATGTCGTGATGCCTGCGCTGGCGGAAGTCGACGGTTGCCTCGGTTTGTCCCTGCTGGTCGATCGCGATTCGGGCCGATGCATCGCGACCAGTTCGTGGCGGGACGAGGAATCGCTGCGCTCGAGCGAGGGACCGGTGCGGGAGTTGCGTGACCGGGCTGCCGAGATCTTCCACGGCACCGCGGAGGTGTCGAGGTGGGACATTGCGGCGATGCACCGCGATCACCCCTCGGATCGCGGTGCCTACTGCCGGGTCACCTGGGCCAAGGCGGAACCAGCCCACATGGACCGTGTCGTCGATGTGTGGAAGTTGGCCGGAATACCCAAGATGGAGGAACTCGAAGGGTTCTGCAGCGCCAGCCTGCTAGTGGATCATGCTGCCGGCCGTGCGGTGTCGTCGCTGACCTACGACAGCCGCGAGGCGATGGAACGCAACATGGAACGCATCAACGAGATCAGGGCCGCATCTCTGCGCGAGGCGAACGCCGAGGTGCTCGAGACTGGTGAGTTCGAGCTTGCCATCGCGCACCTTCACGTCCCCGAGATGGCCTGACCGCCAGAGGAAGCACCTTAGAACGTGCCCTGAGCCGCCACTGTGCGGCCTGAAGAAAACCCACACCGCCTGGTGCGGGTTCCTTTCAGGTATGCCTCGAGTCGCGGGCTGCTACGACCCGAAGTTCAGCCCCGCGCTGCCGGTGGACACATCGCCCGTGCCGGGGTTGGTGCCGCCACCGGTGTTGGGGTCGGTGCCGCCACCGGTATTCGGGTCGGTGCCGCCACCCGTGTTCGGGTCGGTGCCGCCGCCCGTGTTCGGGTCGGTGCCGCCGCCCGTGCCGGGATCAGTGCCCGGGTCTGAACCAGGATCGGTTCCACCAGGAGCCGGTCCCGAGGAGAGATCGGTCAGGGTGATAGTCCAGGAGCTCGGGTTGTGGTCCTGGATGAACGCCGCGAGGTCTCCGACATCGTCGAATGCGAAACCGTACGCCTTGCCGTCCTTGGTGTTCTCGTGCAGGGCCCGCGAGTAGTGGTTGGCGACGGCGGTGTTGTAGTGGAGCTTGGTGTCACTGATGGGCTGAGCGGAGTGTTCGAGTAGCGTCCCTCGGTTGAAGGCAGCGCCCAGCATCGCGGCGACCGGTCCGGTCACACCGTCGTTCGGAGCCGCCAGGGCCCCATCACAGAAGAACACGTCGCGGGTGCTTGGTTTGCGGATCGGTGCCACACCCTTGTCGAAGATGAGCACCCCATCTCTGACCCGGCCGGTGTAGGTGATCTGCTTGAGGTGGTCGGTCACCAGCAGGTCGGTGGTGGCGTACTTGCTCCACACCTCATTGATGTACTCGTCGTAGTAGGTGGACGAGAACAGTCCGGAGTCGATGCCGTGGCCGGGGGCGATCACGCGCTTGTTGTCACCGATGATCAGTCGTGCGAAGTCCGGCTGATCGGCGATGGTGGAGAAGATTCTCTCGCGTCCGCCAGGGACGAGTTCGCCGGCGGTCTGCGACGCGTCTCCTTCCAATCGAATGGCCAACGGCACGGAGAACTTGTCGACCATTGTGGTGTTGCAGAACATTCCAAGGTCGTTCAGGGTGAACTCGACGCAGTCGTGCATCACCGAGAAACTGTCGTCGCTCTCAACCCAGCCCGCCGGGTACTGCATTCTCCGGACGCCCTGTTCGTCGGCGACGGCCCTGAACGTCAAGTCGCCGTCGATCGCGAAGTAGATGCGCCCCGACATCTGGGGCAAGACGAAATCTGTGTCTCCGGTGTTGGACAGCGGGATCGCCATGTCGAGGGGGGTGCCGTGAGCGACATCTTGGGGGACCGTTACGAAGACCCCGCTGGCATTGACGAATCCTTGCTGCCCGGCGGGGTTGACACCGGGAATGTACATCTTGATCGCACTGTTGCCGAAGGTTCCGGTGGCGTTGACCACCTTCGTGCGGATAGTGGTAGCAGCGTAGGCGCGAGGGGCCAGAGCCGGAGCAACTGACGACAGAATCGGTGCACCGAGGGCAACTGCACCCAGTGTGCTTCCAAGAAAGGCTCTTCTACTCAACATCTTTTGCTCCCCGTTACTGAGTTGTTATTGAGTCGTTATCGAGCGGAGAGTTTTGCAGACATCTCGGACGAAAGCAACAGCCGTGGAGTAACTCACAGCCAATCGAATCTGACACTTCCATTACCGTGCACGGCAGGAAGATGGGCAGTCGCCCGGCTTCGGTCAGCGGTCAGTTGCCAAGAGCGTGAGCAGGGCGACCGGGTAGGTGGCGAACAGCGAGTCGGCACGGGGTCCGGGAATCGTGTCGTCGTCGGCCGTGTGCACTGTCTCGCCGGTGAGGCGGTCGGTCCACGTCCCCTCGGGCAGCGCGACGGTGGTGTCGCCCCAGCCTGGCCGACCGAGTTGAACGTCGCCGAGTGCGACGCCGTCGAGTGCGACACTGTGCCGGGTTGCCACTGCGACGATGTCAGGGCGCGCACCTGCTGGGCCCCGCGCGAAGCCCACCACGTGGGTTGCGGCCTGCCCGGTACCGAAAATCGGGGTGTAGGACCCCCCGACGAAGGACTCCGGTCTCTCCCGGCGAAGTCTCAGAGCGGCCCGGACGACGTGCATCTTGGCCGCACCCGTCGCATCGACGGGTGGAATCCGCAGTTCCCGGAGGGTGCGCCGCCGCAAGTCGTAGTCCACCAGGCGGCGATTGTCGGGGTCGACGAGGGAGTCTGCCCAGAGTTCGGTGCCCTGATACACGTCCGGAATTCCCGGGCCGCAGAGTTGGAGGAGCTTCTGTCCGAGAGCGTCGGACCATCCGTGCCGTGCCAATTGGGTGCACAGCGAACCGATCGATTTCCCGACCGCCCCGTCGATCACGGTGTCGAGCCAGAGATGGAGATCACGTTCGAAGTCCGCGTCGACGTCGTTCCAGGATGTGCGGGCTCCGGCTTCGCGGACGGCCTTCTCCGCATAGGCGTGGATGCGGTCTCGAAAGCCTGGCACCTCGGCTGCAGCCCGACCGTCCACAGGCCACACACCGAACAGCGTCTGCCACATGAAGAGACCGGTAACCGGATCCGGGGGCGGGGCAATCCGCTCCCACCGATCGACGCATCCGGCCCAGAGGTGGGGCACCTGGGTCAGGACGCCGATCCGGGCTCGGACGTCCTCCCCGCGCTTGGTGTCATGGGTCGAGAGTGTCGTCATGGCCCTCGGCCACCTGGTAGCGCGCTCCGCGCTCGCGAGGTGGAACTCGGCCGGTGCGATGCCCATTCGTGCCGGATTGCCGCCCACTTCTTGAAGTGATGTCAGGCGGGCGGTGCGATAGAAGAGACAGTCCTCCACCGACTTCGCCATCACTGCGCCGCAGACTTGGTGGAAGCGGGTGGCCGCCTCACCCTGATTGATCAGAGCTGCAGCGAGCGCGTCGAGAGGTTCGGCCCATTCCGCTTCGTGTCGGGCGATGTCCCCGATAACGCGGCCCGCCAGTCCGGCGAGCGGGCGGTAGTCCGACCGGTACACGGGCATGGCTGCGATGACGTCCACGACGGCCTCGCGAAGAAGATCACTGCCGCACGCGCTGCCGGTCTCGGCGAGGATCGCACGCACGAGTCGACCGACCTCCGGTGCCAGGCCGGAAGTGGCGACCGTGCGTTTGATCGCCACTTCCTGCTCAGAGAGCCAGGCCGCGTCCCCTCGATCTCCCGTCTTGGCGGCCGACAACGCGGTCAGCGGGGCCGCCCCCGAGGGTTCGAGAAACACACCCCCGAGTTCGGCAAGTGCGTCGTAGCCGGTGGTGCCGTCGATCGGCAGAGTGGTGTCCAGCGGTTCGGTATGAGCCAGGATCTTCTCGATCACGAGCCAGCGGTCCGCGCCGATCACCGCGCGCAGCCGGGCGAGGTATCCCGCCGGATCGGACAGTCCGTCCGGGTGGTCGACGCGCACGCCGTCGATCAGTCCGCCGCTCACCCAGTCTCGAAGTTCGCGGTGCGCAGCTTCGAATACCCGCGGATCTTCCTGCCGGATGCAGGCAAGGTCACTGATCGTGAAGAATCGCCGGTATCCGATGAGCCCGGAATCCCATGGCACCAGGCGGTAGTGCTGCGCGTCGTGCACCGATCGCGGGTCGGTACCGTCGGTGCCCGGCGCGACCGGGAACCGATGCTCGTGAAATGCGAGCAACGGTTCGGTACCGGAGCGGTCGAGCGTCAGTGTTTCGAGATCCGCATCCGATCCGAGTACGGGAAGCGCCAGACGGCCGTCTACGCCGTTGTCCTCATCCCAGTCGATGTCGAAGTACTCCGCGTATTCGGAACTGTGACCGTGAGTGAGTACGTCCCACCACCAAGGGTTTTGGTGGGGTTTCGCAACGCCGACGTGGTTGGGGACGAGATCTACGACGATTCCCATGCCGCGGCAACGTAACTCCTCCGATAGCGCGAGCAGCGCCGCACGACCGCCGAGTGCGGGGGATACGCGAGTCACGTCGGTGACGTCGTAGCCATGGGTCGATCCGGCGGTCGCTGTGAGGATCGGTGATAGGTAGACATGCGAAACCCCCAGGTCATCGAGATAGTCGGCCACGGCAGCGGCGTCCGTGAGGGTGAAATGGTCGCCACGTAGTTGGAGCCGGTACGTCGCCGTGATCGACATGGTTGTCCTCGGTTCAGGCGGTCCGACGCAGCACGACCAGCGACCTGGCCTCGACATGCAGCGGATCTCCCGCTTTGATCACCGATTCCTTCACCCCATTCGGCACGAACGTGTCGAGCGCGACGGTCCATTCTTCGGCGTAATCGGAATGGAGAGTAGAGAAGTCGATTCCCTCGTGGTGCGCGTTGAAGCACAAGAGGAACGAATCACCGACAACCCGTTCCCCCCGTTGGTTGGGTTCGTGAATGCCCTTCCCGTTGAGGAATACCGCCAGCGACTTTCCGAACCCACTGTCCCAATCCTCGGGCGTCATCTCCTCGCCCGACGGCGTGAGCCATGCGATGTCTCTGGTCTGGTCGCCGCTGCGGATGGGTGTGCCCTCGAAGAATCTGCGTCGACGGAACACCGGATTGTTCATCCGCAGTGCGATCACCCGCTTGGTGAACTCCAGTAGGTCTGCGTTCGTATCGGTCAGAGACCAGTCGATCCACGACAGCTCCGAATCCTGGCAGTACACATTGTTGTTGCCTTGCTTGGTACGGCCCATCTCGTCGCCGTGCGCCAGCATAGGGGTGCCCTGGCTCAGCATGAGTGTCGCCAGCATGTTCCGGCTCTGCCGCCCACGGAGGTCGAGGATGTCCGGGTCGTCAGTCGGGCCTTCGACACCGCAGTTCCAGGAGCGGTTATGGCTCTCACCGTCGGTGTTGTTTTCGCCATTGGCCTCGTTGTGCTTCTCGTTGTAGGACACCAGGTCGCGTAGCGTGAACCCGTCGTGGGCGACCACGAAGTTGATGCTCGCGCTGGGCCGCCGGCCAGTCGCCTCGTAGAGGTCGGACGATCCGGTCAGACGGGACGCGAACTCGCCGAGAGTCGCCGGTTCGCCCCGCCAGTAATCGCGGACGGTGTCGCGGTACTTGCCGTTCCATTCCGTCCACAGTCCGGGAAAGTTGCCCACCTGGTAGCCACCCTCCCCGACGTCCCACGGTTCGGCGATCAGCTTGACCTGACTGACAACCGGGTCCTGTTGGACGAGGTCGAAGAACGCGGACAACCGGTTCACGTCGTGCAGTTCGCGCGCGAGCGTGGACGCGAGGTCGAATCGGAATCCGTCGACGTGCATTTCGGTGACCCAGTACCGCAGCGAGTCCATGATCAATTGCAGCGTGTGCGGGTGCCGAGCGTCCAAGCTGTTCCCGGTCCCGGTGTAGTCCTTGTAGTGCTCGGCGTTCCCGTCGACAAGGCGGTAGTAGGCGGCATTGTCGATCCCGCGGAAACAGATGGTCGGACCGAGGTGGTTGCCTTCTGCCGTGTGGTTGTAGACGACATCGAGGATTACTTCGATACCCGCCTCGTGGAACGTCCGGACCATCCACTTGAACTCCGATACGGCGGCGCCAGGCTTCTCCGCCAACGAGTACTCGTTGTGCGGGGCGAGGAAGCCGAACGTGTTGTATCCCCAGTAGTTCCGCAGCCCGCGGTCGAGCAGGGTCTGGTCGTGCATGAACTGGTGCACCGGCATCAGTTCGATCGCGGTGACGCCGAGTCCGACCAGGTGGTCGATGATCACCGGATGCGCCAGCCCCGCATAGGTGCCACGGAGATTCTCCGGAACATCGGGGTGGGTCGCCGTCATGCCCTTGACGTGAGCCTCGTAGATCACGGTCTCGTGGTAGGGACGCTTGGGCGCGCGATCGGAGTTCCAGTCGAAGAACGGGTTTATCACCACTGTGGTCATCGTGTGGCCGAGCGAATCATGTCCGGCCAAGGGGGGTTCCACAGGATTCTCGGCTTCCGCCTCGACCTCGGATTCCGAATGCCCCGACAGGTGCTCTTCGGGGTCTTCGTTGTCGCGGTCGATGGCATCGTGGAGGTCCGCCTGTTCCTCGACGTCGTAGGAGTACAGGGAGCGGTCGCCGTCGAAGGTGCCGTCGAAAGCCTTGCCGTAAGGGTCGAGGAGGAGCTTGCTCGGATCGCAGCGATGCCCGGCCGCCGGGTTCCACGGTCCGTGGACTCGGTACCCATAGCGCTGGCCCGGAGCGACCGTCGGCAGATATGCGTGCCACACGTAGCCGTCGACCTCTTCGAGGCGGATCCGCGTTTCCGTGCCGTCCCGGGCGATCAGGCACAGATCGACGGCTTCGGCTACTTCGGAGAACAGCGAAAAATTCGTTCCGGCCCCGTCGTATGTGGCGCCTAGGGGATAGGCGCTACCGGGCCACACCGGAAACGGCATGGTATCGGTCGAATCGCGAGGGCCCATATCGAAAACAGTAGTGCCCGCAGCCGTTCTGCTCTCTTTTCGACCACTCCTCGCCGGTCAGGCGGCGCTCTGACTATGAGCCGCCGCGCACATTCCTGCTGCAATGGTCCGCACCTCGTCGGCGGTGCACACGTAGGGCGGCATCGCATAGATCAGGTTGCGGAACGGCCGTAGCCACACCCCGGAAGCCACGGCTGCGTCGGTGACCTCCTGCATGTCCACCGGGTTCGCCAGCTCGATCACTCCGATGCCACCGAGAACGCGGACGTCTCGGACTCCGGGGAGGTCGACCGCAGGCCTCAGGCCCGATTCGAGTCCGGCGTTCAGGGCGGCGACCTCACCTCGCCAGTCGCGTGAGCGCAGCAGTTCGATCGAGGCCACTGCGACAGCGCAGGCGAGGGGATTGGCCATGAACGTCGGCCCATGCATCAGCCCACCGGCGTCTCCGGAACTGATGGTCTCGGCGACCTCGCTGGAGCAGAGGGTAGCGGCGAGAGTCATGTATCCGCCTGTGAGGGCTTTACCGACGCACATGATGTCGGGGCTCACCCGGGCGTGGTCGGCAGCGAACCACTCTCCGGTTCGGCCGAATCCGGTGGCTATCTCGTCGAACACCAGCAGTAGTTCGTGCTCGTCGCAGATCCGTCGAAGTTCCGACAGGTACCGGGGATCGTGAAACCGCATGCCGCCCGCACCCTGTACCACCGGTTCTACGATGATCGCCGCCAATTCGGACGAATGTGACTGAACGAGACGTTCGAACTCCGCGACGTAGCCGGCGTCGAACTCGCGCGGCGGCGGTGGCGCGAACACCTGCCGTGCCAGCACGTCCGTCCACAGCGAGTGCATTCCGCCATCAGGGTCGCAGACGCTCATCGGCGCGAACGTGTCGCCGTGATAGCCGCCGCGCCAGGTGAGCAGTCGATGCCTGCCCACCGTGCCGCGGCTTCGCCAGTACTGCAGACACATCTTGATCGCGACCTCGACGGACACCGAGCCCGAGTCCGCGAGGAAGACCTTGTCCAAACCGTCCGGGGAGTTATCCACGAGCAGTTGCGCCAGCCTGGCAGCCGGTTCGTGGGTCAGACCGCCGAACATGACATGACTCATCCGACCGAGTTGTGCGGTGGCGGCCGCGTCCAGGACAGGATGCCGGTAGCCGTGCACCGCGGCCCACCAGGAACTCATACCGTCGACGAGTTCGCGCCCGTCGGCAAGGGTGAGCCGGGTCCCGTTCGCCGAGGCTACGACGAGTGGGGCCGTCGAAGCAGGGAATGCGCCGTACGGATGCCAGAGCAGGGAGGCGTCGAGGGTGGAGATGTCGTCGACGGACAGGCTCGGGTAGGTCACCGCTCGACTCTAGCCACCCGAAGAATGTGACCCCATACCGGGTTGAACACCGTTCAAGTCGCGTATGGTGCTGTGGGTGAGCACCGACCGCGCCCCGTCCACCTGGCTCGACGACATCGAGTACCGGCGACGTGCTGCCGGACTGCGCCGCGAGTTGCGTCCTCGCACCTCCGGTAGTGGACTCATCGATCTGGCGTCGAACGATTACCTCGGCCTCGTGCGCCATCCCGAGGTGGTACGCGGGGCGACGACTGCGCTACGAAGGTGGGGTGCGGGGGCCACCGGCTCGCGGTTGGTCACCGGGTCGACCACCGAACACGATCTGCTCGAAAGGGAGTTCGCGGAGTTTGTCGGCGCCGAATCCGGTCTGGTGTTTTCCTCCGGTTACACCGCGAATCTGGGCGCCGTCACCGCGCTGTCCGGCGCCGGATCGCTGATCGTCTCCGACGCCGGAAGTCATGCCTCACTCGTGGATGCCTGCCGGCTGTCCCGCGCTCGCGTCGACGTTGCCCCGCATTCGAACGTCGAGTTCGTTCGCAGCGCGCTGGCCAACCGGACCGAGGAGCGTGCACTCGTGATCACCGATTCGGTGTTCAGCGCGGACGGCGATCTTTCGCCCTTGGTCGGACTACACCGGGTATGCCGGGAATTCGGCGCGTTCCTACTCGTAGACGAGGCCCACGGCATCGGTGTTCGCGGCAGCGGTGGGCGAGGCCTGGTGCACGAAGTGGGGCTGGCGGGCGAACCGGACATCGTCGTGACGGCCACTTTGTCGAAGTCTCTCGCCAGCCAGGGTGGTGCGGTTCTCGCCTCCGAAAAGGTCCGCGCACACCTCATCGATTCAGCACGCACGTTCATCTTCGACACGGGTTTGGCCCCGGCGTCGGTGGGAGCGGCGCGCGCGGCGCTCTCGATCTTGCGAGCCGAGCCCGATCGCGCCGGCACCGTACTGGACCGAGCCCGCGACCTTGCCCGATTCACAGGGGCGGGGACGCCCGAGTCTGCTGTTGTTTCGGTGATTCTCGGCGACCCGCAGCGGGCGGTCGACGCCGCAGCTGCGTGCCGGGAACAGGGATTGCACGTCGGCTGCTTCCGACCTCCGTCCGTGCCGGAGGGCACGTCGCGCCTGCGGCTCACTGCCCGGGCGACGCTCGGCCCCGAGGAACTGGCTCGGATCGAGACCGTGCTGGCGGACGTCCTCGAGGGAGCGTGGGCATGAGTATCGTCCTGATCACCGGTACCTCGACGGACGTGGGTAAGACCGTGGCTACGGCAGCGCTCGCAGCCGTAGCGCGGGCTGCGGGTCTGTCCGTGGCGGTTTGCAAGCCCGCGCAAACCGGAGTCGCTCCGGGACAGCCGGGTGACCTTGCGGAGGTGAGGAGACTGTCCGGCGTGGCGGCGGTGCTCGAACTCGCCCGCTACCCGGATCCGCTCGCCCCCGCTGCTGCGGCCCGTCGTGCCGGACTGCCGATGGTGCGGTGCGCCGACGTCGTAGAGAGCGTGAGGGCGCTGGACGCCGAACGCGACCTGGTGCTCGTCGAGGGGGCGGGCGGTCTGCTGGTGCGACTGGGAGTCGATGGATTTACTCTCGTTGATCTCGCGCGGGCGCTCGACGCACCGACCGTTGTGGTGGCGGCAGCCGGACTCGGCACTCTCAACCACACCGAACTCACCATCCGAGCGCTGACGGCCGAGCGGCTCGCCTGCGCCGGAATCGTGATCGGCTCGTGGCCGCACGAGCCCGGGCTCGCTGAGCAATGCAATCTTGACGACCTGCCCGCGGTGACCGGCGTCGATGTCGTCGGGTCCATCCCCGCTGGCAGTGGAAGCCTGCAAGCCGCGTCTTTTGCCGCAGCGGCGCCCGGGTGGTTCGACAGCGCCTGGTTGAGCTCGATGCTGGACCTGGCTCGCGACTCACCGCGGCCGGAAATCACCCCCAAGCTCCCCGTTTACCGGTAGTGTGAGCAACGTCACGACTATTCGGCGGGGTTGGGAGAGATTTCATGTCGACCTCCGAGATGCTCGAATTGAACCGCACGATCGACCGTCTGCGGCGCTGCGTCGGTTCGCTGCGTTCGATGTACGGCGATGCCGCACCCGTGCGGCGACTTGATAATGATCTCGAGCGGCTCGAGATCGATGCACGAGAACTCGACTCCTCGCCTCCGCGTACCTCTCGCCCATCGGAGGAACGAATCAAGGTGTCCGATACCCCGTACGACGCGTCGATGTGGCGGGGCGTCGATGACGAGGGTCTGGGCGGACTCCACTACGGGCGCGAATGAGCGCGCCGCCGAAGAATCCCGGTAGTGCTGGCGTCGGGGCTCCGACGCGTGCCCAGATAGCCGAACGCACGCTCCGCACCGACCGGTGGTGGCAGTTGCCGCTGCTCACGGTGCTCGGTCTGTCCGCGTTCGTGATCTACGCGTCGATCCGTTCGTGGGTCAGAACGGCGTATTGGGTCGACGAATATCACTACCTGACACCCTTCTACTCACCGTGCTTGAGTACGTCCTGCGTGCCGGGCTCGAGCCACTTCGGCACGCCTATCGGCGAATTGCCGATGATCATTCCGCTCGGATTCCTGGTGTTGCCGCTCCTGCTCGGATTCCGGCTCACCTGCTACTACTACCGCAAGGCCTACTACCGGTCGGTTTGGCTTGCACCGCCCGCGTGCGCGGTCGCCGAGCCGCATAGCACCTACTCGGGTGAAACGCGTTTTCCGCTGATCGTCCAGAACGTGCACCGCTACTTTTTCTACTTCGCGGTGGTCATCTCCGCGATCAACACTTATGACGCAGTTGGCTCGTTCCGCGGCGCGGACGGCAGGTTCGGCATCGGACTCGGGACCTTGATTCTGGTGGGCAACGTCATCCTGCTGTGGACGTACACCGTCTCGTGCCACTCGTGCCGGCATGTCACCGGTGGCCGGCTCACGCACTTCTCCAAACACCCGGTTCGGTACTGGATCTGGACACAGGTGAGCAAGCTGAACACCCGTCACATGCAATTCGCGTGGATCACGCTGGGCACGCTGATGTTCACCGACTTCTACGTGATGCTCGTGGCGAGTGGAACGCTATCCGACCTCCGCCTGATCAATTGATTTGCCAGTCCGGGCTCGAGACGGCTGTGAGGCCGACGACGTTCGGCAATGTATGAGAACTCGAGTCGATAGCACCAAAGGAGCACAATGACGGAAGTCGAACGGCACAGCTACGACGTCGTGGTGATCGGTGCCGGTGGTGCCGGACTGCGCGCGGTCATCGAGGCCCGCGAGCAGGGCCTGTCCGTCGCCGTCGTCTGCAAGTCGCTGTTCGGCAAGGCCCACACCGTCATGGCTGAGGGTGGGTGCGCAGCGGCAATGGGCAATGCCAACGAGAAGGACACGTGGCAAACCCACTTTCGGGACACGATGCGAGGTGGCAAGTTCCTCAACAACTGGCGAATGGCCGAGTTGCACGCACGTGAAGCACCGGATCGGGTATGGGAACTCGAAACCTACGGTGCTCTGTTCGACCGCACCGCCGACGGCCGGATCAGCCAGCGCAATTTCGGTGGTCACACCTATCCTCGTCTCGCGCACGTCGGCGACCGCACCGGTCTCGAGATCATCCGAACCATGCAGCAGAAGATCGTATCGCTGCAACAGGAGGATTTCGCCGCCACCGGAGATTATGAGGACCGAATCAAGATCTTTGCCGAATGCACCATCTCCGAACTCCTCAAAGACGGCGACCGAATCTCTGGTGCGTTCGGATATTGGCGTGAGAGTGGACGTTTCGTGCTGTTCGAGGCGCCCGCGGTGGTCATGGCGACCGGAGGAATCGGCAAGTCGTTCAAGGTGACATCCAATTCGTGGGAGTACACCGGCGATGGTCATGCGCTCGCCCTTCGCGCTGGGGCCGACCTCATCAACATGGAGTTCGTGCAATTCCACCCGACCGGCATGGTGTGGCCGCCCAGCGTGAAGGGCATCCTCGTCACCGAAGGTGTGCGGGGCGACGGGGGAGTGCTGAAGAACTCCGAGGGAGATCGGTTCATGTTCTCCTACATCCCCCCAGTCTTCAAAGGTCAGTACGCCGAGACCGAAGAAGAGGCCGACGCCTGGTACAAGGACTCCGACAACAACCGCCGCACACCGGATCTGCTGCCCCGCGACGAGGTGGCGCGCGCCATCAATTCGGAAGTCAAGGCCGGAAGGCAGACTCCGCACGGCGGCGTGTTTCTGGACATCGCCTCGCGTATGCCCGCCGACGAAATCGTCCGCCGATTGCCGTCGATGTATCACCAGTTCAAGGAGCTAGCGGACGTCGACATCACCAAGGAACAGATGGAGGTTGGGCCGACCTGCCACTACGTGATGGGCGGGATCGAGGTCGACCCCGACACCGGATCATCGAGCGTCGCCGGTCTGTACGCCGCGGGGGAGTGCTCGGGCGGCATGCACGGCTCCAACCGGCTCGGCGGCAATTCGCTGTCGGACCTGCTCGTGTTCGGACGCCGCGCGGGTCTCGGAGCTGCCTCGTACGTGAAGTCGCTCTCGGACAGACCCGTCGTCTCTCCTGGCTCTGTAGATGCGGCGGCACGAATGCTGTTGTCTCCGTTCGATTCCTCGCCCGAGGACGACGGAACGTCCGAGAACCCTTACACCCTTCACACCGAACTGCAGCAAGTCATGAACGATCTCGTCGGCATCATCCGGAAGGAAGACGAGATCGCTGCGGCGCTTGTCGCACTCGATGAGATCAAGGAACGTATCGGCAGTGTCGAGGTCGAAGGACACCGTCAGTTCAACCCGGGTTGGCACCTCGCGGTAGACCTGCGGAACATGGTGATCGTCAGTGAGTGCGTCGCCCGGGCGGCGCAGATGCGCACCGAAAGTCGCGGAGGGCACACCCGTGACGATCATCCGGCCATGGATGCCGAATGGCGCGACACCCTGCTCGTGTGCAGCGCGGTCGGGGACATGTCCGCGCATCCCGGCGCGGCCGTGCCGGATGTCCTGATCACCCGAAAACGTCAGACCCCGATGCGTAAGGACTTGTTGGCGCTCTTCGATATCGACGAACTGAGCAAGTACTACACCGACGCCGAACTCGCAGAGCATCCGGGAAGGAAGGGATGAAATGGGTTACGACGCACGGTTCCGGGTCTGGCGTGGAGACTCTGCCGATGGGGCCCTCGAGGATTATGTGATTCCCGTCAACGAAGGTGAAGTGGTGCTCGACATCATTCACCGACTCCAGGCCACCCAGGCCCCCGACTTGGCGGTGCGATGGAACTGCAAGGCAGGTAAGTGCGGTTCGTGTTCGGCGGAGATCAACGGCCAACCGCGTTTGATGTGTATGACGCGGATGTCGACGTTCGCGGAGGACGAGGTGGTGACGGTGACACCGATGCGTGCGTTTCCCGTCATCCGCGATCTCGTCACCGATGTGTCGTTCAACTACGAGAAGGCGCGCGAGGTCCCCTCGTTCACGCCCCCGCCCGGCCTCGCGCCGGGTGCGTACCGGATGCAGCAGATCGATGTCGAACGCTCCCAAGAGTTCCGAAAGTGCATCGAGTGCTTCTTGTGTCAGAACACTTGTCACGTAATCCGCGACCATGAGGACAACAAACCCGCTTTTTCCGGTCCCCGCTTCTTCATTCGGGTGGCCGAACTCGAGATGCATCCCCTCGACACCGCCGACCGCCGTGACTCGGCGCAGGACGCTTATGGTCTCGGATTGTGCAACATCACCAAGTGCTGTACCGAGGTGTGCCCGGAAGGCATCAAGATCACCGACAACGCGATCATTCCGATGAAGGAGCGGGTGGTGGATCGACGATACGATCCACTGGTCTGGTTGGGCAACAAGCTTTTTCGGCGACACAATACTTGAAACGCGTTTTCGGCTTGCCGTTCGTTCCAAACCGCATGAGGAGGATTCGCAATGGCTGACAGCGCAACCGGTATGGGAGCCGAGATCGCCGAGGCGATCGCCCGTGGTCTGGCGTTCCCCGAACGAACCCCAATCCTCAAACATCCCGACAGCGTTGGCCTCGACAGTGAAGACGTCTTCTTTCCCGCCCTCGATGGCACCGTCTTGGAGGGATGGTTTATCCCCTGCGATTCCGCCCGCATAGTGATCTGCAATCACTTCGGTCCCGCCAACCGCCAGGGGTACCCCGGCCATCTCGAGGGCTGGAACAGCTCCAACGGCGTCGAGGTCGACTTCCTTCCCAAGTACAAGGCTCTGCATGATGCCGGCTACAACGTGTTGGCCTACGACCTTCGAAACCACGGCCTCAGCTCAGCCGGAGCTGGGGGCATCTGCGCCACCGGATTGATCGAATGGCGCGACGTCATCGGCTCACTGCGCTACATTCGGTCGCGCCCCGACACCAAAGACATGGCAATCTCACTGCAGAGTCTGTGCATCGGTGCCGACGCCACTCTTGTTGCGATGACTCATCATCCCTCGGAATTCGAGGGCGTGCGCTCACTGATCGCTATACAGCCACTGACTGGCCGCAGTTTCGCCGAACGCGCACTCGAATCCATGGGAGTACCCGACGCCATCGGACACTTCGAAACCTGCATCGAGCTTCTGACAAGCTTCCAGGTCGACGACTACGACATGACCCGCTACGCGACCTCAGTCACCGTCCCTACCCTCGTCGTTCAAGTCCGAGACGACTCTATGACCCGCGAAGTCGACGTCCAAGCGATATACGATGCCATCCCCGCTGAGGACAAGGAGATGTTGTGGATTGACGGCACCCCTATCCGCCACCACGGCTATACCTACTTCGCCGAACACCCCCAAGAGATGATCGATTGGTACAACGCTCACCCATAGACCAACCCGGTACGATCCACTGGTCTGGTTGGGTAACAAGCTCTTCCGGCGCGGGCAGAGCTAGAGTGAACCGCCCGTTACCGGAGAGCCGACCGGACGAACTCGGTCACATCGGGCAGGGCGGCGTACATCGTCGCGACGTGAGTGGCGGGGTAGGTGTGGAACACGAAGTTCTGGCCGGCAGCCACCAGTTCCGAGGTGAGTGCATACGTGAACACCACGGGGACCATCTCGTCGAAGATGCCGTGGCCGATGAAGAGCGGGCGGTCGTAGCCGGTGACGGGTACCGCCAGGGAACGCTCCAGTGCCGCCTGCATTTCGGGGCCGTCGAGCGGCCGTGACAGCAACTGGCCGATGGACAGGTCGCTGAATTGAGCCTGTGCGTCCGCGTAGCAGAGCGACTCGATCTGGCCGAGAACGTCGCGGCCGAGTGGGCTCAGGTAGCTGTCCACGTCCAGGTCGGGATTTGCCGCGCGAAGACCGGCCAGCGCGTAAGCGATGAAAACCGTGCTCCCGGTGAGCGGAAGCGCGGGAAAGCTCGGGCCGGTCAGCGGGGCCAGTTTCTCGATGTTCGACGGCGCTCCGGTTGCGACGGTTCCACGGAAGTCGAGTTCGGGCGCGTACCGCGTGGCGATCGAAGCGGCGGCCAGGACCGCGTGGCCCCCCTGCGAATGCCCGAGCGCCACCCACCTATCCGACAATGAGGGTGTCACGGCACGGCCTGCGCGGACCATGTCGATCACGCTGTGCCCTTCCGACGGTCCGTCGAGGTACGGGTGAATTCCGGGTGTGCCGAGGCCGACGTAATCCGTTGCGACGATTGCATACCCTTGCTGGAGAAAGGACTCCAGGTACGGTATGACGATTTGGCCGGTAACCGTTGGGGCGCACTTGTCGGCGACGCCCACGGCGCCGTGCCCCCACGAGATGACCGGCCATCCGCCGGCTGGCGGCTCGCCCGGCGGCAGCAGGACCGCGCCGGTGCTGGGCGCCGGCCGATCTTGTGGACCTGTGGTCCAGTAGGTCACGTACGTTCCCGTAGCCACCCCCTGAGGTAGCCCGTCAGACGGCATGGGGGAGGAAGCGACGACGGTGCCTGGGTCGTCGAGCACAGTCTGCGCACCGGCAGGGGCGGGGACGCCGAGCCACGCCAGGCCGAGTGTCAGAGCGACAGCGATGCTTGCGCGTCGGATGAACCCGCGTCGGACAAACTCTGGTCGCATTGTCACCCCACCTTCTATTGGAACGCCGCCCGAACGAATTCCGTGGTTTCGGGCAGAGATGCCTCCATCGTCCCGAGGTGACCGTCCGGGTAGGTGCGGAACACGAAGTTCTGGCCCGCGGCCGCCAGCTCCGAGGTGAGAGCGAACGCGAATACTGCCGGAACCATGTCGTCGAAAAGCCCTTGGCCGATGAACAGCGGACGGTCGTAGCCGGTGACGGGCACGGCCAGCGAGCGCTGCAGCGCTGCCTGAATCGCGGGATCGTCGAGCTGCCGTGACAGCAGCTGGCCGATGGTCAGATTCCCGATCTGTGCTTCCGCGTCCGCGTAGCAGAGCGACTCGACGCGGCCGAGAACGTCGCGGCCCAGCGGGCTCAGGTAGCTGTCGAGGTTCAGGTCGGGATTTGCCGCGCGAAGACCGGCGAGCGCGTACGCGATGAACACCGTGCTCCCGGTGAGCGGAAGCGCCGGAAAGTCCGGTCCGGCCAGCGGCGCCAGTTTCTCGATGTTCGACGGCGCCCCGGTTGCGACCGTGCCCCGGAAGTCGAGTTCGGGTGCATACGTGGTGGCCATCGAGGCAGTGAACAGGGCGGCGTGCCCGCCCTGAGATTGCCCGAGCGCCACCCACCGGTCCGAGAGGGACGGCGTCACCGCCCGGCCCGCGCGGACCATGTCGATCATGCTGTGTGCCTCCGACGGCCCGTCGAGGTATGCATGGGTTCCGGGCGTCCCGAGTCCGACGTAATCCGTTTTGACGAGGGCATACCCCTGCTCGAGCCAGGAATCCAGATATGGGCTGGTGATCTGCCCGGTGACCGTTGGGGCGCACTTGTCGGCGATACCCACGGTGCCGTGCCCCCACGAGATGACCGGCCATCCGCCGGGTGGTGGTTCGCCCGGCGGCAGCAGGATCGCCCCGGTGCTCAGCGCGGGCTGACCCTGCGGGCCCTGAGTCCAATAGGTCACGTACGAGCCCGCAGCGACACTCTCGGGCAGTGCACCGGATGGTATGGGGGTGGAGGAGACGACGGTGCCCGGGCTGTCGAGGGCGGTCTGGGCGCCGGCAGGGACTGGGACGCTGAGCAGCATCACGCCGCATGTCACCGCGCCGGCGATAGTTCTACGGGGGCGGAGCCGAAATCTCATCGTGCACACTCCCTGGCCTCATGAACGGTCAGTAGACCGGCGCGGCGTGTATCACTCCATTGTGCCTACTAGGTGGGATGCGCGGCAGAGTCGAGGCGAGTGCGGATCCCGTCCACGAAGAGGGTGAGGCCGAAATCGAACCGGATCGCAGGGTCGCCGTCCAGCAGATCTTCGTCGTAGGCCGCGATGGCTGAGTGCGGGGCGTCGGGCGAGAGCGCGGCCCGGGTGAGTGCGCCGGCCGATTCCATCTGGGCGCGCGACTGCTCGTCGACGGTGTGTCCGAGCACGTAGTAGAGCAGCGAGTACGAGGCCAGTTCGGCGTGCTCGCGGGACAGGCCCGACCGCAATCCGACGGCCGCGAAGCTCTCGCGCACCCGCGCGTTGGTCATCCGGGAGGCATAGGTGGCCGATACAAGCTCGGCGCCGTCGCGGTGGGCCAGCAGCGCGGATCGTAGGCGGTGGGCCAGTTCGACGATCTCCCCGTCCCAAGCCGTGGCCTCGACCGGGGCATCGACGTCCTCGAGGATCTTGTCTGCCAGTGCTCCGAGAAGCGTCTGCTTGTTGGGAAAGTGCCAGTACAGCGCGCCCGCCTGTACACCGAGGGAGGAGGCCAGGCGGCGCATCGTCAAGTCGGCGAGGCCGAACTCGTCGAGGATGGCCATCGCGCCGTCGAGAACGTCGCCGCGTCGTAGTTGCACCGTGTGATCTCCTGATCCGTGATCTCCCCGGATCCGTCTGACTCGGCCCGCGGGAGTGCCTGGCTTTGACAGTATTCCACCACGGTTCTAACGTGAACGCCGTGCAACTTGTACGGTGTTCAATTCTCGTATCAGTCGATCCACGACAGGTGATCGGCCCGGCTCCCAGGAGATGCGTGTGACCTCGGCCTCAGTACAGACGGATATCCTCGCGCTCGCGCGGGAGCAGGTGCTCGAACGCGGCGAAGCGCTCAACGAGAGTCAGGTGCTCGAGGTTCTGAAGTTGCCCGACGAGCGGCTCGAGGAACTACTCGGGCTCGCCCATGACGTGCGCATGAAATGGTGCGGTCCCGAGGTCGAGGTCGAGGGCATCATCAGCCTCAAGACCGGCGGCTGCCCCGAGGATTGCCACTTCTGCTCTCAATCGGGACTCTTCCAGTCGCCCGTGCGTGCGGCTTGGCTCGATATCCCGAGCCTCGTCGAGGCGGCCAAACAGACTGCCAAGACGGGCGCCACCGAATTCTGCATCGTCGCCGCGGTCCGCGGTCCCGACGAGCGGCTGCTCGCGCAGGTAGCTGCCGGTATCGAGGCGATCCGCAATGAAGTCGACATCCAGATCGCATGCTCGCTCGGCATGCTGACCCAGGAGCAGGTCGACCAGCTCGCGGCGATGGGGGTCCATCGCTACAACCACAATCTCGAGACCGCGAAGTCGCACTTCCCGAATGTCGTCACCACCCATTCCTGGGATGAGCGGTGGAACACCCTCCGTATGGTCCGCGACGCGGGCATGGAGGTGTGCTGCGGCGGCATCCTCGCCATGGGCGAGAGCCTCGAGCAGCGCGCCGAGTTCGCCGCGAACCTGGCCGAGCTCGAGCCCGACGAGGTCCCGCTGAACTTCCTCAACCCGCGCCCGGGCACTCCGTTCGGTGATCTCGAGGTTCTGCCCGCGAGCGAGGCACTCAAGTCCGTCGCCGCATTCCGCCTCGCGCTGCCTCGCACGATTCTTCGCTTCGCCGGTGGACGGGAGATCACGCTCGGCGACCTCGGCGCGAAGCAGGGCATCCTCGGCGGTATCAACGCCGTCATCGTCGGAAACTACCTCACTACTCTCGGACGTCCCGCGGAAAAGGACCTCGACCTACTCGTCGATCTGCAGATGCCGATCAAGGCCCTGAACGACACCCTGTGACGACCACGGTGGAGACTGCTGCGAACAGCGACCCGGAAGAGCGCTACAACCCCTACACCGGCCGCAGAGTGGTGCCCGGCGTTGATGACACCGTTCCCACTGCCGCCCAGCTGGGACTGGAACCGCCCCGCTTCTGCGAGGCATGTGGTCGCCGCATGATCGTTCAGGTCAGCCCGGACGGGTGGTGGGCCAAGTGCTCCCGCCACGGTGTCGTCGACTCGACAGCTCTCGGTCGGCGGTAGCGTCTGGGGGGTGACTCCACTTCGGCGAATCCGGCTTCGATCAGCCGCGGGAATTTTCTGCGGCGCGGTGGCGGTGAGCGTTCTTGCGGGCGTGGTGTGGGGCATGCTCGCACCGCCCGAGAAGTTGTTAGTGGTTGCACCCGACCGTGGTGTGTCACTCACCGGGGAGAGCCTGCACAGATTCGACGCGATCGGGATGTTCGTATGCGCGGGTCTCGTCGTGGGCATCCTCACCGCGGTCGCCGCGTGGACGTTGAGACGCAGCCGCGGTCCGGTCGCCCTGGGCGCCGTCCTCGCCGGAAGCGCGGTGGGGGCCGGCGTCATGGCACTTGCCGGGCTCGGAGTGGCTGCACTGCGATATCCCCACCCCGGCGCGAACACAACCGGAACAATCGTTGCGGTCGCGCCGGGGGTCGGGACGCTTCTGGTGCTGATCTTTCAGCCCCTTGTCGCCGTCGTGGTGACGCTGGTACTCGCCGCGCTCAACCCGTATGACGACCTCGGCGTCGGGGATCGTCCGATCGAACTCGACGAGCCGGAGACGGGGGATCCGGACCGGCGGGACGCAGCCGTTACGTCGTGATCGCTACTTCTCGATCTTGGCGCGCAGCCGCACGTTGCCGAGCATGCGCCCGACGACCAACGCCGTGATCCGGCGGGTCCCCAGTCGCGGGCCGAGTGCCGAGATCTTGTTCGTCCACCCGGACATCACGCTCGGCGGCGGGTTGCGCCGGTCGAGGGCCCGGAACACGGTGTTCATCACTTGTTCTGAGGTTTGCATGTACCCGGCGGCCGCGTCCTGAGTGCCGACGACGTCGAAGAATTCGGTGTGTGTCGGGCCCGGAGAGAGCGCTAGCACCGTCAGTCCGGTACCTCGGGCCTCCGCCCACAATGCCTCCGTGAAGTGAAGGACGAATGCCTTGCTCGCCCCGTAGACGGCCATGCCGGGAGTCGGCTGGTATGCGGTGCTGCTCGCGATGTTCAGCAGTAGGCCACGTCCACGGAGCAGATCGGGCAGGAAGATGTGGGACAACTCGACGAGAGTGGTGACGTTGAGCTGAATGAGAGAGCTGAGCCTGTCCAGGTCAGCGGACGCGAAGTCTCCGTGCGTGCCGAAGCCGGCGTTGTTGACCAGCGAGTCGATGCGGATGCCGCGGGCGGTGAGCTCGCTTCTGAGGCTTTCGGCGGCGCCGGGCGTGGCGAGGTCGAACGGGAGCACGGTGACCGTCACCGGGTGCTTCTCGCGGAGTTCTTTCGCGAGCTGCTCGAGCCGGTCTTCTCGCCGGGCGACGAGAACGAGGTTTGCACCTCGCTCGGCGAAGCGTCGGGCGAAATCGGCGCCGAGGCCCGCGCTGGCGCCGGTGATGAGGACGGTCGATCCGGATACGTCGACAGACATGATTCTCCTAGTCGTTGAGTGCCCCCGAATGTAGCCACTGTCACCAATGTAGTCAATGTCAACATTGCGCTACGCTGTTGTCATGCCCGCCGCCGAACAGCCGTACCACCACGGAAGTCTGCGTCAGGTGCTACTCACACGCGCCGAGAATACGCTCGAGAAGGACGGCGTCGACGGCCTCTCTCTTCGTCGACTCGCCAGGGAGGCCGGGGTAAGCCATGCGGCTCCCAGCAAACATTTCCGGGATCGACAGGCCCTGCTGGACGCGCTGGTCGAGCAGGGGTTCCATCGGTTGACCAAGGCGCTCGAGCAGGCATTCGAGCAGGCCGAGCCACATCCCCGCGCCCGCTTGGGCGCAGTCGCGGGCACCTACGTGACGTTCGCACTCACCCACCGTGAGCTCCTCGCATTGATGTACAGCAGCAAGTTGGCGCCCGGGGCGGCCGCTGAGGTGGTGGAGGCCGGCCGTACCCCGATGGATCTGACGGTCCGGATCATCACCGAGGCCCAGGCCGCGGGTGACATCGGTCCCGGTGACCCCTGGCATATTGCGCTCGTTGCGTTCGCGACCTTCCACGGCATCGCGACCCTCGCCGCGGGCGGAATGCTCTACGGTGCCCCGGTCGACGAGTTGGTCGCTGCCGCATCGGACACGTTCTGGCGGGGGCTCGCTCGGGAGTGACTTCGTCGATCTGAGAAGTGTCGACCTGAGAAGCAACTAGTCGACTCGTTCTGACAGGTTCGGCCCCCATGGATCGGTGATCCATGGGGGCCGAGTGTCCTGCGGACTGAAGCGCCCTGGGCGCTCATTGGTGGTCTACGGGCAGCTTTGGACCAGTGCTTCGGTTGGGGTCGAACCGGGGCGACCGACCGCGTCACACGTAAGGCCAACCTCAATGAAGTTCGGAGTCCACCGGGCTAGGAACTGATGTTGAGGGTAAAGAGATGGATGACCGCGTCGACAGCGCTGTCTGTGATCTCCGATGAACTCATATCGTCTCCTGACTGTCATGTGCACATTTCTCACGCCACCTGGTGGCGCTGTCTCTTTATAGCCCAGTGGGCAGGGTGCGGGGTCGGAATCAAGATAGACCCCTGAGAATGTGGAGCCACTCAATTCTTGGGCATCCTGTTACACCCTGTCGCATTCCGTTCAAGACCGTCGGATGAAGGTTCATGCCGGCGACATCACATGCTTCCCCCAATTATCCGAATTCTCGTCTTCGTTACTCCTCACAATTATTCGATTTGTTATTCCTCACAATTATCCAGGTCGTTGCTTTGCAAATATCTTTGGTTCGTTACTCCTCACAGTTTCTCCAGTCTGAGTTGTGGGATGAACGCGTCGGGAACCTGTGCGCCTGTAATCGCTGGGCTTGCCCGCGGTGCCGACCTGGGGCGTCGATAGTTCTTGCACTGAGCGCAGAAACAGGGGCACTCGGCACTGCATGCGAGCCTCAGTTTCAGTGAGGCGCAAAGCCTCTAGGGCTAGGAGGAGAACAACTGCTCGAGAGTCCTGAGGAACTTGCTGGCTTCAGCGGCGAGACTGCCTGACAGGCTTCCTGAGGTGATGTTTGATGAAAACATATGCGGTCTCCTGACTGATGACTATGTTCTTCGTTGGAACGCGAAACTGGGGCCCACGGGATCGCGCGTGAGCCCCAGTTTCAGTGAATTTCCGAACCTCTTGGACTAGGAGTTCAGGCTCTCACTGAGGATCTTGATGACTTGGTCGACGCCGCTCTCCAAGATGTCCGATGAAAACATGCGGTCTCCTGACTGGTGATGTGTGTTTTGGATCACGCCCTTGGGGGCGCGCTTCTTTTCTACCCCAGCAAACGCGAATAGATGGTCCGAATAGGAATATTCCGAAAATATTTCTCGATTCTCACCGATCGCATACGGTCTTATCTCCCGTTGCATTCCGTTGACAGGCCCGACCACCCTCTCGGCGCCGTCTGTGTCTCCTGCGTGGTCACGGCACGCCGGCGTGGCGGCGGCCAGCAATCGGCGCCGTTCTTCGAGGCGATCTGCGTTCCGATGCGGCGTAGAACAGTGTCCGTAGAACAGTGTCCGTAGAACAATGTCCCTAGAACAGTGTCACTAGAAAAATGTCTCGGTATGTGTTGCGTGCAAAGCACTTTCGCGCCGAGGTTGTGGAGTTTGCAGGGCCGCAACTGGCGATCGGTGATTGCGGACAGCCTCGCGAGCGACCGAACGCGTCAGCCCGGCGGCCGCAGCGCCGCGAACTCGTCGGTGACGCGCAAGCAGGAATCGGTGAAGCGGAAAAGCGCCGCCGGGCGGCCGCCTGTTCGGCCCGAGCGTGCCGTCTTGCCCGTCGGAGTCAGCACGCCCCGTCTTCCGAGCACGCGCGCCAGGTTGGTGGCGTCGACCTGGTAACCCAGTGCGGCGCAATAAATTTCGCGTAGCGTCGACATCGCAAACTCCTCTGGGGCCAGCCCGAACGCGATGTTGGTGTAGGACAGCTTGGCGGCGAGGCGTGTGCGGGCGTGCTCGACCACTGTGCCGTGATCGAATGCCATCTCAGGCAGCGCGCACACCGGATGCCAGGCGGTGTCCGCCGGGACTTTCGGATCTGCCGGAAGGGGGACGAGTCCGAGGAATGTCGATGCGATCGTGCGCGGCCCGGGTACCCGGTGGGGATCACTGAACACCGACAGTTGCTCGAGATGCGAGACCTCCTGCACGTCCACCTTCTCGGCCAGTTGTCGCCGAGCCGACGTGGTGAGATCTTCGTCCTCGCGGAGCACGCCACCCGGCAGCGACCACTTGCCCGCCTGCGGATCGAGAGCCCGCTGCCACAACAGCACGGCCAACTCCTCGGAGCCGGATCCGGGGAGTTGGCCGCCGCCGCGACCGAACTCACCGGACTGATCTGGATCGATGGCGTCGGGGAAGTGGCGAACCTGGAACACCGCGGTGAGAACTTCATGGGTGGTGGTGCTACCATTGGGCATGTTTTCGATCATAAGTCGAAAACCGTGATTCTAGGAAATTCCGGACCGGCTCACCGAGTCCACGGCGAAGGAGCAAGCCATGACTGCCACCACATTGTGGGCGGGTACCCGCCCACAGATCCAGGACGGTCCCGGCGGCTACACGGGCGTCGAGGCGAGCGAAGAGTGGGCGGCCGAGATCAAGCGGCTGGCGCGGGAGCGGGGCGCGACCCTGCTCGCCCACAACTACCAGCTACCCGCGATCCAGGACGTCGCCGATCACGTCGGCGACTCCCTGGCCCTGTCTCGGATCGCGGCGGAGGCGCCCGAAGACACCATCGTGTTCTGCGGTGTCCACTTCATGGCGGAGACCGCAAAGATCCTGAGCCCGGACAAGACCGTCCTCATCCCCGATGAACGTGCCGGATGCTCGCTTGCCGATTCCATCACCGCCGACCAACTGCGTGAATGGAAGGCGGACTACCCCGACGCCGTCGTGGTGTCGTACGTCAACACGACCGCCGAGGTGAAGGGGCTGACCGACATATGCTGCACGTCGTCGAACGCTGTCGACGTCGTCGCATCGATCGACCCCGACCGTGAGGTGCTGTTCTTGCCGGATCAGTTCCTCGGAGCCCACGTCAAGCGTGTGACCGGTCGAGAGAACATGCAGATCTGGGCGGGCGAGTGCCATGTGCACGCCGGAATCAACGGGGACGAACTGACGGCGCGGGCCAAGTCGCACCCCGGCGCCGAACTGTACGTCCACCCCGAGTGCGGTTGCGCCACCTCCGCGCTCTACCTCGCCGGCGAGGGGTTCGTGCCCGAGGAGAAGGTGAAGATCCTCTCCACCGGAGGCATGCTCGACGCCGCCCGCGAGACCGGCGCCAGGCAGGTGCTGGTCGCCACCGAGGTCGGAATGCTGCATCAATTGCGCAAGGCCGCACCCGAGGTGGACTTCCAGGCCGTCAACGACCGCGCGTCGTGCCCCTACATGAAGATGATCACTCCGGCCGCCCTCCTGCGCTGCCTGCTCGAGGAGAAGGATGAGGTCCACGTCGACCCCGCGGTCGCCGAGCGTGCCCGAAAGTCGGTTCAGCGCATGATCGAGATCGGAAACCCGGGCGGCGGGGAGTGACTGGACCCGTTCGGGGGATCTCCTGGGAGGAGTACGCAGACTTCGTCGTGGTCGGGGGAGGGGTGGCCGGTCTCACGGCTGCCCGTACGGCCGCGCTTCGAGGTCTGACGGTGCTCACCATCAGCAAGGGCGGACCGGCCGACACTGCGACTCAGTACGCGCAGGGCGGCATTGCCGTCGTGGCCGAATCCGGAGACTCGGTCGACTCGCACGTTGCCGACACCTGTGAGGCAGGCGCAGGACTGTGCGACGCTGCAGCCGTGCGCTCGATCGTGGCCGGCGGACAGAGCGCGGTGGCAGAGCTCGCCGGGCTCGGTGCGATGTTCGACCGTGGCCGGGACGGTGACGTGTCTCGAACCCGGGAGGGCGGGCACAGCACACACCGGATCATTCACGCCGGCGGGGATGCGACCGGCGCCGAGGTGCAACGTGCCCTCGACACGGAGGTGCAGCGGGCGCTCGGCGCGACTGGCTCATCCGTGTTGTTCGGTGCCGCCGCACTCCGAGTGTTGACGGACTCCCACGGGGTAACCGGCGTCCTCGTCAATTCGCCGCGCGGACTCGGCGTCGTACACTGCCCATCCCTACTGTTGGCAACGGGCGGACTCGGTCAGCTGTACGCGTGTAGCACCAATCCGGCGGGCTCGACCGCAGACGGTCTCGCGCTCGCCCTCGACGCGGGAGCCGCAGTCGCGGACCTCGAGTTCGTCCAGTTTCACCCGACCGTCCTGTTCACGCCCGGTGGGCGGGGGCGGCGGCCGCTGATCAGCGAGGCCGTGCGTGGCGAGGGTGCCGTCCTGGTCGACGCCAACGGAGACTCGGTCACAGCCGGGGTGCACCCACTCGGCGACCTCGCGCCCCGCGACGTGGTCTCGCGCGCGATCGCCGCTCGGCTCCGTGCGCTCGGGCACGACCACGTCTACCTCGACGCCCGCGCTCTCCAAGGATTCGCGCAGCGCTTCCCCACGGTGACGGCGTCCTGCCTGGCCTCCGGAATCGACCCGCGCGAGCAACTGATCCCGGTGGCCCCGGCCGCTCATTACTCTTGCGGTGGCATCGTCACCGACGTCTCCGGTCGTACTGCAGTGCCCGGGCTGCTCGCCGCCGGCGAGGTCGCTCGTACCGGGCTGCACGGCGCCAATCGGCTTGCGTCGAACAGTCTCCTCGAGGGCCTCGTCGTCGGGGAACGGGCCGGTGCCGCCGCGGTCGAACGATCCGGTCTGCCGGTCGAGGTCATCGACCCGGCTCCGCAGGCACTGCCGCGCATCCCGCGTGACGGCCTGCAACAGTGGATGACCGACAACGTGTCCGTCGTCCGCGACGGTGCCGGACTGGCCGCGGTGGCGGCGGAACTATCGACGGCGCGGCGCGCGGTGCCTACCACCATCACCGATCTCGAGGACGCCGCCCTCACGATCACAGCGTCGGCCCTCGTCCTCGCAGCGGCCGCTCGCACCGAGAGCCGCGGCTGCCACACCCGCCTCGACTATCCGCAGCCGTCGTCCGACTGGCGTCGTAGCACGCACATCCGGCTCCGCGACGGAGAGCTCGAGCTTCTCGAACCTCAACTCACAGGAGTGCGCTGATGGCTGCCCACATCGACGAACTCGCCTCCCTGGGTCTGGACCCGGACGAGGTGCGAACTATCGTCCGAGTCGCGCTGGACGAAGACCTCCGTTACGGCCCCGACGTCACGTCGGTGTCGACGGTCCCGCTCGATGCCGTCGCCAAGGCTTCGGTGGCGTCCCGCGCCCACGGTACGGTCGCCGGGATCGATGTCGGGCTGCTGGTGCTCGACGAGGTGATCGGCGAGGGCAACTACGAGGTTCTGGGCCGCGTGGCGGACGGTACTCGGGTCACCCCCGGTCAGTCGGTGCTGTCGCTGTCCGCTCCTACTCGCGGGCTGCTCACCGCCGAGCGCACGATGCTCAACCTGGTCTGCCACCTCTCTGGCATCGCGACCGCGACCGCCGCGTGGGTTGATGCGGTCGAGGGCACCGGCGCGAAGATCCGCGACAGCCGCAAGACTCTGCCCGGGCTGCGAGCGTTGCAGAAGTACGCGGTCCGGGTCGGGGGCGGCGTGAACCACAGAATGGGGCTCGGCGACGCCGCGCTGATCAAGGACAACCACGTCGCCGCGGCGGGATCGGTGGTGGCCGCGCTACGCGCCGTCCGTGCTGCCGCGCCGGACCTCGAATGTGAGGTGGAGGTCGACAGCCTCGAGCAACTCGACGCCGTGCTCGCGGAGAACGTGGAACTGGTCCTGCTCGACAACTTCCCGCTGTGGCAGACGCAGATCGCGGTGCAGCGTCGGGACGCGACCGCTCCCGGCACGAAACTGGAGTCGTCCGGTGGGTTGACGCTCGACGTCGCGGCGGACTACGCCGGCACCGGGGTCGACTACCTCGCGGTCGGCGCTCTGACCCACTCGGTGAACGTGCTGGATCTCGGCCTCGATATGTGAATCGGCGCTATGTGAATCGGCGCTATGTGAACCGGCGCTACATCTGGCTCAAGTGGCGGCACGCATCGTGGCCAGGAAGGTTGCGGCACCGAAGAACAGCCCGGAGAAGGCGCGGTTGGTGGCGCGCTGCTGCCGGGGTGATCGTAAGAGTTGTAGGACCTTTGCCGCCAGCCCGGTGTAGAAGGTCATGACCACGACGTCTACCACTATCAGGGTGGCGGCGATGATCAGGTACTGGGGGACGAGTGGGGCCGACGTATCGAGGAACTGCGGGAGAACCGCCAACATGAAAATGATGGCCTTCGGGTTGCTCGCGTTGATGAGAAAGCCGCGCAGCGCCATCGCCGGTCCGCTGGCCTCGGTGGCTTCGTCGTCGAGGCCGGACATGTCGGTCGGTCTCGCCCGCCACTGCCGAATCCCGAGATACACAAGGTATGCGACGCCTAGCCACTTGATCACTGTGAATGCGAATACCGAACTCGCGAGCAACGCCCCGAGTCCGGCCGCGACCAAGACGATCTGCAGCAGTAATCCCAACTGAAGACCCGCAATGTTCCAGTAGCCGCGTCGAAGACCGAATCGCATTCCGGTGGCCATCGACATGATCGCGCTTGCCCCTGGGGACAAGCTGATAACGACAGAGGCGCCGAGCCACGCATACCAAACCTGCCAAGACACCAGACCATCGTACCGACACCGGTCGGGTTGTGCCGAGTGGGATTTATGCAGGTGGGAGGTGTATTTGAAGGGTGAAAATCAAGTGGAGTGGCGGACCGTGGCCAGGAGTGTGGCAGCCGTGAAGAACAAACCGGAGAAGGTTCGGTTGGTGGCTCGCTGCTGACGCGGCGACCTCATCAGCCGAAGGACCCTCGACGCCAGGCCGGTGTAGCCGATCATGATGGTCATGTCGACCGCGATCATGGTGACGGCGATGATTGCGTATTGAAGGAGCAGCGGCTCGTCCAGGGCAATGAACTGGGGGATCACCGCCAGCATGACGACGGTCGCCTTTGGGTTACTGGCGTTGACGAGAAAGCCGCGCAGGGCGATTGCCGGTCCGCTGGCCTTTCCGGTCTCGCCGCCGCTGTCTGGAGCATCGGTCGCGACCGCCCGCCACTGCCGAATCCCGAGATACACAAGGTACGCGACGCCGAACCACTTGATCACCGTGAACGCGTGCGTCGAGTTCGCCAGCACCGCGCCCAGCCCGGCGGCGACCACCACGAGTTGCAGCAGTAGTCCGAGTTCGAGACCCAGGATGTTCCAGTAGCCGCGTCCTAGGCCGAATCGCATCCCCGTGGACATCGAGGCAACCGCGCCGGCACCCGGGGACAGACTGATCAGGCACCACGCCCCGAACACCGCGTACCAGACCTGCCAAGACACCAGACCCATCGTACTGACACTCGACGAGACCGCCAGTGGAGATTGTGCTGGTGAGAGGTGGATTTGCTGAGGGGCAAAACTCAAAACCCTGTTCCAAATGTGGCATTTGGGGGATACTCGTCAGTAGGACTACCCGGTAGTAGGAGGCGCGACATGGTCGACACATTTACTCCGAAGGTCACCGAGGAGCAGGCGCGGGCCGTCGCCGAGGAGGCGAGGGAGTCGGGTTGGGACAAGCCCTCTTTCGCGAAGGAACTGTTTCTCGGACGATTCCAGCTCGATCTGATCCATCCCTTCCCGCAACCGACGCCCGTGGATGCGGCGAAGACCGAGGAGTTCCTGGGCCGCCTTCGCGCCCACTGTGAGGAGATCGACGGCAGCGTCATCGAATCCGAGTCGCGTATTCCCGACGAGTACGTCCGCGGCTTGGCCGACCTCGGGTGCTTCGGACTGAAGATCCCGCCGGAGTACGGCGGTCTCGGCCTCTCGCAGGTGGCGTACAACAGGGCACTGATGCTCGTGGGTTCAGTGCATCCGAGCCTGGGTGCTCTCCTGTCGGCCCATCAATCGATCGGTGTCCCCGAGCCACTGAAGCTCGCAGGCACCCCGGAGCAGAAGCGCGAATTCCTGCCGCGCTGTGCCCGCGGCGCTATCTCGGCGTTCCTGCTCACCGAACCGGATGTGGGATCTGATCCGGCGCGCCTCGCGTCGACGGCGATCCCCATTGAAGACGGCGCTGCCTACGAACTGGACGGGATGAAGCTGTGGACCACCAACGGCGTGGTCGCGGAACTGCTCGTCGTCATGGCGCGCGTGCCGAAGAGCGAGGGCCACCGCGGCGGTATCTCGGCGTTCGTCGTCGAGGCCGACTCGCCTGGTATCACCGTCGAACGGCGGAATGCGTTCATGGGACTGCGGGGCATCGAGAACGGTGTCACCCGCATGTACAAGGTTCGCGTGCCCCGAGAGAATCTGATCGGGCGTGAAGGTGACGGCCTCAAGATCGCGCTCACCACGCTGAACGCCGGCAGGCTCGCGATTCCGGCTATGTGCGCCGGTGCCGGCAAATGGTCGCTGAAGATCGCCCGGGAATGGTCCGGCGTGCGGGTGCAGTGGGGCAAGCCCGTCGGCGAGCACGCCGCCGTTGCGAGCAAGCTGTCGTTCGTGGCCGCGACCACCTATGCGCTCGAGGCGGTGGTGGACCTGTCGGCGCAGATGAACGACGAGGGTCGCAACGACATTCGGATCGAGGCGGCGCTGGCCAAGCTGTGGTCGTCCGAGATGGCCTGCATCATCTCCGACGAATTGGTCCAGATACGCGGCGGGCGGGGCTACGAGACCGCGGCGTCCCTGGCCGCCCGCGGGGAACGTGCGGTTCCTGCGGAGCAAGTGGATCGCGATCTGCGCATCAACAGGATTTTCGAGGGCTCGAGCGAGATCATGCGCCTGCTCGTCGCCAGGGAAGCCGTCGACGCGCATCTGACCGCTGCGGGCGACCTCGCCGATCCGCGTGCGGACGCCGGTGCGAAGGCCCGCGCGGCAGCGAAGGCCAGCGGCTTCTACGCGAAATGGCTACCGAAGCTGGTTGCGGGAAAGGGGCAGGTGCCCACGGCCTACGGTGAGTTCGGCGCCCTGGCCAAGCATCTGCGCTTCGTCGAGCGGCACTCTCGCAAGCTGGCCCGCTCCACGTTCTACGGCATGGGACGCTGGCAGGCAGGGTTGGAAAAGCAGCAGGGATTCCTCGGTCGGATCGTCGATATCGGCGCCGAACTGTTCGCGATGTCCGCCTCTTGTGTCAAAGCGGAGATGCAACGCCGGGAGAACGAGGCCGAGGGGACCGCAGCATACGAACTCGCCGACTTGTTCTGCCGGCAGGCGGCACTGAGGGTCGAGAGCCTGTTCGACGGGTTGTGGAACAACACCGATGATGTTGACCGAAAGGTCTCGCAATCGATCCTCGAAGGCCGGTATGCCTGGCTGGAACGGGGAGTGATCGACCAGAGTGAAGGCACTGGGCCGTGGATTGCCGAATGGACTCCCGGGCCGTCCGTCGAGGAGAATTTGGCTCGAAGGTTCCTGCGCTCTACCCACGAATAAGCACACTCGACTGCCTCTACGCCGGTACGCGACATCCTCGTTCCACCGCCGACCGGTGAAAAGGTGGTGCGGCTATCCTGGATAATCGGTGTCGTGCTCAGTTCGTCGTGAACGGTGCGCTCCTTGAATGACGCTGTGTCCGTCACTTGCCGCGTCCCACCAGTCGCAGAGAGGACCCCTCATGCTCGCCCGCACCGACCTTCGCGGTCGTACGCCGTCCACGTCCGAACTTCGGGCCGCACTTCCTCGAGGTGGAGTGGATGTGGATGCGGTGCTGCATCAGGTTCGCCCGGTCGTCGAGTCGGTTCGTGAACGTGGCGCCGAAGCGGCCCTGGAGTTCAGTGAGAAGTTCGACGGCGTTCGGCCTACCCAGGTCCGTGTACCGCAAGCCGAACTGGACCGCGCACTCCGCGAGCTCGATTCGGCGGTGCGCGCCGCTCTCGAGGTCGCGAT
Organism: Rhodococcus sp. WMMA185; assembly: GCF_001767395.1. NCBI lineage: Bacteria > Bacillati > Actinomycetota > Actinomycetes > Mycobacteriales > Nocardiaceae > Rhodococcus > Rhodococcus sp. WMMA185. Next base: position 2,087,633 of record NZ_CP017014.1, on the reverse strand, counting down.
CGAACGGACCCGCAAGGTACACGCCGATCAGCGGCGTACCGACACCACAACAGAGGTGGTTCCCGGCGGCACCGTCACCGAGCGGTGGATTCCCGTCGACCGTGTCGGTCTCTACGTGCCAGGCGGCAATGCGGTTTACCCGTCGAGTGTCGTGATGAACGTGGTACCCGCACAGGCGGCCGGCGTTCGCTCGCTGGTGGTGGCGTCGCCGCCGCAGTCCGACAACGGCGGCCTACCGCACCCGACCATCCTCGCGGCGGCAGCCCTTCTGGGCATCGACGAAGTGTGGGCCGTCGGCGGCGCTCAAGCCGTTGCCCTGCTCGCCTACGGTGGCACCGACACCGAAGGCGGGGACCTCGCCCCCGTCGACCTGATTACCGGGCCGGGCAACATCTACGTCACGGCTGCAAAGCGGCTGTGCCGTGGTCTCGTCGGGATCGACGCCGAGGCAGGCCCCACCGAGATCGCGATCCTTGCCGACTCCACCGCCGATCCGGTGCATGTCGCAGCCGACCTGATCAGCCAGGCCGAGCACGACGTGATGGCGGCCAGTGTGCTGGTCACCCCAAGTGTCGAACTTGCTGATGCCGTCGAGACAGCACTGGCCGCTCAGCTCGAGATCACCAAACACAGGGAGCGGGTCATAGCCGCGCTGTCGGGCACCCAGTCCGGCATCGTCCTGGTCTCCGACGTCGACGCGGGACTGCGCGTCGTCAACTCCTACGCCGCCGAGCACCTCGAGATCCAGACCGAGAACGCGTCCGCGGTGGCCGCCCAGGTAACCAGTGCCGGTGCGGTATTCGTCGGCCCTTGGGCGCCGGTCAGCCTGGGTGACTACTGCGCCGGGTCGAACCACGTGCTGCCCACCGCCGGCTGTGCCCGGCACTCGTCCGGTCTGAGTGTGCAGACCTTCCTGCGGGGGGTGCACGTCGTCGACTACACCGAAGCCGCGCTGAAGGAGGTGTCCGGTCATGTCATCACCCTCTCGAATGCAGAGGACCTGCCGGCCCACGGTGAGGCCGTGCGCCTGCGCTTCGAGGCCCTGCGATGACGGGGCCGGATGTCCCGGGCGCTTCCATCGGTGTGGATGCGCTGCCGATCCGGGAGAGCCTGCGCGGTAAGTCTGCATACGGCGCCCCGCAACTGAGAGTCCCGGTGCAACTGAACACCAACGAAAATCCGCACCCGCCAACGCAGGCGCTCGTCGACGACGTCGCGGAATTCGTCCGGGAGGCGGCACGGGAGTTGCACCGCTACCCGGACCGGGACGCGGTGGCGTTGCGCACCGATCTCGCCGCATATCTCACCCGTCAGACCGGTGTTCACGTCACCACCGAAAACGTCTGGGCAGCCAATGGGTCCAACGAGATCCTTCAACAGCTGCTGCAGGCTTTCGGGGGTCCCGGTCGCAGCGCAATGGGCTTCGTGCCGTCCTATTCGATGCACCCGATCATCGCCGACGGCACTCAGACCGAGTGGCTGCCGATATTCCGCCGCGACGACTTCGCTCTCGACGTAGAGGCCGCAGTCTCGGCCATCGGCGAACGCCGGCCCGACGTGGTGTTCGTGACCAGTCCCAACAACCCGACCGGACACAGTATCGAGATCGCGGACCTGCGCCGGATCCTCGATGCCGTAACGGGCATCGTGGTCGTGGACGAGGCGTATGCCGAGTTCTCCGACGCTCCGAGCGCAATGACCCTGATCGACGAGTACCCGTCGAAGCTCGTGGTGTCGCGGACGATGAGCAAGGCGTTTGCGTTCGCCGGTGGCAGGCTCGGATATCTCGCGGCCGCACCGGCGTTCATCGAAGCGCTGCTGCTCGTCCGGCTGCCGTACCATCTGTCCGTGATCTCGCAGGCTGCGGCCCGGGCTGCCTTACGGCACGCGGACGAGACGCTCGCCAGCGTGCACTCCCTTGCCAAGGAACGGGTTCGTGTTTCGAAAGCACTGGAGGACAAGGGCTTTCGAGTCATCCCGAGTGATGCGAACTTCATTCTGTTCGGCGACTTCACCGACAGCGCCCACGCGTGGCAGGCCTACCTCGATCGGGGGGTGCTGATTCGGGACGTCGGCATTCCGGGCTACCTTCGCGCCACGATCGGGCTAGCGTCCGAGAACGATGCCTTCATATCGGCCGGCGACGAGATTGCCGCGACCGAACTCACCAGTTCAGGAGACCGAGCATGACCGATCGCATCGCCAAGGTGGAACGCACAACCAAAGAATCGAGTATCAGCGTCGAACTGAACCTCGACGGCACCGGTGTCGTCGACGTCTCGACCGGCGTCCCGTTCTTCGACCACATGCTGACCGCGCTCGGCGCCCATGCGAGCTTCGATCTCACCGTCCGCGCAGAGGGCGACGTCGAGATCGAGGCGCACCACACGGTCGAGGACACCGCGATCGTGCTGGGCCAGGCACTTGGCCAGGCACTCGGCGACAAGAAGGGCATCCGCCGGTTCGGAGACGCCTTCATTCCGATGGACGAGACCCTCGCCCACGCGGTGGTCGACGTGTCCGGCCGTCCGTATTGCGTGCACACCGGGGAACCGGAACACCTCCTGCACGCCGTCATCGGCGGGGACCCCGGTGCCGCGTACTCGACGGTGATCAATCGTCACGTATTCGAATCGATCGCCCTCAACGCCCGCATCGCCCTCCACGTGCGGGTTCTCTACGGCCGCGATCAGCACCACATCACAGAGGCGGAGTTCAAGGCTGTTGCGCGAGCGCTGCGCGAGGCGGTAGAACCGGATCCCCGAGTCACCGGCGTGCCGTCGACCAAGGGCAGCCTGTAAGGGAAGTCCGGTTCGTGAGTGTCGTCCTGGTCTACGTCTTCTTCATCGCCGCGGGAATCGCGGCGGGCGGCGCCTACTCGATGTGGAAGTTGAACAAGCTGGCATCGGGTGTTCTTCTGGCCTTGGCTGTGCTCGCCGCAGTGGCGGGCGTTCTCAGGTTGGTGTAGATGACGGCCGCCGCAGAACCACGCCGCGGCCTCTTCCGCACACCCGGTCTGCCCACCGCCATGGTGATGGGTGCGGCCGCGTTCGGTGGATGGGCCGTCTTGCTGCCCGTCGTTCCCCTGGTGGTGTCTTTGTCCGGCGGTTCGGACGCACTGGCCGGCAGTGTCACCGCCGTCTTCATGGCCGCGACCGTCGTGACTCAACTGGCGGTGCCCAGGCTCCTGCGCCGGTGGGGACACCGGTGGGTACTCGCAGCCGGGTGCATGCTGCTCGGCCCACCATCGTTGCTGCTGTTACTTTCCGTCCACGCGGTCCCCGTTCTCGCCGTGTCGGCCTTGCGCGGAACGGGCTTCGGAATGCTCACTGTCGCCGGGTCTGCGCTGGTTGCCGAGCTCGCGCCACGCGAGATTCTCGGGCGGGCGACGGGCGCCCAGGGAATCGCGGTCGCCGGATCACAGATGGTGGGTCTTCCTGTGGGCCTGGCGATCATGCAGCGTTGGTCTGCTACCCCTGTCTTCGTGTTGGGGGCCCTGATCCCAATGGTCGCCGTAGTCGCGATCGCACGATTGCCCGCGATCGAGAACCGCCCCGATCGAGCGTCCTACGGGCGTATTCCATTGTGGGTTCTTGTCATACCGTGGCTGGCGATTGCCGTCGCCGCTGCAGCTTTCGGTGGTCTGTCCAGCCTGCTGCCCATTGCACTGGAAGACCGGGCCTCGTTCGCGGGGGTCATTCTCGCGGTTTCGAGCGGAGCGACACTCCTGGGACGGTATACGGCGGGGTTCGTCTCGGACCGAATCGGAGTGGGTCGCCTACTGGTGCCCGCCCTGGCGTTGGTATGCGCCGGACTGGTGCTGTTCGCCCTCGGTGAGGCAACGCACGCTCACGCGGCGTTGTTGGTATGCGCGGCGATCGCCTTCGGGTTCGGCTTCGGCGCGGTGCAGAACGAGTCGCTGGTGATGGTCTTCACCGCCGCGGGCCCCTCGCGGTTCGGCGCCGCGAGCGCGGGTTGGAACATCGGATTCGACGCGGGTGCGGGGCTCGGGTCCCTCGCACTCGGTGTTGTTGCCTCCTTGGCGGGATACTTCTGGGTCTTCGCAGTCGCGGCGATGGCGGCAGCGGTCGTTCCGGCCGTCGGAATGGTCGCCCACCGCGCGCTCGGGGCGGGTGCGCGGCCGGATAGGGTGACCGCATGAGCGCCCCAAAGATCGCCATCCTCGACTACGGTTCCGGCAATCTGCATTCGGCCACCCGCGCGCTGGCCAGAACCGGCGCGACCGTCGAGGTCACGTCCGACCCGAAGGTGGCGCTCGCGGCCGATGGTCTCGTCGTTCCCGGTGTGGGCGCATTCGCGGCGTGTATGGAGGGACTTCGTGCGGTTCGCGGCGAACGGATCATCGGTCAGCGGCTCGCAGGCGGGCGACCGGTCCTCGGAATCTGCGTCGGCATGCAGATCCTCTTCGAACGCGGCGTCGAATTCGGCGTCGCGGCCGATGGCTGCGGCGAATGGCCAGGTACTGTCGAGCGCCTGCAGGCCGACGTTTTGCCGCACATGGGCTGGAATACCGTCGAGGCACCGGACAACAGCACCCTGTTCGCTGGGATCGACCCCGACACCCGCTTTTACTTCGTCCACTCGTATGCCGCCCAGACCTGGGAACTACCGACGCCGGAACGGCTAGCGCCCCCGGCACTGACGTGGGCCGACTACGGCGGCAAGTTTCTCGCCGCCGTGGAGAACGGTGCGCTGTCCGCCACGCAGTTCCACCCCGAGAAGTCCGGAGACGCGGGTGCGGAGTTGCTCCTCAATTGGGTCGGCAGCCTGTAGCGCGCGTTCCGCGGTGCGTCGTGTGACGCGATTCCCGCGCTACGTCCGGACTCGGCGGAGAGGACCCGAGGCCCGGTTCCCGCCGCACAGCGACTAGGGTTGTCGCACGTGAGCCTGGTTCTTTTGCCCGCTGTAGATGTCGTCAACGGAGAAGCTGTTCGCCTCGTCCAAGGGGAGGCCGGCACCGAGACCGGATACGGCTCGCCGCGCGACGCCGCACTCGCATGGCAGAACGACGGCGCCGAGTGGGTGCACATCGTCGACCTCGATGCCGCTTTCGGGCGCGGTTCCAATCATGAACTGCTCGCCGATGTGGTGGGCGAACTCGACGTCCAGGTGGAACTGTCCGGCGGAATCCGCGACGACGCGTCGCTCGAGGCAGCACTGGCCACCGGGTGTGGACGCGTCAACCTCGGGACCGCCGCCATCGAGAATCCCGACTGGTGTGCCCGCGCGATAGCGAAGCATGGCGACAAGATCGCAGTCGGCCTCGACGTACGGCTCGTCAACGGTGACTATCAGCTCCGCGGCCGCGGCTGGGTGACCGAGGGCGGGAACCTATGGGACACCCTCGCCAGACTCGACAAGGACGGCTGCTCTCGATATGTCGTTACCGATGTGAGCAAGGACGGCACACTCACCGGCCCGAATCTCGAGCTCCTCGCGCAAGTCTGCGCGGCCACCGAAGCGCCTGTCGTCGCGTCAGGCGGGGTCTCGACGTTGGGTGACCTCGAGGCGATTGCCGGGCTCGTCGACCAGGGAGTCGAGGGATCCATCGTCGGGAAGGCGCTCTACGCGGGACGGTTCACCCTTCGCGAAGCACTCGACGCGGTCTCGGGCTGAATGCACCGACAATGAGTCTGTCCCGCGACCCCCAGGAACTACTTGCCATCGCCGCCGAACTACTCGACGGTGTGCACGACCGTTTCGTCTCCGGAGTAGGGGCGCCAAGCGCGGTGCACAAGGGTCCCGATGACTTCGCTACCGCCGTCGATCTCGAGCTCGAGAAACGGTTGACCGGGGAACTGCGCGATCGGACCGGTATCGATGTCCACGGTGAGGAGTTCGGCGGTCCTGACCTCGGTAGCGGACCCATCTGGGTGCTCGATCCCATTGACGGCACCTTCAACTACTCGGCGGGGCTGCCCACTGCGGGCATACTGCTCGCGCTCCTCGATGCCGGTGTGCCGGTTCTGGGTCTCACTTGGCTACCGCTTGTCGGCCGGCGGTACGCCGCCATCGCAGACGGACCCTTGCTCGAGAGCGGACGGCCACTGCCGAGGCTGAGTCGGAGCTCGCTGGCTTCATCGATCGTAGGCATGGGTGCCTTCAATATCGACAGCCATGGCCGCATTCCCGGCTCCTATCGGCTGAAGGTCCTGGCGCAGTTGAGTAGGGTGTCGTCGCGTATCCGGATTCACGGATCGATAGGTGTGGATCTTGCGTTCACTGCTGCCGGAATACTGGGCGGCGCAGTAGTGTTCGGTCACAATGCTTGGGACAATGCGGCGGGTGTCGCGTTGGTGCGGGCTGCCGGTGGCGTCGTAACGGACTTGGCAGGCGATCCGTGGACCATCGACTCGGGTTCGGTGCTCGCTGGTGCACCGGGTGTGCACGGCGAGATTCTCGATATTCTCGGGTCGTTGGGTGACCCACGTTCAGGGCTCGAGGAAGGGCACGCGCAATGACTTTGGCAGTTCGGGTAATACCGTGTCTGGACGTCGATGACGGCCGCGTCGTCAAGGGTGTCAACTTCGAGAATCTGCGAGATGCCGGTGATCCGGTCGAACTGGCTGCCGCCTACGATGCCCAGGGCGCAGACGAACTCACCTTTCTCGACGTCACCGCGTCCACTGCGGATCGGGGCACCATGCTCGACGTCGTGAGTCGGACGGCGGAGCAGGTTTTCATCCCCCTGACGGTCGGTGGCGGAGTCCGTACGGCCGAGGACGTGGATCGACTGCTGCGGGCCGGAGCAGACAAGGTGAGCGTGAACACCGCAGCCATCGCCCGGCCGGAATTGTTGCGTGAGTTGAGTGAACGCTTCGGTTCGCAGTGCATCGTGTTGTCGGTGGACGCACGGACCACGCCGGAGGGTGGACCTTCCACCGAGTCCGGCTGGGAGGTGACCACGCACGGCGGCAAACGGGGAACCGGGATCGACGCGGTCGAGTGGGCGGTTCGCGGCGCCGAATTGGGGGTGGGGGAGATCCTGCTCAACTCGATGGACGCGGACGGCACAAAGGCGGGATTCGACCTGCGGATGATCCGCGCCGTGCGCGCCGCCGTGCACGTACCGGTGATCGCGAGCGGCGGGGCGGGTGCCGTCGAGCACTTCGCCCCCGCGATCGGGGCAGGTGCTGACGCAGTGCTGGCGGCCAGCGTGTTCCACTTCGGCGACATGACCATCGGCGATGTGAAGAAGTCCATGCGCGAAGAAGGGATTGCGGTCCGATGAGTCTCGATCCGGCCATCGCGTCCCGGCTCAAACGCAACGAGGCCGGGTTGTTCAGTGCTGTGGCGCAGGAGAAGTCGACCGGCGATGTGTTGATGGTCGCGTGGATGGACGACGAGGCTCTCGCGCGTACGCTCGAGACCCGCAAGGGTACGTACTACTCGCGGTCGCGTCAGCAGTACTGGGTGAAGGGCGAGACGTCGGGGCATACCCAGTACGTGCACGAGGTGCGCCTGGACTGCGACGGCGACACGGTCCTGCTCGTCGTCGATCAGGTGGGTGCCGCGTGTCACACCGGGACGCACACGTGCTTCGATTCCGACGTACTGCTGCGCGGCGAATAGGTTGCGGACGAACAGATTCGGCTGTTCGAGACCAAAGCGAATCATCAGGTGGAGCACTGTCTGATCCACCGATGAACCCTTAGGGTGTCGTCGAGTGGTTGCCCACCCGGGGCTCGTGTTGAGGGAATGCCTGGTGCGTTGTGTCCATCACAACAAGCGGGCTCATCGAGCGTTCGCGGGCACTGGAACTCGACGGCCGTGGCATGCGTTCGAGGACACATGGTGAGTTCGGTTCCGTGCCTCGGTTCAGTGAGATCGGGGCTCGGGGAGATCGGGGCACGGAACCGAACTGGTCATTTAGCTTGTGGCGTGAGACTTCCGGTCCATGCAGGGGTGTTACTGGTGACGCGCACATAGTCCACCAACATGGTTTGGGGGAACGATGTGGTGGGGTCGGGGTTTCCGGAGAAGTTACCGCCGACAGCGACGTTGAGAATCATGAAAAACGGGTGGTCGAAGACCCATTGGTTTCCCATGCCGATGTCCAGCGGTGTCCGGCTTGCGTACTGTTTGCCGTCCAGCGTCCACGTGATCAGGTTCGGGGACCAGTCGACAGCATAGGTATGAAAGTCGTCGGAGAGCTTCTGGCCGTCGGGAAGAGTGAAGCTGGTGGTGGGGCCTTCGTCGCCTTCGTATCCGGGCCCGTGGATTGTGCCGTGGACAGTGCCTGGTTCGCTGCCCTTGTACTCCATGGCGTCGATCTCACCGCTCTGCGGCCACCCTACTTCTGTGAAGTCGCTACCCAACATCCAGAACGCGGGCCAGATCCCTTGTCCGATGGGGAGCTTGATCCGCGCCTCGAAGTGGCCGTACGTCGGGTTGAATGATTCCGAGGTGTTGATTCGTCCCGATGTGAAGTCGCCGACCTGGGGATCGCTCAGATCGGTGCCCTCGTTCATCTTGGCTGTGATCTGTAGGTGCCCGTCGCCGTCGAGCGAGATGTTGTCCGTACCGTCGGTGTATTGCTGTAGCTCGTTGTTTTCACCGAAGCCGGGGTCGTAGATCCATTTGGATTCATCGATGGGGGAGCCGGCTGGTCCTTCGAAATCGTCTTCGAAGATCACCGTTCCGAGTGGCGCCGGATTGGCGAGCGCTACCGGCACACCGGTGAACCCTGCAACGCTCACCGTCGTCAGAGCGAGAACGGCGGCAGAGCCGAGGGTTGAGATCAAGACCGAAGACGTTCGGCGACCGGAACGCGAGTCGCGGCTGGTGAAGATACGCAAAGATTTGGACATGTATAGCTCCTTGTAGTCCGTATGAAGTTGTCTCCAGAGGTCCGTCGTGCAGGTTCTCTCTCCGGAGGACTCCGCATGTAGGTCTACTCGGCATGGGCGGGGTTGTCTATACCGAGTCTTCACGGGTTGTCGTCTTCACGGGTTGTCGGAGCAGAATGAAGTCCTGTGGCCCGGAGGTGATCTCGAACGAGGCGGGGCGTGTGCCGAGCAGGGCCGTGCGGCTGGCCTAAAGGGCCTTACCTGCACCTGTGGACGGTCGTGTCCACAGGTGCAAGTTGCGCCGCAAGAGATTTCGAGACCTACCGGTCTGTACACGGTTTGCAAACGACTTGCCGAAACGAGCCGACACGGCAGACCGCTGCGAGCACTTCGCAAGTGCTGTCTGCTCTGAAAGAGCAGACTGTCCCGTGACCTTCAACAGCACTGCCGCGAGCACTTGAGGCCGCTACCACGAAATATGTTGAGAGGCAGGCTCTCTTGCGCGCACCGGCGGGAGCACGTCAGTGCGCGCAAGATCGGCGAAGAACATAGGCGAAGACGGCAGTCGAAACATGTGCCAGTTGCTCGGCGCCTCTCGCGCGCGGGCTCAGGTGGCCTGGCGGGTCTGCAGGAACGCGAGGGCTTGGTCGCCGTGAGTGTTGGCTCGGAACTCGCTGGAAATCACTTCGAGCACCGTGCGGTCGGTATCGATGACGAACGTGGATCGCTTCACCGGTGCAAGTTTGCCCAGCAGCCCACGACGGACTCCGAACTTCTCCGCCACGGCGCCGTCGGCGTCCGACAGCAGCGGGTAGTCGACGGATTGCTCTTGCGCAAAGGATGCCTGCTTGTCGACGGCGTCGATGCTGATGCCGGCGCGGGATGCGCCGACGGCGGAGAACTCTGCACCGAGGTCGCGGAAGTGGCAGGCTTCGGCGGTGCAAACCGGCGTCGAGGCTGCGGGGTAGAAGAACAACACCAGAGGACCGTCTTCGAGCAGGCTCGATAGTGAGCGTTCGACTCCGTCCTGGTCGGGCAGGGTGAATTCCGGGGCGATCTGACCTGGCTTCATAAGTGCCGAGGTTACCGTGCACGTAGGCACGACGGATGCGCCTGGGATGATAGGGGCATGCACGGCGAGCCTACTACGATTCCCACGCCTATTTCTGCCGCCACCGAGCCTTCAGGCGCGTCGAATTCGACCACGACGCGCGAGCAGTTTCATGCGCTCGCCGCAGAACACCGGGTGGTCCCGGTGACCCGCAAGGTGCTGGCCGACGCAGAGACCCCGCTGTCGGCGTATTCCAAGCTCGCGGCGGGTCGACCCGGTACGTTTCTGCTCGAGTCTGCAGAGAACGGTCGATCGTGGTCGCGGTGGTCATTCATCGGTGTGGACAGTCCGGCCGCGCTCACCGTCGTCGACGGTGAAGCGGTCTGGTACGGCAACGTCCCCGCAGGAGTACCGTCCGGCGGCGATCCGATCGCGGCACTCGGCGCAACGCTGGAGTTGCTGCGGACCGAGCGACTCCCCGATCTGCCGCCCCTGACCGGTGGAATGGTCGGCTTCCTCGGGTACGACGCTGTGCGCAGAATCGAGCGCATCGGTGAACATGCCCTCGACGATCTGCAGATCCCCGAGATGGTCATGCTGCTCGCCACAGACCTCGCGGCGGTCGACCATCACGAGGGTGCCATCACACTGATCGCCAACGCGGTCAACTGGGACGGCACAGACGAACACGTCGACGAGGCCTACGACAACGCGATCGCGCGCCTAGAGCGTATGACCGCGGCGCTGTCTGCTCCGGCGGCCTCGACGGTGTCGACGTTCACGAAGCCCGCTCCCGACTACCGGCGTCAGCGCACCACCGAAGGTTTCGGCGCCGATGTGAAGAAACTCGTAGGGGATATCGAGGCCGGCGAGGCATTCCAGGTGGTGCTCTCGCAGCGCTTCGAGATCGACTGCACCGCGGACCCGATCGATGTCTACCGGATGCTGCGTGCTTCCAATCCCAGCCCCTACATGTACCTCGTCAACGTGCCGAACGGGGACGACGAGACTGCCTTCGCCATCGTCGGGTCGAGTCCGGAGGCTCTGGTGACAGTGTCGGAGGGTGTCGCCACCACACATCCGATCGCCGGAACCAGGTGGCGTGGTGCCACCGAGGAAGATGATCTCCTCCTCGAGAAGGATCTTCTCGCTGACGAGAAGGAGAACGCCGAGCACCTGATGCTCGTCGATCTGGGCCGCAACGACTTGGGTCGGGTATGCGAACCGGGAACGGTGAAAGTCCACGACTACCGCCACATCGAGCGGTACAGCCACGTGATGCACCTGGTTTCCACCGTCACCGGTCACCTTGCGGAAGGAAAGCAGGCCCTCGACGCCGTCACTGCGTGCTTCCCCGCGGGCACGCTGTCGGGGGCGCCGAAAGTGCGGGCCATGCAGCTGATCGAGGAACTCGAGCACACCCGGCGCGGGGTATATGGCGGCATCGTCGGCTACCTCGACTTCGCAGGCGACGCCGATACTGCGATCGCGATCCGGACCGCGGTGATCAAAGACGGCATCGGGTACGTCCAGGCGGGTGCTGGAGTAGTCGCGGATTCGGTTCCCGAATACGAGGACAATGAGGCCCGCAACAAGGCGATGGCCGTACTCGGTGCCATCGCGGCCGCCCACACATTGCGACCGGTTCACACGTCAGGGGGCGGTGCACGGTGACAGATTCCTCGCAGCCCGCCGAATCGTCGCGGCAGTCGGCGTCCACGACCGGGCGTCGCCGGCCGGTTGTCTCGGTGGGGCTTCTCGGTGTCGCCGCAGGGTTCTTGTGGGCCGCGTCCCGCATGACCTGGGTGGAGGTCACTTCCGCCGACGGACTCGGTGAAGAGCGCACCTCTGCACTCGTGGGGGGAACCTGGGCGGCTGCGCTCACCCCACTCGCGCTGACGCTCGTTGCCGCCGTCGCCGCTTCGTTCGCTGTCAAAGGTTGGGCGCTTCGTGTGCTCGGCGTGCTCGTCGCTGCGGTCGCGGTCTCCGCCGCCGTCCCAGCCATCCTCCTACTCATGGTCGGGGCGTCGTATGACGAGGCAGGTAGGTTGGCCGAACTCCCGGCCCGCGCCGTGGTTCAATCCGTCGACATATATGCGGCGCCGGCGATCCTCGTCCTGGTCGGCGCCCTGGCAGCCCTCGCCGCAGCAGCCGAGCTGATGAGCCGTCCCCGCGCAGAGGCTGGACTTTCGTCCAGGTACGACAGTCCGGGGGCCAGGCGTGCGGCGGCAGAGAAGGGAGGTACCGCGGCCGACGGTCCGGTGACGCAGCGGGCACTGTGGGACGCTCTGGACGCCGGTGAAGATCCCACCGCGGGCGACAGCAGGGGCGACGGTGTCGAGCACGTTGACGACACCGGCGGCGACCCGGGTACCCGAATGTAAACAGCGTCACAGTGCCATCTAGGCTGGCCTCAACCTTGACATCGATCCTTACATCGGGTTTCCGCCCAGAAAGGACTTGGGCACGATGACCGTTCTCGACTCGATTCTCGACGGGGTGCGTGCCGATGTCGCTGCCCGCGAAGCCGTTCTCGACTTTGCTGGAGTCAAGGCCGCTGCTGCTGCTGCGCCTCCGGCGCTCGATGCGGCCGCCGCCCTACTCGAGCCCGGTATCGGAGTCATCGCCGAAGTGAAGCGGGCGAGCCCGTCCAGGGGTGCGCTTGCCGAGATCGCCGACCCGGCGGAACTCGCCGCCACATACGAGGCGGGCGGTGCACGGGTGATCAGTGTGCTCACCGAGGAGCGTCGGTTCCACGGTTCCCTAGCGGATCTCGATGCCGTGCGCCGGGCGGTGAGCATCCCGATTCTGCGCAAGGACTTCATCGTCGGCCCGTACCAGATTCACGAAGCGCGAGCACACGGTGCCGACGTCGTGCTGCTCATCGTCGCGGCCCTGGAACAGGACGCTCTGGTGTCGTTGATCGATCGGACGGAATCGCTGGGGATGACGGCGCTGGTCGAGGTCCATACCGAGGACGAAGCCAACCGAGCGTTGGAGGCGGGGGCCAAGGTGATCGGGGTCAATGCCCGCAACCTGAAGAATCTCGAAGTCGACCCGAACGTTTTCGGTGAGATCGCTCCGGGACTTCCCACGGAGGTCATCAAGATCGCCGAGTCCGGCGTACGCGGCCCGGCAGACCTGTTGGCATACGCGGGTGCGGGAGCGGATGCGGTGCTGGTCGGGGAGGGGCTCGTCACCAGCGGGGATCCGCGCAAGGCTGTGGCTGATCTGGTGAACGCCGGCGCGCACCCGTCCTGCCCCAAGCCCTCGCGCTGAGTAGACGGCGGTCGAGTCGACCCAATCGGCGACGGGAATGAAGTTGGGGCAGACTGGACCGATGACCCTACGTAATCAGGAAATCGTCTTCAAGGGTGGTGACCTACCAACCGCCGGCGACGGAATCGCCGAGCGCACTACGCACGACCCCGATGCCGGAGGGCACTTCGGCGCCTACGGAGGACGGCACGTGCCGGAGGCCCTGATGGCTGTGATCGAAGAAGTCACCGCCGAATACGAGAAGGCGCGTGCGGACGACGCCTTCCTGTCGGAACTCGATCGTCTGCAGCGCGACTACACCGGTCGTCCGTCTCCAGTCTTCGAGGCGACGCGGATGAGCGAGTTCGCCGGTGGAGCTCGTCTCATCCTCAAGCGTGAAGACCTCAACCACACAGGTTCACACAAAATCAACAACGTGCTCGGTCAGGTGTTGCTCGCCAAGCGGATGGGCAAGACCCGCGTCATCGCCGAGACCGGAGCCGGTCAGCACGGCGTGGCCACCGCTACCGCATGTGCCCTTCTCGGCCTCGAATGCGTCATCTTCATGGGTGCTGTCGACACCGAGCGGCAGGCGCTGAACGTGGCCCGGATGCGGCTGCTCGGATCCTCGGTCGTGTCGGTCGAGTCTGGGTCGAGGACCCTCAAGGACGCCATCAACGAGGGACTGCGCGACTGGGTTACCAACGCGCACAATACCTATTACTGCTTCGGCACAGCGGCCGGGCCACATCCCTTCCCGACCATGGTCCGCGACTTCCAGCGCGTCATCGGCCTCGAGGCACGTGCCCAGGTGCAGGCAATGACGGGCCGACTGCCCGATGCCGTCACTGCATGCGTCGGCGGCGGTTCCAATGCAATCGGAATCTTCCACGCGTTCCTCGACGACCCGGGTGTGCGTCTGGTGGGATACGAGGCCGCCGGTGACGGCATCGAAACCGGCCGTCACGCAGCCACCTTCACGGCGGGTACACCCGGCGCCTTCCAAGGCGGGTATTCATACCTGTTGCAGGACGAGGATGGGCAAACCATTGAGTCGCACTCGATTTCGGCGGGTCTCGACTACCCGGGCGTCGGTCCAGAACATGCGCTCCTCAAGGACATCGGACGCGCCACGTACGAGCCGGTCACGGACACCGAGGCTATGGATGCGCTACGCCTGCTGTCCGAGCGGGAGGGAATCATCCCGGCCATCGAGTCCGCCCACGCTGTCGCCGGATCGCTGAAGCTGGGCCGGGAACTGGGAGAAGGTGCAATCATCCTCACCAACCTCTCAGGACGTGGCGACAAGGACATGGACACCGCCGCAAGGTGGTTCGGCCTGTTCGATTCCGGCAATGCGACCGACAGCAAGACGATTGATAAGGACGGTTCGGCCAAATGAGCGAACAACTTTCGCGCCTGGCTCCGACGTTCGCGCAATGCCGCGAAGAGAAGCGGGCCGCCCTCGTCGGATATCTCCCCGCCGGCTATCCCACCCTTTCCGGGTCCATTGACGTGGTCAAGGCAATGGTCGAGTCTGGCTGCGACATCGTCGAGGTCGGCATCGCCTACTCGGATCCGGTGATGGACGGGCCGACCATCCAAGCAGCAGCGGAGACGGCGCTGCGGGGCGGTGTGCGCGTTCGCGACGTGTTCACCGTCGTCGAGCAGATCGCTTCCGTCGGCGGCAAGGCAGTCGTGATGACCTACTGGAATCCGGTTCTGCAGTACGGCGTCGATGCGTTCGCTCGCGACCTGGCAAGCGCAGGCGGTCTCGGACTGATCACACCCAACCTCATTCCCGAGGAAGCGGGTGAGTGGTTCACCGCATCGAAGGAACACGATCTCGACCGGATTTTCCTCGTCGCCCCGTCCTCGACCGAGGAACGTCTCGCGATGACCGTCGATGCGAGCAGTGGCTTCGTGTACGCCGCATCCACCATGGGCGTCACCGGGGCGCGTAACGCGGTGTCGTCGATGGCGCCGGAGCTGTGCGCTCGTGTCCGGGCGCACTCCGACATTCCGGTGGGAGTGGGACTGGGTGTGCGCTCCGGGGCGCAGGCCGCCGAGATCGCCGCATACGCCGATGCCGTTATCGTCGGTTCTGCCCTGGTCACCGCGGTCGAAAGTGGCCTCGATGCGGTGCGTTCCCTCACCAGGGAACTTGCCGAGGGTGTCCGCTCGGTTAACGTGGCTTCGTGACTTCCACACAGGTACTGGCCTATATTCCGAGCCCCCCTCAAGGCGTCTGGTACGTCGGGCCGCTTGCGCTACGCGCATACGCGCTCTGCATCATCGTCGGCATCGTCGTCGCGATCGTGTGGGGCGACCGTCGTTGGGTCGCTCGTGGCGGCGAGAAGGGCACCGTTCTCGACATTGCCGTGTGGGCGGTGCCTTTCGGTCTGATCGGTGGCCGGCTCTACCACGTGATGACCGACTGGCCGACGTACTTCGGCGAAGGCGGCCGTCCCGCCGACGCGCTGAAGATCTGGCAGGGCGGTCTGGGGATCTGGGGAGCCGTGGCGCTCGGCGCCGTCGGTGCGTGGATCGGGTGCCGCCGTCGCGGAATCCCACTGCCGGCATTCGGTGATGCGATCGCGCCGGCGATCCTGTTGGCGCAGGCGATCGGCAGGTTCGGAAACTACTTCAACCAGGAACTCTACGGCCGCGAGACCACGGTGCCGTGGGGACTCGAGATCTTCTATAGGAGTAACGATGCGGGCCAGGTATCGCCGAGCCTGATCGACGGTGTCTCCACCGGCGAGGTGGCATTCGTGGTCCACCCAACCTTCCTGTACGAGGCGCTGTGGAACGTGCTGGTCGTCATCGCACTGGTGTGGGTGGATCGCCGCTTCCGCATCGGCCACGGACGACTGTTCGCGCTGTATGTAGCCGGCTACTGCGCAGGTCGCTTCTGGATCGAACTGATGCGTACCGATCATGCCAGCCTGATCGCGGGCGTGCGCGTGAACTCGTTCACCTCGGCCATCGTCTTTGTCCTGGCCGTGGTGTACTTTTTGTTCGCTACCAAAGGCAGGGAAGATCCGGCGGAACTGCGTTCGGCGAAACCCGCGTCGGTGGTGGGGGAGATCTCCGAGAATGGGCCTGACGGAAAGGCCGAAGACGAGAGCGAGTCGGTTTCGGCCGACAAGAGCGACTCCGGCGAAACGGAGTTGAGCGTTTCCACAGACGCGGAGACCAGCGACAAGAAGGATGAAGTGAATGACTGAACCGGGGAGCGCATCCGATGAATCCGGCGCAGGTGCGACCGACGACCAGGACAAGATGAACCTCGGTAAGGGGAGCGACAGCAACGATTCGGGCTTGCCGCCCGAGTTCGGCTCACCCTTCGATTACGACGCCACCGCCGAAGCCTCATTGTCGCAGCCGCCCGCCACATCGGAGGCCACTCCGTCGTCGGGATCGACGGGCACCGGTCCGGGTTGGGATACCTACTCTGGAGTCGGCAATGGCCCGGGTTGGGGGTCGACCCCCACCTACCCGGCTCCGAGCGGAACCGATTCGACCGCAGCGCTTCCGAATGTGGGCGAGACGACTCCGCCGACCGCGTCTGCTCCCGGCTTCCAGCAGCCTCCACAGCAATCCGGCGGCCCGGTCTACGGCGCTCCCGACCCGAACTTCGCCGCAGCCCAGCAGGCTGGCTACGGCCAGCAGGGTTTCCCGGGGTCTGGATATCCTCAGCCCGGGTTCGCGCAGCCCGGATACGCGGTCGCTGGCTACAGCCCATACGGCGACCCGACAGCTCCGTTCGGTCGTGATCCGGTGACGGGTGAACCGTATTCGGACAAGTCGAAGACCACCGCCGGGCTCCTCCAGATTCTCATCGGCTTTCTCGGGATCTGCGGAGTCGGCCGTCTGTACATCGGAAGCACAGGCGTGGGGCTCGCCCAGTTGCTCGGAGTCTTGGTCGGCTACGTATTGCTTCTCGTCGTCATCGGGATCATCGTTGTGCCTGCCGTATGGCTGTGGGCATTCGTCGACGGAATCATGATGCTTTCGGGAAGCGTCAAGGACGGAGAAGGCAGACCGCTCCGGAGCTGACAAGCACATTCTGTGGCCCGTGTTGCTGATGCGACACGGGCCACAGGCGTGTCCTGGTCGGATTCCAGGCTCGAAGTTGCATATCTCGACGGGTATAAGTCCTGGTAAACTAAGCGCGCCGGGTGTACGCCCGGTAGTAAACCTTCACGGGCCGATGCTGTCCCGGAGGACCCCGAAACGCAGTTGGCGCCCGTCGTGGCGACCCCGCTAGCCGAGGCCGCCGACAGCACGCATGGCGCGCGCAATGGTGGTCTTGCCTGCCGATGTGGAGGATTTCGGTGCTGTTCTCACAGTCGCCCGGGCCCCAGGGGCTCTACGACCCGGATCTCGAGGCCGATTCATGCGGTGTCGCCATGGTGGCGGACCTGCATGGTCGCCGCTCGCATGCCATCGTCTCGGACGCGCTCCTCGCGCTCGACAACCTAGAGCACCGCGGTGCGGCAGGCTCGGAACCGAACAGCGGGGATGGCGCCGGCATCCTCCTCCAACTGCCGACAGAGTTCTTCAGCGATGTCATCGAGTTCGATCTGCCGGCGTGTTCGGACGACCGAACCAGCACATATGCGGCGGGAGTCTGCTTTCTGCCGAGAGAGCCGAAGGCGCGGGCGGTCGCACAGCAGCGTGTGTGCGATATCGCCGTCGAGGAAGGGCTGGAGATTCTCGGCTGGCGTGAGGTTCCCGTCGACCCGGTCGGTGCGGACATCGGGGCCGGTGCACGGGCCTGCGAACCTTACATGAGCCAGGTCTTCGTTGCCGCGCCCTCGGTCGGAGGAATCCGCCCGGGTGGACTGGAACTGGACCGCCTGGTGTATCCGCTACGCAAGCGCGCCGAGCGGGTCACTGACGAAGTCGAGGCCGACGGAACCGGCCTGTACTTCGCGTCGCTGTCGAGCCGGACCCTCGTCTACAAGGGAATGCTGACCACATCCCAGCTCTCGCAGTACTTTCCGGACCTGCGCGACGAGCGAATCGCGAGCGCGATCGCGATCGTGCACAGCAGGTTTTCCACCAACACGTTCCCTTCCTGGCCGCTCGCGCATCCGTTCCGTTTCGTCGCGCACAACGGGGAAATCAACACCGTGCAAGGCAACCGGAACCGCATGCGGGCTCGGGAGGCATTGCTGTCGAGTGCGGCGATTCCGGGCGACATCCGGCGGATATATCCCATCTGCACTCCAGGAGCCTCGGATTCGGCGTCGCTGGACGAGGTGCTGGAGTTGCTCCACCTCGCCGGGCGCAGCCTGCCGCACGCGGTCACGATGATGATGCCGGAGGCATGGGAGAACGACGGCGAGATGTGCCCCGACGTGCGGGCGTTCTACAAGTTCCATGCTTCGCTGATGGAACCCTGGGATGGGCCGGCGTGTGTCACCTTCACCGACGGCACGGTGGTGGGGGCCGTACTGGACCGCAATGGTCTTCGGCCCGGCAGATGGTGGCAGACCGTCGACGGCCGGGTGATCCTCGCGAGCGAGAGCGGCGTGCTCGCCGTGCCGCAGGCCGAGGTCGTGGCGAAAGGCCGGCTAGAGCCCGGGCGGATGTTCCTGGTCGACACCTCCGAAGGCCGTGTCGTGCCTGATGAGGAAGTCAAGGCACGTCTGGCCGCGGAGCATCCATATGGGGAGTGGCTGTATACGGGCCTGCTCGAATTGAAGACACTGCCCGCCCGTCCACACGTCCAGCACAATCACGAGTCCGTGGTGCGCCGCCAAGTCGCGTTCGGATACACCGAGGAGGATCTGCGTATCCTGCTCGGGCCGATGGCGGCATCCGGTACCGAGGCACTCGGCTCGATGGGCACGGACACGCCGTTCGCCGTCATGTCGCAACGCTCGCGACTGCTCTACGACTACTTCATAGAACTGTTCGCGCAGGTCACCAACCCTCCGCTCGACGCCATACGCGAGGAAATCGTGACGTCACTGTCACGGGTCATGGGGCCGGAGGAGAATCTGCTCGAGCCTACGGCGGCGTCGTGCCGCCAGATCGTGCTGCCGTGGCCGGTACTCGGCAACGACGATGTGAACAAGATCATCAACCTCAACGAGGACGGCAACTATCCCGGTCTCGCGGCGACGGTCCTGCATGCGTTGTACGACGTCGAACGGGGCGGCGGGGGAATGGCGGAGGCGATCGAGGAGTTGCGTGCGAGGGCGAGCGCCGCGATCGCAGACGGGTATCGGACTCTGGTGATCTCGGACCGGGACTCGGACCACACCCGAGCGCCCATCCCGTCGCTGCTCGCGGTGGCGGCGGTACACCACCATCTGGTTCGCACGAAGGAGCGCACCAAGGTGGCGCTGGTGGTCGAATCCGGTGACGCACGAGAGGTACACCATATCGCCCTGCTCATCGGGTACGGCGCGGCCGCCGTCAATCCATACCTTGCGATGGAGTCGATAGAGGACCTCGTGTCGGAGGGTGAACTCACCGGCGTGGCGCACACGATCGCTGTCCGGAACTACCTCACCGCGCTCGGCAGGGGCGTGCTGAAGGTGATGTCGAAAATGGGCATCTGCACGGTCGGTTCGTACACTGCGGCGCAGGTATTCGAGGCGATCGGACTGGGCCACGACCTCGTCGACAAATACTTCACCGGCACGGTCAGCAAACTTGGTGGTGTCGGTCTGGACGAGATCGCCCGCGAGGTGATGATCCGGCACCGTAAGGCCTATCCGGACAACCCGGCAGGGGTCGCTCACCGGCGACTCCAGGACGGCGGCGAGTATCAGTTCCGCCGCGACGGCGAACTGCATCTCTTCACGCCGGAGACGGTGTTTCTGCTACAGCATGCCACCCGAACCGGGCGGCGCGAGGTTTTCGCGAGGTACAGCGACGAGGTGAATCGGCTCGCCGAGGCCGGCGGTGCGTTGCGCGGTCTGTTCGCGTTGCGCGAGGGCGTGCGCCCGCCGGTTCGGCTGGACGAGGTGGAGCCGGTTGAGCAGATCGTCACCCGGTTCAATACCGGTGCGATGAGCTACGGGTCCATCTCCGCCGAGGCGCACGAGACCATGGCCGTTGCGATGAACAATCTCGGTGGACGCTCGAATTCCGGGGAGGGCGGCGAGAAGATCGATCGCCTCTACGATCCGACCCGGCGTAGCGCCGTCAAGCAAGTGGCAAGCGGGCGTTTCGGCGTCACCAGTGTCTACTTGATCAACGCCAGCGACATCCAGATCAAAATTGCGCAGGGAGCCAAGCCGGGTGAAGGCGGCCAGTTGCCCGCATTCAAGGTATATCCCTGGATCGCGGAGACCCGCCATTCAACGCCCGGCGTCGGATTGATCTCGCCACCGCCGCACCACGACATCTATTCGATCGAGGATCTCGCGCAGCTGATCCACGACCTGAAGAACGCCAACCATCAAGCGCGGGTTCATGTGAAGTTGGTCAGCTCTGTGGGCGTGGGCACGGTCGCTGCCGGAGTCAGTAAGGCGCACGCCGACGTGGTTCTCATCTCCGGCAACGATGGAGGCACGGGTGCAACTCCCCTCACGTCGATGAAGCATGCGGGGGCACCCTGGGAGATCGGCTTGGCCGACACGCAGCAGACACTCGTTCTCAACGGATTGCGCGATCGCATTACCGTCCAGTGCGACGGTGGCTTGCGCACCGCCCGAGACGTTGTGGTCGCGACGTTGCTCGGTGCGGAGGAGTTCGGATTCTCCACAGCCCCGCTCATCGTGGCCGGGTGCGTGATGATGAGGGTCTGCCATCTCGACACCTGTCCAGTCGGTGTTGCCACCCAGAATCCGGAACTGCGCAAGCGATACACCGGCAAACCGGAGTTCGTGGAGGAGTTCTTCCGTTTCATCGCCGAGGACGTCCGGCAGTATCTCGCGGATCTCGGATTCCGCAGCATCGACGAGGCGGTCGGGCACGCGGAGGTTCTCGACACCGCGGAAGGGATCGCGCACTGGAAGAATCGTGGACTCGACCTGACACCGATCTTCGGCGTTCCAAGCGGGCCCTCGGTTGCGTCGTCTCCGCGACGCAGGATCCGCGACCAGGACCACGGGCTCGACCGAGCCCTGGACCGCACGCTCATTCAGCTCGCCGAGGGTGCGCTGGAAGACGCGCACGCGGTAGAGATCCAGATGCCTGTACGCAACGTCAACCGGACGGTCGGCACCCTGCTCGGAGCGGAGGTCACCCGCCGCTACGGTGCCGCAGGCCTGCCCGACGACACGATCCGGCTGACACTCACCGGCTCGGCGGGGCAGTCCTTGGGGGCGTTTCTGCCACCTGGTATCACCATCGATCTCGTAGGTGACGCGAATGATTACGTCGGAAAAGGGTTGTCGGGTGGGCGAATTGCCGTTCGGCCTGCCCCCGATGTTCTCTTCGCAGCCGAGACTCAGGTGATCGCAGGCAACACGCTGCTGTACGGGGCGACTTCGGGGGAGATGTACCTCCGGGGACGTGTGGGTGAACGCTTCTCGGTGCGTAATTCCGGCGCCTCGGCAGTCGTGGAGGGCGTCGGCGACCACGCCTGCGAATACATGACTGGCGGGCGCGTAGTGGTCCTGGGACAGACAGGGCGGAACCTGGCGGCCGGAATGTCGGGGGGTATCGCGTACGTCCTGGACCTCGACCCGGCAAAGGTGAACCAAGCGATGGTGAAGTTGCTACAGCCCGACCCCGACGACCTCGACTGGCTGCATGAGGCGGTTGCCCGGCACCACCGCTGGACCGGCTCCGCAGTAGCGGCCTCGGTGCTCGCCGACTGGGCCCGGCGCTCGGCACTGTTCACGAAGGTGATGCCGGTGGACTACCAGCGGGTGCTGGAGGCGACCCGTATCGCCAAGGCGGGCGGACTCGACGTCGACACCGCGATCATGGAGGCGACACGTGGCTGATCCACAGGGTTTTCTCCGCATCGCCAAGAAAGAGGCGCGCAAGCGTCCCGTCTCGGAGCGGGTGCACGACTGGAACGAGGTGGCGGCACCCCAGAGTCCGGCGGAGCGCGCGGCCGAGGTGTCCGAACAGGCGACACGGTGCATGGACTGCGGAATTCCGTTCTGCCTCTCGGGGAGTGCGGGTTGCCCGCTGGGGAACCTGATCCCCGAGTGGAACGATCTGGTGCGGCGCGGTCGGTGGTCGGAGGCGAGTGAACGGCTCCACGCCACCAACAATTTCCCGGAGTTCACCGGACGGTTGTGCCCCGCCCCGTGCGAGTCGGCGTGCGTGCTGGCGCTCGCCGACACGTACACGACCGGAAGCGTCACCATCAAGCGGATAGAACAGGCCATCGCCGACGCCGCATGGGAGTCCGGCATAGTCGAGCCCAAGCCGCCTATGATCTCTTCCGGTTGCTCGGTGGCGGTGATCGGTTCCGGCCCAGCGGGTCTCACCGCGGCGCAGCAGCTGACTCGTGCGGGACACGACGTCACCGTCTACGAGCGTGACGACAGGCTCGGGGGCTTGCTGCGTTACGGCATCCCGGAGTTCAAGATGGAGAAGTCTGTTCTCGATCAGCGGCTCATGCAGATGCGAGCCGAGGGAACGCGTTTCGTCACCGACTGCGAGGTCGGGGTCGATGTCACGGTCGAGCAGCTACGAGGCACGTTCGACGCGGTGGTCCTCGCAATCGGAGCCTTGCGTGCGCGCGACAACCCGTCGGTCGAGGGCCGGGAGTTGGGTGGGATCCACCTCGCGATGGAACACCTCGTCACGGCCAACAGGGAGTGTGAGGGCGACGGCCGCTCGGAGATCACCGCGAAGGGCAAACACGTTGTCATCATCGGAGGGGGAGACACGGGCGCCGACTGCCTCGGAACCGCGCACCGGCAGGGTGCGCTGTCGGTGACTCAGTTGGACTACAACCCGGAGTTGCCCATGGTGCGAGACGAGTCCGCGACGCCGTGGCCGGCGTGGCCGATGGTGCTGCGCACGTCTCCCGCGCACGCCGAGGGTGGTGTCCGCCGGTATCAGGTTGCGGTGCAGCGCTTCCTCGGAGACGAGCACGGCAATGTCCGGTCGATGGTCCTCGCTGAGGTCCAGGTCACCCGTGAGGGCGGCAAACGCACGATCACGCCGATAGGCGAAGAGATCGAACTACCTTGCGAACTTGCATTGTTCGCTATCGGATTCGAGGGTGTCGACCTCGGGCCGCTGCTCGACGACTACGGCCTGACTCCGACCCGGAGCGGCGTCCTCTCGTGTGGACCCGACTGGCAGACCACGGCACCCGGCGTCTTCGTCTGCGGCGACGCGCATCGGGGTGCGTCGCTCGTAGTGTGGGCAATCGCGGAGGCCCGGTCTGCCGCGCGTGCGGTTGACGTGTACCTCACCGGCGCTTCGGACCTCCCGTCACCGGTGCATCCGATGTCGCTCCCACTCGCGGTTGTGTGAAGTCGTACGAAACGGAGGAAATAGAGAAGGTCGCTCGGTACGACTAGGCTCGACGCCGTGAACCGACGCACGAAAATCGTATGCACACTTGGACCCGCCACCGCCAGCAGTGACCGTATCCGGGAACTGGTCGAAAGCGGTATGGACGTGGCCCGGCTGAACTTCAGCCACGGCGATCACTCCGACCACGAGCAGAACTACAAGCGTGTCCGCGCAGCCTCGGATGAGACAGGGAAAGCGGTGGGTATCCTCGCGGACCTGCAGGGACCGAAGATTCGGCTCGGACGGTTCGCGGAGGACCGCACAGTATGGGCCACCGGCGAGGTCGTGCGCATCACCGTCGAAGATTGCGTGGGGACCCACGACCGAGTTTCGACCACCTACAAGCAGTTGGCCGAGGACGCCAAAGTAGGCGATCGGCTTCTCGTCGACGACGGCAAGGTGGGTCTCGTCGTCGAAGACGTCGAAGGCAACGACGTCATCTGCCGGGTCACCGAGGGTGGCCCCGTCAGCAACAACAAGGGTTTGTCCCTGCCGGGGATGAATGTGTCGGTCCCGGCGCTGTCGGACAAGGACATCGCCGACCTCGAATTCGCGCTCGGGCTCGGCGTCGACTTCGTCGCCCTGTCTTTCGTGCGGTCACCGGCGGACATAGAACTGGTTCATGCCGTGATGGATCGGGTCGGTCGCCGCATCCCGGTCATCGCGAAGCTCGAGAAGCCTGAGGCGATAGACAACCTCGAAGCGATTGTCCTCGCGTTCGACGCGGTGATGGTTGCTCGTGGTGACCTCGGTGTCGAGCTGCCGCTCGAGCAGGTGCCGCTGGTACAGAAGCGGGCCATTCAGATCGCCCGTGAGAACGCGAAGCCGGTGATCGTCGCGACGCAGATGCTCGAGTCGATGATCGAGAACTCGCGGCCTACGAGGGCCGAGGCGTCGGACGTGGCGAATGCCGTTCTCGACGGCGCCGATGCCGTGATGCTGTCCGGTGAGACGTCGGTCGGCAAATACATCATGGAAACCGTGCGGACGATGGCCCGAATCGTGGAGGCCGTGGAGGGTGAGTCGACTCGCGTGCCGCCGTTGACGCACGTTCCACGGACCAAGCGCGGAGTGATCTCCTATGCGGCCCGAGACATCGGCGAGCGACTCGATGCAAAGGCGTTGGTTGCGTTCACCCAGTCCGGCGACACGGTGCGGCGTCTTGCGCGCCTGCACACTCCGCTGCCGTTGCTGGCGTTCACACCATTGCCTGAGGTGCGGAGTCAGTTGTCTCTGACGTGGGGGACCGAGACGTTTCTCGTGGACCCGGTCGATGATACGGACGCCATGGTGCGCCAGGTCGACAGCGCGCTGCTCGGACTCGAGCGCTGCGAGAAGGGTGAATTGGTGATAATCGTCGCCGGATCGCCGCCCGGCACCGTAGGCTCAACCAATTTGATCCATGTCCACAGAATCGGGGAAGAGGACCATTAGGTGACCGAAGTCGCGGCGAAGACCGATCTCCAAACCCTTCTCGATCTGCTCGATCTCGAGAGAATCGGCGAGGACACCTACAGAGGTCGGCATCCCGCGCAGGTGGGCAGCAGGACTTTCGGGGGGCAGTTGATCTCCCAGGCGCTCATCGCTGCCGGCCGTACCGTGACCGGCGAGCGAGCCGTACACGCCGTCAACGCCCACTTCATCCGTGGCGGCGACGTCAAGGACTACATTGAGTACCGGGTGGAGCGGCACCGCGACGGCCGGGCGTTCGCGAACCGTCAGGTCACGGCATGGCAGAACGGTCAGGAGCTGTTCGTCATGCTTGCGGCCTTCCAAGATTGGGGGGAGGGGCTCGAGCACGCGGTCACGGTGCCCGACGTCCCTTTTCCGGACACGCTGCCTCCGCTGGGCGACCATCTACTGGGCTACGAGGAACGGCTGAAGGGATTCGTCGATGCCCTCAAGCCCATCGACATGCGTTACGCGAACGATCCGTCTTGGATCATGAAGGGGACCGGCGAGAAGCTCACGCACAATCGAGTCTGGATGAAGGCGGACGGGGAGCTTCCCGACGACCCCTTGGTGCACTTCGCCGTCATGGGCTATTCATCGGACACGACAGTTCTCGATTCCATCATCACCACCCACGGTCTGTCGTGGGGGCTGGACCGGATCGTCGCGGCCACCGTCAACCATTCGATCTGGTTCCACCGGCCGTTCAGGTTCGACGAATGGATGCTGTACGACACCGAGTCGCCTGTGGCAGCGGGTTCCCGTGGGCTGGCGACCGGCCGATTCTTCTCACTCGAGGGCCAGTTGCTCGCTACCGTCGTTCAGGAAGGCCTGATACGCCATTTCCCCCGCAGGGATTGCGCTCAGGTCGTTCCTGCGGCGGCGAACAGCCTCGATCGGTAGTTCACCACCCGCAGAGCCTGAGAAGGAAGGGATCGAGAGACCCAGGGTTTGCTCTCGATCCCTTCTCGTGAGCGTCACCTCGTGATTGGGGATGTGGGTTTGAACTGGAACAACGTGATCTGGGACAGCCTGATGTGGCTGTTGCAGGCATACATCATGACAGTGGCGGCGTTCGCCGTCGTGGTCGTTCTGCTGGCCCGGTTCACCAGGTGGGGTAGGCAGTTCTGGCGTTTCGCGGCGCCCTACTTCAATCCCAGGCGCAGCCTCAAACCGCTGTCGATCCTCGCGGTGTTGATGCTCTCGACCGTGTTCGCCGTACGGGTGACGGTGCTGTTCTCGTATTGGTACAACGACTTCTACGATTCGATCCAGAATCTGGACGAGTCGGCGTTCTGGCGCTTTCTGGGCGTCTTCGCGATACTGGCGACGGTTCACGTCTCGCGCGCGCTGATCGACTTTCTGATCGGACAAACGCTCGACATCGACTGGCGGACCTGGCTCAATCATCATTTGGTCGACGGCTGGCTCGACGGTCGCGCGTACTACCGCGACCGGTTCCTCGAGGACGCGATCGACAATCCCGATCAGCGTATTCAGACCGACATCACCAACTTCGTCACGACGTCGCGGACCCTGTCGATGGGCGCCGTCACGGCGGTGCTGTCGATCGTGTCCTTCACGGGAATCCTGTGGGACCTGTCCGGTCCGATGACGGTTTTCGGCGTCGAGATTTCGCGGGCGATGATCTTCCTCGTCTACATCTACGTGCTGGTGACCACGGCGGTGGCGTTCTGGATCGGCCGGCCCCTCATCAAGTTGAATTTCCTCAACGAGAAACTCGGTGCAAACTTTCGCTACGCCCTGATCCGGGTGAAGGAGTACGGCGAGAGCATCGCCTTCTACCGCGGCGAAGACGTTGAGCGCCGCACGCTGGCCGGGCGGTTCGCCGAGGTGATCCGGAACATGTGGAACATCGTCTTCCGGACGCTGAAGTTCAGTGGGTGGAACCTCAGCGTCAACCAGACGGCGGTCATTTTTCCGTTCCTCGTGCAGGGTCCGCGGCTGTTCGCCGGTCAGGTGTCCCTCGGTGACGTCATGCAGACGTCGCAGGCATTTGGGCAGGTTCACGACTCGCTGTCGTTCTTCCGTGAGTCGTATGACGATTTCGCGAGTTTCCGCGCGACGCTCATCAGGCTCAATGGACTCGCCAACGACAACCAGCATGCCGCCGAATTGCCCATTCTGAAGACCGGTAAAGGGGGTGACGACCTCGAGATCTCGAACCTCGACGTCCGGGTCCCGTCAGGGGAGGTGCTCATCGAAGGACTCGACCTCATCGTGAAGCCCGGCGAGTCGTTGCTGGTGAGCGGCCCCTCAGGCTCGGGTAAGACCACGCTGCTACGTACGCTGGCCGACTTGTGGCCCTATGCCACGGGCACGGTGTCGCGGCCGGCCGGAGAGGCGATCTTCCTCTCTCAGCGCCCGTATCTGCCTCTCGGCTCGCTTCGGACCGCACTGGCGTACCCGAAGGAACCATCGGCAGTGGACGACACTGTGCGTGACGCACTGGCGAAGGTGGCCCTGGGAAATCTGGGCGACCGACTCGACGAGGTCGCGGACTGGAGTCGCATCCTCTCGCCGGGGGAGCAGCAGAGATTGTCATTCGCGCGAGTGCTGATTGCCCGTCCCGCCGTGGTCTTCCTCGACGAGGCCACGTCGGCGATAGACGAAGGACTCGAGTTTTCGCTCTACACCCTCCTGGGGTCCGAACTTCCGGGCAGCATCGTCCTGAGCGTTGGTCACCGCAGCACGCTGAACCAATTTCATTCCCGCAGAGTGGAGCTCGAGGGGGAGGGGCGGTGGTCGGAGTCGGAACTGGTGCGGTGACCTGGGATCCGCTCGAGCCGTTACGACGTCTTGCGGTAGGACGCGGCGAGCTCTTCGGCTCGATCCCACGGTGACCAGTCGACGGTGCGGCCGTCGAGTTGGGCCTCGACGACTTCGAGTCCGGCGTGCCAGCCCGCGGCGTGGGCGTAGGCGGACTCTTCCTCTTCGACGGTGTGGGTGAGGGTCAGCCAACAGCCACCGGTTCCGTCCGGAACGAGTTCCCAGTGCAGCGTTTCGGCATCCCACAGGTATTCGAGTATGTGAGCCGGACGAACGGAGATGACCGTCCCGGTGGTGGTGTGATCTTCGGGTAGACCGAATCGGCGCACCTGTTCCGGGGTCACCCGAAATACCAGTTCAGCACCGGGTGTGAGGTCGAATTCGACCTCGGCGGGGAACCACGCCTTCAGGCATTGCGGATCGGTGAGAACACGCCACACCTTCTCCGGCGGGTGCGACAACGATTGCTCGAATCGAAGTGCGACACGCCCGTCGTAGGTAAAGCTGACGGTGCCGGGATTCATTTGTGACCTCCGCACTAGAGGGCATACCTGTGTGATCATCCTACTGGCATGACCGCGTAGAACCCTAGGATCGAGCCCAAGAAAAGTAGCTCTACCTGCGACTCACCGGCCATTGCATTGATCGAATCGGGCATGGGCTTTCCATCCGGGAGTTGGATGGCGCGGCTGCCGAGCGCCCATGTCCATGCGTTCACCGCGATTCTGGCCTGCCTTGCGCACGGCTATGCCGACGGTGAGCCGCAGACATGGTCACGACCGAACCGCCGATCGCGATCAGCAGGGCGACGACCGCGACGCCGAGGTAGCGCCACTCGGACGCCTGGCTATAAGGAAAGGTGTCCGCCCAGTCCAAACCGAGGCGTACGACGACCGCACCGAGTACCCAGCTCAGCACGCAGCAGGCGATGACCGAGACCTTCCATGTCATGTGTTGCAGGTCGACGGCGCCGGGGCACCTGTGAATCGTGCGGTCATCCAGTCGAGCGCATGAGGCAGCACTGTGGCTGCCGGCAGCACGTGCCCGATGACGAATCCGGGCGCGATCGGCGGGATCTCCTGCACGCTGAACTCGACCGTCGCACCGAGTCGGCACCAGTCGTCGGCGAGCGTCCGAGCCTGCTCGTAGGGAACCAGATCGTCATTGCGGCCCTGAGCGATCAGGACCGGATTGGGAGGCGCCACACGCCCGATGCGCTGCTCGTCGATGACAGCCCCGACCTTCGGCAACGTGTCGATGAGTTCGGCGAAGGTGCGGCCGTCGGTTGTCCACTCCGAGGTCCGGTGCAGTCCGTACCGCGTGGTCGTCTCGGGGACACACTGGGTCGCGATGTCGTCGAGGGTCTCGCGGCCATACGGGCTTAGGACGCTGTCGATTTCGTCGCGAATTTCCGGGTAACCAGCGTAGAAGGCGTTGACCGAGTACCCGAGAAGACCTGTGCCCAGCCCACCGTCTATTTTTTCCGCCACAGCGCGCAGGTCTGCGGGCGGACCACCCGCGTACGTGCCGCGGATGTTCAGCTCGGGCGCGTACGTACCCTGTAACTCGGCTGCGGAGGCGGTCGCTCCTCCGCCCTGCGAGTAACCCCACAGTCCGATTGGGCTGTCGTCGCCGATCCGGGTACCGGGCAACCTGGTCACCGCCCGTGCCGCATCGAGTACGGCGTACCCCTCTGCGCGTCGATCGGTATACGAGTGAATCCCGGGTGTGCCGAGCCCCTCGTAGTCCGTGACGACGACGTCCATGCCGCGGGAGAGCAGCGCATACGCCTGGGTGGTCTCGTACTCCACCGCGAAGTCGAGCGGTGGGGTGTAGTGGACGACCTCGGAGAACAGCTTCGACGGTGCACACTGGTCGCCTTGGCCCTGGGTACCGGGCGCGAGGACGACCAGAGGTCGTGGACCGCCCTCGGTCCACGGCACGCTCGCGTCGAAGTAGGTTCCGGTGACCGCGACCGCGTTCCCGTGGGCGTCTGTGCTGCGGTACATGATTCGCTGTGCACCCGACGGCCACGGTCCAACCTGGTTCGGCACGGTCAGCGCGGGCGGATACGACTCGGACTTCAACACGTCGCCGGGCGAGCCCTCGGGGAGGGGTGTCGGCACCGCGTAGAAGTCGGTCGGTGCGGAAGCAGCTGGTGCGGTGCCGGCGGTCACGAGTGCGAGGCTGACGCCCAACACCAGAGCGGCCCCGCGTCCCCATCGCGAGATATTCATGTGACAGACACCACACGATGAAGGGGTAGGTGTCAATGGTGAAGGCGCGTGATGGCCCGATTCGGCGGGACGAACTCCTTGAACGGGATGATGGTGCCCTCGGTGAGACTCGAACTCACACTGTACGGGTTTTGAATCCGTTTCCTCTGCCAATTGGGATACGAGGGCGGGTCGCGCTGTACCACTGTAGAAGATCGTCGCACAGAGTCAAAACCGGTACCCTCCTCACGGTTCCTCCCGCGTCGAGGTCGTTCCAGCAGAGGAGAATGGCGCCCATGAATGCTCCACGGCAGCCAGATACGTCGCCGCAGCCGCGGCGGGTCGTCGTGGCTGAAGACGAGGCACTGATCCGGCTCGATCTGGTCGAGATGCTGCAGGACGAGGGCTACGAAGTGGTCGGTGAGGCGGGGGACGGGCAGGCGGCCGTCGACCTGGCCGTGGAGCTGAAACCCGACCTGGTGATCATGGACGTGAAGATGCCCCGTCGCGACGGTATCGACGCGGCCTCGGAGATTGCAGCGAAACGCATTGCGCCCGTAGTGATTCTCACCGCATTCAGTCAGCGCGAGGTGGTTGAACGCGCCCGGGACGCCGGTGCGATGGCATATCTGGTCAAACCGTTCTCCGCGGCCGACCTGATTCCGGCGGTCGAATTGGCTGCCAGTCGATTCAGGGAGGTCGCAGCGCTCGAACGTGAGATTTCGGACCTGTCCGAGCGGCTGGACACACGCAAGATCATCGACCGCGCCAAGGGCGTACTGATGGAGAAGCACTCACTGACCGAGCCCGAGGCGTTCCGTTGGATCCAGCGAGCCGCCATGGATCGAAGGTCGACGATGAAAGCCGTTGCCCAGGTGGTACTCGAGACCCTCGGCGGTGAAACGCCGACCTGACCTCCCGGAGCTCAGGCCGGTCGTTCATTGTGACGCCGGTGTAAAAGCTGGGCTCTCCAGGTAACAGTAAGGTCACGAGCCGGTCTGGACGGATCGAGAACTCAGTTGGACCGCTAGCGTCTGATCCCACGGTGGACGCAGATTCGTGTGGCGTCCGTATCGAGTGATCTAAGGAGATTTTGGATGGCAAGACAGACCTTCGTGCGGACGGCTGCGGTTCTCGGCGCGGCGTCTCTCGCACTCGCGGGCTGCAGTTCGAGCAGTAGCGACGCCGCCGCGAGTGACAGCGACAGCTCCGCCCCGGCCACCACAGTTTCAACCGACTGCACGCCCGAAGTGGCAACAGCATCAGATGTTCCGTCCACCGCGCCGCTGAAAATCGGTACCCTACTTCCGAATACGGGCAGCCTGTCCTTCCTGGGCCCGCCGATGGTGGCCGGCACCCAGCTAGGCGTCAACGATGTCAACGCAGCCGGAGGGGTCCTCGGCCAACCGGTCGAACTGATCCCCGGAGACTCCGGTGACACCACTACCGATACGGCGAACGTCACCGTCGACCGGGAGCTCGCTGCGGGCACCCAAGTGATCATCGGTGCGGCATCGTCGTCGGTGTCACTCAAGGTCATCGACAAGGTGACCAGCGCGGGAGTTGTCATGTTCTCCCCGGCAAACACATCCGATCAGTTCGTCTGCTACGAGGACGGCGGGATGTACTTCCGGACAGCCCCAACCGACGTGTTGCAGGCCCAGGCTGTGTCACAGCTCATTTCGGATGATGGCGGCCAGCGTGTGTCGATCCTGGCTCTCAACGATCCCTACGGCACCGGCCTCGCCGACAACCTGGTGCAAAATCTCGTCGACGCCGGTATCCCCGACGATCAGATTCAGAAGATCGTCTACGACCCCAATGCACAGTCGTTCAACTCCGAGGTCGACCAGGTCAAGGACTTCGGCCCGGACTCGGTGGCTGTAATCGGATTCGAGGAGTCGGCCAAGATCATCGACCGTATGCACTCGGTGGGCATCGGACCGTCGGACGGAATGATGGTCTACGGTGTGGACGGCAACATGGGCAACGCCTTGGGTGAGAACGTGGCCGCACCGCTGCTGGATGGTATGAAGGGCACCACGCCCATGACCGACATCGGCGAGGCGTTCGAGAATCGCCTCATGGTCGTCGACCCCGGCTTGATCGACTTCAACTACGCCGCCGAATCCTACGATGCCGTGATCATTTCGGCCCTGGCCGCGGAAGCAGCGAAGTCGACCGCAGGCACGGACATCGCTGCCAACATCAACGCCGTCACCGGAGGTGGCACCCCCTGCGCCTCGTACGAGGAATGCCTCCCCCTGGTGCAGGACGGTCAGGACATCGACTACGACGGCGTCACGGGTGCACTCGACTTCGGGGCAGCCGGAGAGCCGTCGATCGGGTCGTACGCCAAACTGCAGTTCGGCGCGGACAACACATTGGCGCCGACGACGGCGGATGACTTCATCATCGTCGGTGGATGATCTGACCTCGCAACACAACTAAGGGATCTCGACACAACTGCGGGCCAGGAAATCCCTGGCCCGCAGTTGTGTTGCGCCTCGGCAAGCGTAGGTGAACTACTTCTTCTTTTCTTGACTCCCGGCGAGCGTGCCCAGATAGAGTTCGACCACCTTCGGATCGTGCATCAGGTTCGGTCCGGAGTCGGTGTATGCATTGCGACCCTGGTCGAGCACGTATCCGCGGTCGCAGATCTGTAGGCATCGGCGGGCGTTCTGCTCCACCATGATCACCGATACCCCTGCGCCGTTGATGGCCTTGCAGCGGATGAACACCTCGTCCTGGAACATCGGTGACAAGCCGGCGGACGGTTCGTCCAGGAGTAGAACTGATGGGTTCATCATCAATGCGCGCCCCATGGCGACCATCTGCCGTTCGCCGCCGGACAGGGCGCCTGCCTTCACCTTTCTCCGCTCGACCAGCAAGGGGAACAGGTCGCCGACGAACTCGAACCTCTCCTCGAAGAGTTTGGGACGCAGATACATCCCCATCTCGAGGTTCTCCTCGATGGTGAGCGAGGGAAAGACGTTCTGCGTCTGCGGGACATACCCGACCCCCTTCTGCACGAGCACGTGGGCAGGTTTCGATGTGATGTCCTCTCCGCGCAGGACCACCGATCCCTTCCGAACTGGAATCAGCCCGAACAACGACTTGAGGAGTGTGGATTTCCCCGCACCGTTGGGACCGATGATGCCCACGATCTCGCCCTCGCGCAGGAAGAAGTTGCACTCGTTGAGAATGTTGACACCGGGGATGTAGCCGGCGACTACGCCATCCGCTCGAAGGAGTGCCCCTTCGGCGAGTCGTGCGTGTTCCTCGGGTGTGGCCGCGAATTCCGCTGGAGTCAGTTCGGTCATCGGTTCTCGTGCCTCAGTTCGGTTATGTCAGGTTCGGAGAGGTCGCCGCCGCTTTCGAGAGTCTCGGCCTCGGCCGATTCGAGAGCTTCGGCGAGGACGGCGGTTTCGCCCACCGGATTTCCCGCGTCGTCGAATTGGAGTGCCTGGTCGTGATGGGCGCCCAGGTACGCGTCGACCACCGCCTCGTTCGACGAGAGATGCTCCGGCGTGGACTCGGCGATCACGCTGCCCTGAGCCATCACCACCACCCAGTCGCTGATGTCGCGGATGACATCCATGTCGTGTTCGACGAACACAACGGTCATGCCCTCGTCGCGCAGCGACTTGACGTGGCCGAGCAGACTCTGGGTCAACGCCGGATTCACGCCGGCCATGGGTTCGTCGAGCATCACTACCGTGGGATCGGTCATCAATGCCCGCGCCATCTCCAGCAACTTGCGCTGCCCACCGGACAACGAGCCGGCGAGGTCGTCGGCCTTGGCATCGAGCTTGAATCGGACGAGCAGTTCGTGGGCGCGTTCGGTGACGGCACGTTCTTGGGCCTTCCACGTCCATGGCAGCAGGGTGTGCGCGATGCGTTCGCCCCGTTGCCCCGTTGCTCCGAGTCGCACGTTGTCGAGCACGGACAGTTTCGACAGTGCCTTGGTGAGCTGGAACGTTCGCACCACACCCTTGCGGGCCACCTGGTGCGGGTATAGGCGGCCCAGGGGCTGCCCGTCCATCGACCAGGTACCGGTGTCGGGCCGGTCGAATCCGGTGAGCAGGTTGAACAGGGTTGTCTTGCCCGCACCGTTGGGTCCGATCAGCCCGGTGATGCAGCCGCGCTGGACCTCGAGGTGGTCTACATCGACGGCCTTGAGACCGCCGAACG
Organism: Rhodococcus sp. WMMA185; assembly: GCF_001767395.1. Taxonomy (NCBI): domain Bacteria; kingdom Bacillati; phylum Actinomycetota; class Actinomycetes; order Mycobacteriales; family Nocardiaceae; genus Rhodococcus; species Rhodococcus sp. WMMA185. Next base: position 2,053,404 of record NZ_CP017014.1, on the reverse strand, counting down.
ACCGGGACACGTTGTCCACCACGAGTATCGGATCCGGTTTGGGTACGCCGGGGGAGTGCGGCACGTCAGCGAAGATCGCCGCGCGCTGCTCGGCTGTGAGGTCGGTGTCAGGCATTGAGCTGTACCTCCCGTTTGTTGCCCAGTATGCCCTGTGGCCGGAACACCATCAGGACGGCGATCATGATGCCGAGCAGGACGAACCGCATGGCGCCAACCTGTTGTTCGGTCAGCGCTAGGAGCGGTTCGGGTCCCGAGATGGCCTGCCGTAGCAGTGCGTCGGGGATGGCCAGGAGAAACCAGAACAGCATGGCGCCGATGACGGGTCCGAAGACGGTGGCGGCGCCACCGAGGATGAGTGCGCCGAAGGCGAAGAACGTCTGAGCGGTCGAATAGAAGTCAGGGTTGATCGACTTGGTCTGCAGCGCGTTGAACACGCCACCCAGGCCGCCGATCATGCCGCCGAGAACCAAGGCCTGCATCTTGTAGACGAAGACGTTCTTGCCCAACGACCGTGCGGCGTCCTCGTCTTCCCGGACGGCTTTGAGTACTCGACCCCACGGACTGTGTGTCAACAGGTATACGAACCCGCACAGCACGAGCACGAGCGACCAGCCGACCACCATCGACCACAGGTCGTCGCCGTAGAACTTCACACCGAGGAAGGAGTATTGCTTCCCCGATTCGAACGGGCTGAAGTCCGTGAACGGATCGGCGAAACCGTATAGCCCATTGGTGGACCCGGTGACGGAATCCGAAGCTGTGGAACGAAATACCAGCCGCAGGATCTCCGATGCGGCGATCGTGACGATGGCGAGATAGTCGGCCCGCAGGCGAAGCGTCGGGATACCGAGAATCAGGGCCAGGAGTCCGGCTGCGGCCAGACCGACGAGAACGCCGAGCCACAACGGTTGGTTATAGGTGACTGTCATGATCCCCACGCCGTAGCCACCGAGGAGCGCGAAACCGATCTGGCCGAAGTTCAGCAGTCCGGCGTAGCCGAAATGCAGGTTCAAGCCGATCGCGAGCAGCGCGTAGAAGATCGCCGACGGCCCGATCAGCTGGGCGAGTGAAACCTGGAGTGCTCCGATGATGTCCATGCCTCACCCGATCCTTTGTCGGCTGCCGAGAATGCCCTGAGGTCGGACGACGAGGATGACGATCAAGATGAGCAGGCCTCCGATGTACTTGAGGTCGGGGTTGATCACGAGCGTGGACAATTGGACGAGCAGGCCGACGATCACACAACCGAGCAGCGCGCCGTAGGCGGTGCCGAGTCCGCCGAGCGTGATTCCCGCGAACATCAGCAGAAGAAGCTTGAAGCCCATTTCCCACTGCACCCGCCCACCGAGTTCCGAGATGGCGAACAGGATCCCGCCGAGAGCGGCGAGACCGCCGCCGAGACCCCAGACGAAGCGAATCACGCGTTCGACGTCGATGCCGGACGACTCCGCGAGATCACGGTTGTCGGATACCGCCCGCATCGCCTTGCCGATGCGCGTCTTCTGCAGGAGCACTGCGACACCGATCAGGACGACGAGACTGATGATGATGGACAGGAGGTTGGCGTCGGTGATCGCGATCGGCCCCCACTGCCTCTGCACCTGGACCTGGTAGTCGTCGAACGGCTCCGTGCGGTCCGAGAAGAAAATGAGAATCAGGTAGCGCAGTGCGATCGCGAGTCCGATCGACACCACGAGCTGCGCAATCAGCCCGGTCTTGCGGCGGCGCAGAGGTTTCCACACAGCGGCGTTGTTCAACAGACCGATCAGGACACCGACGATGATTGCGATGACAGAGGCGGCGATCAGCTGCATGCCGAAGGTCACGTTGATGACCCACGCCGCAACGGCACCGAGCGTCACGAGTTCGCCGTGCGCGAAGTTCGTCAGACCGGTGGTGCCGTAGATCAGACTCAAGCCGACGCCCGCGATGGCGATGATCAGACCGAACCTCAGCCCGTCGACGGTTTGACGGATCAGTTTTTCGTAGAACGAGATGTCGGAACCGGTCTTCTCTTCACCGAACAGGAAGATCACTGTGTTGGCGCGGCCGGCCACCACGTCTCGTTCCACGGTCCCCTGCACGCTCACGCCGTCGGAGAGTGATCCCTCGACGATCTCGAACGTGTAGGTGCCGGGGACGAGGTGAACCTCCCACCGGCCCTTGTTCGTTGATTCGGTGCGGGCAGCTTCTCGGCCCGACGAGTCGAGCGCGCGCACTTCGACGCTCGCCAGACGGTCCCCGCCGTTGTTGAGGGTGCCGCTGACCCGGACCGCGTTGTCCGGCGGCGCTGTATGCGCGCTGGCCACGGGAGGTGACGGTGTCGGGGTGGGCTCTTGCGCCGTCGCGGGACCGCCGAGTGCGATTGCTGCCACGAGGCTGAGCAGGACGAGGGCGAACACGCGGCCGAGGTGCCGGGCAACCGGCTCTCGTCTCGAGTTTTCCCTGGGGGATGTCGGTCGCGCCCTCGCTGCTGAGAGTCGCTTCCTTACGGTTGGAGCCACGCAAGTCCTCCGGGGACGTGATAGTCGGTCACTGTCTGATGTGGCGGACCGGACTGAAAGCCGGTTCGCGACTTCCGGACTCTAGCGGCTCAGGTCGCGAGAAATCGGGTTCTCGGATTTCCGGCAAGTTTCGGTTGGGTTTCCAAGCGTCCGGCTGATCGCTGTCGTATCCGCTCCCTAGACTGGGCAACCGTGAGCCCCGCAACGACACCCCGGTCCACCACGTCCGCTACGTCCGGTGCAGCTGCGCTGGACGGTGACCGTCCCACCTTGATGCTTCTCGACGGTCATTCGCTGGCCTTCCGCGCGTTCTACGCACTGCCGGCAGAAAACTTCAAGACCCACAGCGGTCAGGTCACCAACGCGGTCTACGGGTTCACGTCGATGTTGATCAACCTGCTGCGCGACGAACAGCCCACCCATGTCGCGGCCGCGTTCGACGTGTCAAGGCAAACCTTCCGGGCGGAGAAGTTCCCCGAATACAAGGCGAATCGCAGCAAGGCGCCGGACGAGTTCAAAGGCCAGGTGGAGATCACCAAGGACGTTCTCGGCGCGCTCGGCATCCCTGTCATGGCGGAAGAAGGCTTCGAGGCTGACGACATCATCGCGACACTGACCACCCAGGCGGAGGCGCTCGGGTACCGCGTTCTCGTGGTGACCGGTGACCGGGACTCGCTCCAGTTGGTCACCGATGGGGTGACGGTGCTGTACCCGAAGAAGGGTGTTTCGGAGCTGGCCCGGTTCACCCCCGCGGCGGTGGAGGAGAAATACGGGCTCACCCCAGCGCAGTACCCGGACTTCGCGGCGCTTCGGGGCGACCCGAGCGACAACTTGCCGGGCATCCCGGGCGTGGGGGAGAAGACCGCCACCAAGTGGATCAAGGAATACGGCGACCTCGTCGGACTCGTCGACAACGTCGACAAAGTGCGTGGCAAGGTCGGTGACGCACTGCGCGAGAATCTTCCGAACGTTCTTCTCAATCGGGAACTCACCGAGATGGTGCGCGATGTTCCACTTCCGTACACACCGGACCAACTCATTCTCGCGCAGTGGGATCGTGACAAGATCCACGCACTGTTCGACGACCTCGAGTTCAAGGTGTTGCGAGACCGGTTGTTCGCGACGCTCGCACCCGTCGAGGCCGAAGCCGAGGAGGGCTTCGAGGTGCGTGGTGGTGCGCTCGAATCCGGTGCGGTCGCTGACTGGCTGTCCGAGCACACGTCGGGCGGCGAAAGATCCGGAGTCTCCGTGGTCGGAACCCGCAGACCTTACGGCGCCGACGTGACGGCGATCGCGATTGCGTCCGCGGACGGCGAAGGCGCCTACATCGACACCGCAAGGGTTACACCCGAAGACGAGAAGGCGCTCGGCGACTGGCTCGCTGATGCGGATCAGCCGAAAGCCCTGCACGAAGCCAAGTGGGCGATGCACGCTCTGCGCGGCCGCGGCTGGGTGCTCGGCGGTCTCACCAGCGACACCGCGCTGGCGGCCTACCTGGTACGGCCGGGGCAGCGGACGTTCAACCTCGACGACCTGGCGCTGCGCTACCTGCGCCGAGAGCTGCGGGCGGAGAAGACGGGCGAGGAGCAATTGTCGCTTCTCGACGACGCCGATCAGGTGGAGGCCGAGGCAGCGGAAACCGAAATCCTCAGCGCCCGTGCCGTGCTTGATCTCGCATCGGCGCTCGATGCCGAACTTTCCGACATCGAATCGAGCACCCTGCTCTCCGAGATCGAGTTGCCTCTGTTGGAGGTGCTCGCCGATCTCGAAGCATCGGGTATCGCCGTCGACGGTTCTCACCTGCAAGATCTGCAGAGCCAGTTCGCCGCCAGGGTCTCGGACGCGGCGGAGGCTGCCTACGGGGTCATCGGGAAGCAGATCAATCTCGGGTCACCCAAACAGCTGCAAGTCGTGCTCTTCGAAGAACTGGAGATGCCCAAGACGAAGAAGACCAAGACCGGCTACACCACCGACGCCGATGCGCTGCAGAACTTGTTCGAGAAGACGTCTCACCCGTTCCTCGAGCACCTGCTCGCCCACCGTGACGCGACACGTCTGAAGGTGACGGTGGACGGTCTGCTCAAGACCGTTGCGGAGGATGGTCGCATACATACCACGTTCAACCAGACGGTCGCTGCCACCGGCCGGCTGTCTTCGACCGAACCCAATCTCCAGAACATCCCGGTCCGCACCGACGCGGGTCGTCAGATCCGTGACGGGTTCGTAGTCGGCGAAGGCTTCGACACCCTGCTCACCGCGGACTACAGCCAGATCGAGATGCGGATCATGGCCCACGTGTCCGGGGACGAGGGGCTGATCGAGGCGTTCAACACCGGCGAGGACCTGCACAGCTTCGTAGGCGCCCGCGCGTTCGGCGTGCCGATCGAGGAGGTCACGCCCGAGCTGCGCCGCCGGGTGAAGGCGATGTCCTACGGTCTTGCCTATGGGCTCAGCGCCTTCGGGCTCGCTGCACAGCTCAAGATCTCGACCGAAGAGGCCAAGTCTCAGATGGAGGCTTACTTTGCGCGGTTCGGTGGCGTTCGCGACTACTTGCGCGAGGTGGTGGAACAGGCACGGAAGGACGGTTTCACCTCGACGCTGTACGGCCGCCGTCGCTACCTGCCCGATCTCAACAGCGACAACCGCCAGCGTCGAGAAGTCGCGGAGCGGGCCGCGTTGAATGCCCCGATCCAGGGCACGGCCGCCGACATCATCAAGGTCGCGATGATCAACGTTGCACGCTCGCTGCGCGAAGCCGGGCTGAGGTCACGCATGCTGCTGCAAGTTCACGACGAGCTCGTCCTCGAGGTCGCCCTGTCGGAGCGTGAACAGGTTGAACAGCTGGTGCGGCACGAGATGTCCTCGGCCATCGAGCTGTCGGTGCCTCTCGAGGTGTCCGTCGGCACCGGTCGCAGCTGGGACGCCGCCGCACACTAGGCGGCGCCCCTCGTCCTGTTCGGCCCCTTCGCCCCTATTCGGCCGGAGCCTGCTCGGCGATCTGCTTGCGTACCTCGTCCATGTCGAGGGCCTTCACCTGCGTGACGAGATCCTCGAGTGCGGCCGGCGGCAGGGCGCCCGGCTGGCTGAATACCAGTACACCCTCGCGGAACGCCATGATGGTCGGGATCGAGCGGATGTTCGCCGCCGCTGCAATGCCTTGTTCCGCTTCGGTGTCAACCTTGGCGTGGACCACGTCGGGGTGCTTCTCCGACGAAGCCTCGAAGGTGGGAGCAAACGCGCGGCAGGGTCCGCACCACGATGCCCAGAAGTCGACGAGAACCACGTCATTACCGGTCACGGTCTCGTCGAAGTTCTGTTGAGTCAGTGTCTTGGTGGCCACGAGGGTCCTTCCGATCGGTGAGGGTGTTGCTTGTGTAACGTACGGATCTGCCCGATTCTTCCCGGTGGGGCGATCAGGCGGTTCGTTCGGTGTCGCGGAAGGCGCGGCGGTACGCCTGCGGGGTGGTGTGACGCAGACGCAGGAAATGCTGCCGCAGCACTGCTCCACCCCCGAATCCCACGCGCTCGGCAACCACGTCGATCGGCAGGTCCGAGTTCTCCAAGTGGTGTTGCGCGGCGAGGACCCGTTGATCGCGGAGCCACCGGGCCGGAGTGGTGCCGGTTTCGGCCTGGAACCGTCTCGCAAATGTGCGTGGCGACATGTTGGCCTTCGCGGCCAGGGCCGGCACCGAGAGGTCGAGGGCCAGATGTTCGGTCATCCAGTCCAGCACAGGCCCGAGGGTGTCGATCGACGGCTTCGGAAGCGGCATCGCCACGTATTGAGCCTGACCACCGTCCCGGTGAGGTGGGACCACCATGCGCCGCGCGATGCCGTTGGCCACTGCGCTGCCCTGCTCCTTGCGCACGATGTGCAGGCACAGATCTATACCCGCCGCGGTACCTGCGCTGGTCAGGATGGGGTCGTCGTCTACGTAGAGGACGTCCGGATCGACCGTGGCCGCAGGATGGCGTTCGGTGAGTCGCTGGGTGTGCTTCCAGTGGGTAGTGCACCTGCGGCCGTCCAGGAGTCCAGCGGCACCCAGCACATACGCGCCGCTGCAGAGGCTCGCGACTCTGGCTCCGCGCTCGATGGCACCACGGAGCTTGTCCAGAAGTGGGTCCATGCATGAGTCGAGGTCCACAGCGCGAACGTCGATGCAGTCTGTTTCCGTGTACGTTCCACCAGCCGGAACGATGATGAGATCGGCGTCGTCGAGTCGATCGAGGTCGTAGGGAACATCGATTCCGTACCCGAAACGGGTGCGAATGGGCTCCGGTGCGCCCGCGACCAAGGAGAAGTCGTAGGTGGGGAGTCCGTCATCTGATCTGTCGACTCCGAAGACCTCGCAGGCGACGCCGAGTTCGAAAGCCTCGGTCACAGGTAATAGTGGGACGACAACCTTGTTCAGCACCGCATCAGTGTGGCAGAAAATCGTCGAACTGTGTCACTCCTGCCACTTTTGTGCGGGGTGAGCGGTGGCCAGGCTCTAAGAATGACAATCCTGGTCGCGATTCTCCTCGTATTCCTGGCGCTCGACGTGCTGGTGCTCAGCGGACGTACACCCGACACACACAACGATGTCAGCCAGCACGGGGACTTCCGGTTTTGAGGGTGGGTCTGGCGGTCCAGTACGCCGGCGCGGCGCTTGCGTGGGGCGCAAGCTTCCTCTTCATCAAAATCGGGCTCGAGGGCTTGTCTTTCAGCCAGGTCGTCTTGTGGAGACTGGTTCTCGGCGCGCTGACTCTCGGTGTGGTTGTCGCCCTGACCCGATCGCGGTTGCCCGGCGACGCAACTACCTGGACGCATCTATCCGTGCTCGCGGTCGTGCAGTGCCTCGTGCCGTGGTTGCTGCTGAGTTGGGCCGAGCAGACCATCAGTTCCGGGCTTGCCAGTATCTACAACGCGACGACACCGTTGATGACGATGTCTGTGGCACTGGCGTTCCTTCCTTCGGAGAGGCTAACGGACGCAAAGCTGTTCGGCCTGCTGCTCGGATTCTCGGGGGTGATGGTGGTGCTGGCGCCTTGGCAGGCCGGCATCGTCGGTAGTGTCCCTGCGCAGCTCGCGTGCCTGGGCGCGACAGCATCGTACGGCGTGGCGCTGGTCTACCTGCGCCGCTTCGTACTTCCGCGAGGTGTCGACACACCGACCATCGCGTTCATGCAGGTGTCCATCGCGGCGACGGTCATGCTGGTCGCAACGCCGTGGGCGGCGAGTTCTCCGATGCATCTGACGCCCGCGGTCGTTGCGTCGATGATCGGGCTCGGAGTATTCGGCACCGGACTGGCGTTCGTCTGGAATACCAACGTGGTTCGTGGTTGGGGCCCGACCGCCGCGTCTACCGTCACCTACCTGACCCCGCTGTTCGGGATAGTGCTCGGTGCCGTCGTGCTCGGGGAGAGCATCTCCTGGAACCATCCGGTGGGAGCGCTGGTCGTGATCGCGGGAATCGTTGTCACACAACGAGCGTCGCGAATGTCCACGAATGCGATGACTCGAGGGCGCATCATGATCACGGGGGCGCGGTGAGAACCCACTCACGTTTGGCGTCCCCGTCCCATCTGCGTATCACGGAGGCGCGACCGATGATGTCGCCGCCGTCGAGCAACCGCGCGGCTTCCGCGATCTGATCGGCCGGAAGTCGCCGCGCGAGGGTCACGTGCGGCGTCCACTCCCCGGGCCGAATGTGCGGGGGGACTTCCGCGGCGCGTTCCGCCACGTCGAAGACCGTGCGGTGTAGCGACAGCAGTGCCTTCGACGGCACCACCAGGCGCGACAACGTGACATGCCGGCTACCGAACATCACCAGACCGCCCAGGCGGATGTGAAAGGAAGGCGTCGCGATTTTCCGGCCGAGGAGATCGTCGATCTCGGTCGGGATGTGGCGGGCCACGAACAAGGTGATGTGTGGTCGATTCGACACAGCGCGAACGCGGGATCGACTGGGTAGACCCGCATCCCATAGCCGCTGCCACTCGGCACGAACGGCGACATCGGTTGCCTCGTCGAACAGCAGTTCCACAGACTGGACCATGTAGACAATGATGGCCCCTTAACGGTTCCCCAGGGCTTAAGCCGGGGGATTTCCAGCTCAGGCTGCACACTCACCGAACCCGGAGGTGGGGTGAATGTGTCTTATGTCGTCAACGCTGGTGTGACCTCGTTCTGCCACAGCCAAGATCGTCTTGGCGGCGTTCCTGTCCCGACTGTCGGTGTAACCGCAGCAGTGGCACAGGAAAGTGCGTTCGTCGAGTTCGAGCTGTTGCTTGGCTCTCGCGAAGCAACTCGAACACGTCATCGTCGTGTGCGCGGGCTTGACCAACACCACCTTCCGGCCAGCCCGCAGACCACGGTCGACAAGTTCTCGTTTCGCCGCCCCGATCGCAGCATCGGCGGCTTTGCGGGCCATCCGGGACTTCTTCAGGAACTTTGGTTTGAAGTCTTCGACGGCGAGCAACTGATGGTTGTCGGCGACCTGCTTCGCCCAGACCCTCGAGTCGTGCTGGGTTTGGCGGGCCGCTTTCTTATGCAGCCTGGCAGCCTCACGTTTCGCCCGCTGGTACCCGCTGGATTGGGGTCCGCGTTTACCGCGGTGCCGGCGTGACATTTTGCGCTGGGCTTTGGCGAGTTCGGCGGCGCATCGTTTCCGGTGCCCCAAATAGGGCAGGTCGTGGGCTTCATCGGTGGTAGTGGCGGTGGTAGTGACGCCCCAGTCGATGCCGACCTGGCTTTCCGGGTCAACCTCGGGGGCGGGTGTGGCCTCGCGTTGCACGACGAACGAGGCGTACCAGTGTCCGAGGCTGTCCTGGAAGACGCGAACGGAGGCCGGTTCTGAGGGCAGGTTACGGGACCACACAACCGGAATGGTGACACCTTTCGGCAGCACCAACCGGTTGTCACGGATGGAGAATCCCCGAGTGTTGTACTCGAGTGACGGCAACGTCTTCTTCCGGGCCTTGACCTTGGGTCGCCCACGGCCTTTCACGCTGAAGGAGTGACTGAGGGCCTGTGTGTAGGTGCGGAGTACCTGCTGCTGGGTGTTTTGGGAGCCAGCTTTAAGCCATGCGTTCCGGCTACGGGCTTCGGTGAGGAGTTTGCCCAGCTTCTTGAGGTCTGGTCTCTTTCCCGACTTCTGTTGGTGGACGGCCTCGTTCCACAGGAACCGGCAGCGGTGCCACTCTTCGAGGATTGTGCGTTCGGCCTGCGTGCCGGGGCGCAGCCGGTAGTTGTAGCGCACCGTCTCGATCACAGGAACAGTATATACATTTCAGCAATATACTGTTCTTTATGGCCGAGATTCGATCAAATAATGGTGTCGTGTACCGATGCACCTACCACGTCGTGTGGTGCCCGAAGTACCGACGCAAGGTCATCGGCGGTGCGGTCGATGACCGACTCAAGCAAATCATCCAGGAGGTTTGTTCGGAACGGCACGCCACGATTGTTGAGCTGGAGACGATGCCCGACCACGTTCAGCTGCTTGTCTCGGTCGATCCGCAGTACGGGATTCATCGTCTCGTCAAGCAGATCAAGGGCCGGTCCTCCCGGCTGCTGCGGCAGGAGTTCCCGCACCTGAAGTCGAAAATCCCCACGCTCTGGACTAATTCATACTTCGTCGCCACCGTTGGCGGCGCAACACTGGAGGTAGTCAAGAAATATGTCGAGAACCAACGCAACGCCTAACCGCCCTTTCCTCCCCACGGGTAAAGCCGGGGGCTTCTCGGGCGGTGTTCGATGAGCGGTACTACGGCAAACAGTTCCAGTATGAGGATCGGTGTGATTCTCGGTGACGGCATCGGACGCGAGATCGTTCCGGCAACTCAGCGCGTGGTCGCCGCCGCAACCGCGGCCGCAGGCATCGACGTCGACTGGGTGGATTTGCCTGTGGGGTTGGAGGCTATCGAGTCGCACGGGACCCCGATCCCCGATTCCACTCTCGCCACGTTGGACGAACTCGATGCGTGGATTCTCGGGCCGCACGACAGCGCCGGTTATCCGGAACGGTTTCGGGGGCAGTTGACACCTGGCGCAGTGGTGCGCAAGCGGTTCGATCTCTTCGCGAACGTCCGGCCGGCTCGCTCGCTCGAGGGAGTCGCCTCCATGGTGACGGACATGGACTTGGTGATCGTCCGGGAGAACACCGAGGGGCTGTACGCCGACCGGAACATGTTTGCCGGTAGCGGCGAGTTCATGCCGACACCCGATGTCGCGATGGCGGTCGGGATGGTGACGAGGAAGGCGTGTGAGCGTATCGCGCACACCGCATTCGCGCTCGCGTGTGCTCGCCGTAGGCACGTCACGATCGTCCACAAGGCGAACGTGCTGTCGATGACCACAGGTTTGTTCCGCGACGTGTGCCGGGAGGTGGGGGAGAGCAGCTACCCCGACGTACGGATCGACGACGAGCACGTGGATGCGATGGCAGCGCACCTTGTCCGCCGAGGCCGTGATTTCGACGTCATCGTGACGGAGAACATGTTCGGCGACATCTTGTCGGACCTGACTGCCGAACTGTCCGGCTCACTCGGCACGGCTCCATCGGTCAATGCCTCCGAGACCAAGGTGATGGCCCAGGCGGCGCACGGCGCTGCACCCGACATCGCGGGGCGGAACAGGGCCAATCCCACCGCGCTGATGCTGTCGGCGGCAATGATGCTCGAGGTGCTCGGCGATCGCCGTGACGACCATCGCCTTAACGCAGCTTCGCGTTGGATCAGCGAGGCGGTACGCGATACGATCTGCTCCGGAGTAGCCACCGCGGACCTGGGTGGGCTCGCGTCGACCGCCGAATTCGCCGAGACGGTCCTCGCCCGCACACTCCGCCGATGAAGACCGTCTTCGTTGTCCGACAGGCCGAGGAGGTTCGATGATTCCGCGCGCGGATCCGGGTGACGTACGCTTCCGTCTGACAATCTCGGAGTTCGAGAGCTCTCCGTCGCCGTAGTTTGCTCGGTGCACCACGATATCTTCTTGGAGGACATGCCAGTGACTGGTCAATCCGTCATCACGCGAGGCCGAACTGCCCGCAGCTCGACGTGACGAGCTGACCGACCGCGTGCGGCCACCGGTCTGTCCCTCGCCCACAGAGCTCATACCGGCGCGCACGATCTCGGCCACGTAGTCGGGTTGCGGGCGCTTGTTGCGTGGCAGGGACTTCGTTGTGCTCTCGAGTCGGGCGGATGGTCAGGTTGACGACGTGATGCCCCGCGCGGGGAGTGCTTTTCGGGCCGGCCCATTCCTTGCGGTCGGCGGCGGGAACGGGATCCTTTCCGCGCGTGCCGGATGCCGGATTCGGTGTGGGCCGGGTTGCGGTGGATTGCGGGGGTGCCGTGGTCATTTGAAAAGTGATTGTGCCGGTCAGGGGTGCGTTGGTCGAATGCAGCCAATGAGGACACCGTCATCGAGGTTCCAGTTCGGTGGGGTGTTCGCTTGAGCGACGACGCGGACACGGTGTCAGTGCCGGGTGCAAGTGTGTAGAGGATTTGCAGGCCACGCGAACCTCGTCGCCCGAGTAAATTGTCGGGTCGGGAGCGGGCGCGAAGGACGCACTCCGGGGCGAGGTCATGGTCGGTCCGCCTGCCGCGCCGCAACCAACGGTGGGCGAGCACTGGTCCGCGACGTTCGAACACACCGCACAATGGTGGGAACCGGACCTAGTCAAAGTCCGGTTCCCACCATTCGGTTCGGGATCTACCCCGATCTACACCCGTGGCCGTATGCTCGATTCATTCGAACTAGTAGACACTCCAGGCTTGATACTTGCCGCTATTGCAGCCGATGGCACGTAAACCCAGGTTGCTGTCATCGAGACAGGCTGCGGTCTGAAAATTCAAGATCTGGTAGCTGTTACCAAGTTGGACCACCCTCCAAGCTTGATGACCTCCACCGTTGCAGTCGATGGTCCGAAGGCCGAATTCACTGTGATCGAGGCACCGTCCAGTGGCCGTATTCTGAATCCGATAATTAACATCACCAAGAAGGAAGAAGCTCCATCGTTGGAAATCGGTTCCGTTGCACGCATATCCGCGGAGTCCGAATGAACTATCGTCCACACATGCCCCGGTGGCTTGGTTCCGCATCGTATTGATGCGGCCGGCAGCCTTGGCCTCCGGTGTGGGGGCGCTACCTTCGGTGTCGGCCTCCGGTGTGGGGGCGCTACCTTCGGTGTCGGCCTCCGGTGTGGGGGCGCTACCTTCGGTGTCGGCCTCCGGTGTGGGGGCGCTACCTTCGGTGTCGGCCTCCGGTGTGGGGGCACTACCTTCGGTGTCGGCCTCCGGTGTTGTGGTCGGCTCGACGGACGGTGTCGGCAATTCCGGCACAGAAGTCGATTCAGCTGCCTCTTCGGTGGTGGACGGGGCTGCGGCGGCGATGCTGGCGCCGGTAACCACGAGCGTGGAGGCTACTGCGACGGCTCCGAAGAAACGCGCGGCTCCCTTGCGATATCCGCGCCGGGACTGGTGTCCGCGTAATGAATTGTGATACAACGTGCACTCCACTTCTTTCAAGGTTCTTGCAAAGTACGGACTTCCGATTTAGATAAGACTCCAGCGTTGGTACACCGTGTCGTTGCATGTGATGACACGGACACCCAGGGCACTGTCATCGAGACACTTATTGGTCGCCCTGTTCCTGATCTCCAAGCCGCCTTTGTTCGTTATGTTCCATTTCTGATTTGTTGAGAGAGTACGGCATTCGCTAGTTCGCAGGCCGTAAGCGTCGTTGTGGTCAAGGCACTGCCAAGTCCCATGGCTCTCTAGCTCAAACTGGGCAAAATCAAGCTGACTTACATTCCAACGCTGATATGCGAGTCCATTGCACGGAAATCCGCGGACTCCGAATGAACTGGAATCCAAGCACGCCCCGGTAGCGTTGCTCCGAATCGTATTGATAAGACCCGCGGCCTTGGCCTCCGGTGTGGGGGCGCTACCTTCGGTGTCGGCCTCCGGTGTGGGGGCGCTACCTTCGGTGTCGGCCTCCGGTGTGGGGGCGCTACCTTCGGTGTCGGCCTCCGGTGTGGGGGCGCTACCTTCGGTGTCGGCCTCCGGTGTGGGGGCGCTACCTTCGGTGTCGGCCTCCGGTGTGGGGGCGCTACCTTCGGTGTCGGCCTCCGGTGTTGTGGTCGGCTCGACGGACGGTGTGGGCAACTCCGACACAGAGGTCGGTTCAGCTGTCTCCTCGGTGGTGGACGGGGCCACTGACGGGGCTGCGGCGGCGATGCTGGCGCCGGTAACCACGAGTGTGGAGGCTACCGCGACGGCTCCGAAGAAACGCGTGGCGCCCCTCCGATATCCGGACCGTAACGTGAGATACAAGATGCACTTCTTCCTGGAGGTGGATGTCCTGACATGCGTGGAACTTTGGCGACAGTCCGGTGAGCATCGCGCTGCGGCCGGACAGACGCCCGGGACTCTAACACCAAACAGAACGCTCGCTATTATCTGCCCCACACTGGGCGGTGAGAGTGCCGTTGACGACGCGCGGTCAGATCTGGGCCCCCGACATGCACGAAAGTGCTCGGGAGTTCGTACGTGTGTTGCCTTCCGCAGGAGTGGGTTTCGGCTGGGGAGGCCCGCGTGTCTGGTCTCAAGCGCTGATGCTCTTTCTGACCGTTTTGGTATTGACCGGCATTCTCGGTGCGGCACCAGCACGGAGAGTGGTGGCGCGCGGCGTGACCTAGTCGCAGACCATGCGGCGAACGGTCCTGCCTCAAGCCATGCGTGTGATTATTCCGCCCACGGGCAACGAGCTGATCGGCATGCTCAAGACGACCTCTCTGGTCTCCGCTATTCCATATCGCCTCGAGTTATACGGCCGTACCAGAAATATCTCCGGGGCCAACCTTCAGCCGATTCAGTTGTTGATCGCTTCCGCCACTTGGTATCTCGCGATCACAAGTGTGCTGATGATCGGCCAGCGCTATCTTGAGCGGTACTTCTCGAAGGGTGCTACCCGCAAGCTGACCCCAGCAGCAGCAGCTGCAGGCCCTCGCCGATGCCGAGGGTAAGCCACTCATCGTCGAACCCGACACGGCGCATTTTCGTTCACCTCCGGATGCACCCGGAGGTGAACGAGAATGACGCCGATCGTCATGGCGGACCGGATGTGTAAGAACTTCGGAGCGCTCAAGAGGTACTCAAGGGCGTGTCGCTCGAAATCGAGAGCGGCCAGGTCTTGTGCATCGCGGTCCCTCCGGTTCGGGCAAGTCGACGTTTCTGCGCCGCATCAACCACCTTGAGCAGGTCAACTCCGGTATGAGGATCGGTGTGATTCTCGGTGACGGCATCGGACGCGAGATCGTTCCGGCAACTCAGCGCGTGGTCGCCGCCGCAACCGCGGCCGCAGGCATCGACGTCGACTGGGTGGATTTGCCTGTGGGGTTGGAGGCTATCGAGTCGCACGGGACCCCGATCCCCGATTCCACTCTCGCCACGTTGGACGAACTCGATGCGTGGATTCTCGGGCCGCACGACAGCGCCGGTTATCCGGAACGGTTTCGGGGGCAGTTGACACCTGGCGCAGTGGTGCGCAAGCGGTTCGATCTCTTCGCGAACGTCCGGCCGGCTCGCTCGCTCGAGGGAGTCGCCTCCATGGTGACGGACATGGACTTGGTGATCGTCCGGGAGAACACCGAGGGGCTGTACGCCGACCGGAACATGTTTGCCGGTAGCGGCGAGTTCATGCCGACACCCGATGTCGCGATGGCGGTCGGGATGGTGACGAGGAAGGCGTGTGAGCGTATCGCGCACACCGCATTCGCGCTCGCGTGTGCTCGCCGTAGGCACGTCACGATCGTCCACAAGGCGAACGTGCTGTCGATGACCACAGGTTTGTTCCGCGACGTGTGCCGGGAGGTGGGGGAGAGCAGCTACCCCGACGTACGGATCGACGACGAGCACGTGGATGCGATGGCAGCGCACCTTGTCCGCCGAGGCCGTGATTTCGACGTCATCGTGACGGAGAACATGTTCGGCGACATCTTGTCGGACCTGACTGCCGAACTGTCCGGCTCACTCGGCACGGCTCCATCGGTCAATGCCTCCGAGACCAAGGTGATGGCCCAGGCGGCGCACGGCGCTGCACCCGACATCGCGGGGCGGAACAGGGCCAATCCCACCGCGCTGATGCTGTCGGCGGCAATGATGCTCGAGGTGCTCGGCGATCGCCGTGACGACCATCGCCTTAACGCAGCTTCGCGTTGGATCAGCGAGGCGGTACGCGATACGATCTGCTCCGGAGTAGCCACCGCGGACCTGGGTGGGCTCGCGTCGACCGCCGAATTCGCCGAGACGGTCCTCGCCCGCACACTCCGCCGATGAAGACCGTCTTCGTTGTCCGACAGGCCGAGGAGGTTCGATGATTCCGCGCGCGGATCCGGGTGACGTACGCTTCCGTCTGACAATCTCGGAGTTCGAGAGCTCTCCGTCGCCGTAGTTTGCTCGGTGCACCACGATATCTTCTTGGAGGACATGCCAGTGACTGGTCAATCCGTCATCACGCGAGGCCGAACTGCCCGCAGCCTCGGGGCACTCGTGGGTGCCAGTGCTCTGCTGCTTGCAGGGTGCGTCTCCAACACCGAGGGCGGCGTGCCCGTCGCGGGCGAAAACCCGGAGGTGAGCAAGGTGGACGCGATCGCGGCCCAGCTGCCCGAGGAGATCGCCTCTGACGGCGAGCTTGTCGTCGGCGTCAATGTTCCCTACGCCCCCAACGAGTTCAAGGATTCGGACGGCAACATCGTCGGCTTCGACATCGACCTCATGGATGCGGTCGGGGATGTGCTCGGTGTGACGCCGGTCTTCATGGAGGCCGACTTCGACAGGATAATTCCGGCGATACAGGCCGGCAGTTACGACACGGGCGCCTCCTCGTTCACCGACACCTTGGAACGTGAGGAGTCGGTGGACTTCGTCACCTACTTCAGCGCGGGTGTGCAGTGGGCCCAGGCCGCGGGCGGGTCGGTGGATCCGAATAATGCCTGCGGGCTACGGGTCGGCGTGCAGACCAACACCATCGAGGACATCGAGGAGGTGCCTGCCAAGAGCGAGGCGTGTGTCGCAGCCGGACAGCCTCCCATCGACATCGTCAAGTTCGACAGTCAGGACAGCGTGGCCAATGCGCTCACTCTCGGCAGGATCGACGCGATGTCTGCAGACTCCCCGGTCACCGGATACGCGATCAGACGGAGCGAGGGAAAGATCGTAGCCGCCGGAGAGATTTTTGATGCCCAGCCCTACGGCTGGCCCGTTGCGAAGGGCTCGCCTTTGGCGGAGGTGCTCCAGCAGGCTCTCCAGCATCTGATCGACGACGGCACCTACCAGACGATCGCGGAGAACTGGGGCGTCGAGCAGGGTGTCATCACAACGTCGCAGATCAACGGCGCGACGAGCTGAGCGGCTGACCAGTGTCTGATTCGGAGAACACGTCCAAGGGGTCGGCGAGCGCGGCGAGCGAGGAACCGGAGCCGATCAAGGCAGTCCCATTGCGGCGCCCCGGTCGATGGATAGCCGCGATCGTGGTCGGTGTGTTGCTCGTCCTGTTCGTCAATGGTGCACGGACCAACGAGAACTACCGCTGGGACATCTACGCTCAATACCTGTTCGACGAACGGATCTCGGCCGCAGCGTGGAACACCATTCAGCTCACCGTGCTGTCGATGGCGATTGCCATCGTGCTGGGTGTCGTCCTCGCGGTGATGCGGTTGTCGCCGAATCCCGTGCTGAAGACTGCTGCGTGGATCTATCTGTGGGTATTCCGCGGCACCCCGGTATACGTGCAGTTGGTTTTTTGGGGATTGATTCCCGCCATCTACAAGCAGTTGGATCTCGGTATCCCGTTCGTCCACCAGTTCGTGCACATCGAGCTCGAAGGAATCTACTCGCCGTTCCTGTTCGCGATAATCGGCCTCGGGCTGAACGAGGCCGCCTACATGGCTGAGATTGTCCGGGCCGGCGTGAACTCGGTGGGCGAGGGGCAGACCGAGGCATCGGTGGCGCTCGGCATGACCTGGGCGCAGACCATGCGGCGAACGGTTCTGCCTCAGGCCATGCGTGTGATCATCCCGCCCACGGGCAACGAGCTGATCGGCATGCTCAAGACGACCTCTCTGGTCTCTGCTGTTCCATACACCCTCGAATTGTTCGGTCGTCAGAGAGAAATCTCCGGGGCGAACTTTCAGCCGATTCCGTTGTTGATGGTGGCCGCCACTTGGTATCTGGTCATCACGAGCCTGCTGATGATCGGCCAGTACTACCTCGAGCGGTACTTCTCGAAGGGTGCGACCCGGGAGCTGACCGCGCGACAGTTGCAGGCCCTCGCTGACGCGGAGGGCAAGCCGCTCATCATCGAACCCGGCACCGCGCATTTGCCGGATGCACCCGGAGGTGACCGAAAATGACGCCGATGGTCAAGGCCGATCGGGTGTGTAAGAACTTCGGAGCGCTCGAGGTGCTCAAGGGCGTGTCGCTCGAAATCGAGCGCGGTCAGGTCCTGTGTATCGTGGGCCCCTCCGGTTCGGGCAAGTCGACGTTCCTGCGCTGCATCAACCACCTCGAGCAGGTCAATGCGGGGCGTCTGTATGTCGACGGCGAGATCGTGGGCTATGCCGAGCGGCACGGAAAACTCCACGAACTGCATCACCGCGCGGCGGCGAAGCAACGCCGCGACATCGGCATGGTGTTCCAGCACTTCAACCTCTTTCCGCACCGGACGGCGCTCGAGAACATCATCGAGGCGCCCACGCAGGTGAAGCGGCTGAACAAGAAGAAGGCCATCGAGCGGGCGCACAATCTGCTCGGGCAGGTCGGGTTGACCGAGAAGGCCGATGCCTACCCGGCACAACTGTCGGGCGGCCAGCAGCAGCGCGTCGCCATTGCCCGCGCGCTGGCGATGGATCCCAAGCTAATGCTGTTCGACGAGCCGACCTCTGCTCTCGACCCGGAACTGGTCGGGGAGGTGCTCGGTGTGATGAAAGACCTCGCCGCCGGCGGCATGACGATGGTCGTCGTGACCCACGAGATGGGCTTCGCGCGAGAGGTGGCCGACCACTTGGTATTCATGGATGACGGTGTTGTCGTCGAATCGGGCAAACCCGATGAGCTACTGACCAATCCGCAGCATGAACGCACGAAGGCGTTCCTGTCGAAGCTGTTGTGACGCGGTGGCCGTGAGTGTTTCGTGGCGCGCGACCGGTCGAGAACCACTCACGGCTTTCGGCAACTGAAGATGGCCGTGCCAGGGAACAGCTGCCCGCGTAGGGGACTCCACTGGCCCCATTCGCGTTCGAGCCATTCGGGCCACTCCGGCTCGATGATGTCGCGGACCTCGAGCCCAGCCGCGACGATCTCACGGACCCGGTCGCCGATTGTCCGGTGGTGCTCGACGTAGGTGGGGATGCCGTCGTCGTCGACCTCTACGTAGGGCGTGCGGTCGAAGTAGGGGAGGGCGGCGGTGAGCCCCCGCGGTCCCGGATCATCCGGGAAGATCCAGCGGATCGGATGGTTCACAGCGAATACCCAGAGCCCTCCGGGCCGAAGAACTCGGGCCACTTCGAGCATGACCTGCTGTGAATCCGCCACGAACGGAACGGCGCCAAAAGCCGAACAAGCGATGTCGAAGCTCTCGTCTGCAAAGGGGAGATGCTCGGCCCCGGCATGCACGAGCGGCACCGTCACCCCTCCCGCCCGCATTGCCTGTGCGCCGCGGGTCAACATCTGCATCGACAGATCGAGGCCCACGGCGCGAGCACCCCGGCCGGCGAGCCAGCGTGCGCAGGGGGCGGACCCGCAACCGACTTCGAGGACGTCCTTTCCGGCCACGTCGCCGAGCAGGTGGTAGTCGCCCTCGTGAAGTCCTTCCGGGCACCAAACGAACTCACCGTCCGTGGCGTCGACCCCGAGGAACTCGCCATGCGTGCGGTGGTAGTCCTCGGCGTCCGCATCCCACCAGGCGCGGCTTGCACGTTCACTGGTCTCGGAATCGACGCGCACGCGGCTGACTCCGGTCGTTCCGAGGGCGGCGTTGGCCGCTCCGTGGCGGTCGTCGTCCGGAGACAGGGGAGATGAGACGGGGCGGGGATCGGGCATGGGGAACAGACTAGAGCGCGGAGACGTGCCCGGGTTTGCCCAGCTTGCCCCCGGGCGCGTAGCCTATTGCACGCAAGTGTCTACGTGTGCGACATCGGATTCGGTTCAGTTCGAGTTTGTTCGGTTCCAATCGGGTGTCGTTCGCTGCACTTGGGGTGGCCTGATTCGGCGGAGTGTTTCGTCGGCTCGGGTTACTTGTCCGACAGAACACCATCAACCGACCACAACCCGTCCGGAGCAACTCGACACATGCCCTCCACCACCGTGACCTCGCCGCAGGTAGCCGTCAACGACATCGGCTCCGCCGAGGACTTCCTCGCCGCCATCGACGCCACGATCAAGTACTTCAACGATGGCGACATCGTCGAAGGCACCATCGTCAAGGTCGATCGGGACGAGGTTCTGCTCGACATCGGTTACAAGACCGAAGGCGTCATCCCTTCCCGCGAACTCTCCATCAAACACGACGTCGACCCCAACGAGGTCGTTTCCGTGGGCGATGAGGTCGAAGCTCTGGTCCTCACCAAGGAGGACAAGGAAGGCCGACTGATCCTGTCGAAGAAGCGCGCTCAGTACGAGCGCGCCTGGGGCACCATCGAGGAGCTCAAGGAGAGGGACGAGGCGGTCAAGGGCACCGTCATCGAGGTCGTCAAGGGTGGCCTGATCCTCGACATCGGACTGCGCGGCTTCCTTCCCGCTTCGCTCGTCGAGATGCGCCGGGTCCGGGATCTCCAGCCGTATGTCGGCAAGGAGATCGAGGCCAAGATCATCGAGCTCGACAAGAACCGCAACAATGTGGTCCTCTCGCGTCGCGCATGGCTCGAGCAGACGCAGTCCGAGGTTCGCAGCGAGTTCCTGAACCAGCTGCAGAAGGGCCAGGTCCGCAAGGGCGTTGTGTCCTCCATCGTCAACTTCGGCGCCTTCGTGGACCTCGGCGGCGTCGACGGTCTGGTGCACGTGTCCGAGCTGTCCTGGAAGCACATCGATCACCCGTCCGAGGTCGTCGAGGTCGGCACCGAGGTCACCGTCGAGGTTCTCGACGTCGATCTGGACCGCGAGCGCGTCTCCTTGTCGCTCAAGGCCACGCAGGAAGACCCGTGGCGTCAGTTCGCCCGCACGCACGCCATCGGCCAGATCGTGCCCGGCAAGGTCACGAAGCTGGTCCCGTTCGGCGCCTTCGTACGGGTCGAAGAGGGAATCGAAGGCCTCGTCCACATCTCCGAGCTGGCCGAGCGCCACGTCGAGGTTCCGGACCAGGTTGTCGGCGTCGGCGACGATGCACTCGTCAAGGTCATCGACATCGACCTCGAGCGTCGTCGCATCTCGTTGTCACTGAAGCAGGCCAACGAGGACTACAACGCCGAGTTCGATCCGTCCAAGTACGGCATGGCCGACAGCTACGACGAGCAGGGCAACTACATCTTCCCCGAGGGCTTCGACCCCGAGACCAACGAATGGCTCGAGGGCTTCGACAAGCAGCGTGAAGAGTGGGAGAACCGCTACGCCGAGGCCGAGCGTCGCCACAAGATGCACACCGCTCAGATGGAGAAGACCGCCGCCGACGAGGCCGCTGAGGCCGCCAATGCTGCCGCGGGCTACTCCTCGGAGTCGGGTGCAGACGAGGCAGACTCGGCTGCGTCCGCCAACTCCGCGCCGTCGGAGGCCACTGGTGGCTCGCTGGCCAGCGATGCACAGCTCGCCGCTCTGCGCGAGAAGCTGTCCGGCAACGCCTGATTGATCTGACCGACGCTCAGCGTCACAACGAAGACCCCGTTCCAGCGACTGCTGGAACGGGGTCTTTGCTATGGGCGGAGCCCTGTCGAACGGACCCTGTTGCTCAGCTTGCGGTTGCGGGAATCCGATAGTTGGGTGACGTTTGCGCGTCGGAGCGCCTGCGAATCGATCCGAAGGCGTGCCGGCCATGGCTTCCGAGCGCCATGAGCCGCGATCGTCGATGCTGGGCGAGGGCGAGGGATACCTCGGGAAGGTCGACGCAATGTACTCCGCCTGCAATCCCGAGGCGGTGCCGACCGATCTGATTGTCGTGCTCACGCATGGCGTTCCTCTTCGTCGAGAAAGTAGTAGGTCGGGTGCGCGTCTTCGAACCTAATCGAAGATGCGAGACCCATGTGCTATCTGAGGCAGGTGAGTCTGTAGGGGTAGTGGGTGATGGAGATGCTCACGGGCAGTAACCCGTTGCCGGAGACGCGACCCGCCAGTGGATGTGCCCTCTTCCCTTGATGCAACACTGGGAAGCGTGCTGAGAATCGGCCTCACCGGAGGCATAGGAGCAGGAAAGTCCACCGTGTCGAAGGTCCTTGCCGGACTCGGGGCCGTCATCGTCGACGCCGACCTGATTGCGAGGGAGGTCGTCGAACCCGGGACCCCAGGCCTCGCGGCCCTGGTCGATCGATTCGGCGAGGCGATCCTCACATCGAACGGGGAGTTGGACCGTCAGGCCCTGGCAGCCACGGCGTTCGCGGACGATGAATCGCGCCTCGCACTGAACTCGATAGTCCACCCGCTGGTTGGTGCGCGCACGATGGAGATCATCGAATCGGTGCCCGAGGACGCGGTGCTCGTCCAGGACATCCCGTTGCTCGTCGAGAATGGGTTGGGCGCAGCTTTCCATCTGGTGCTCATCGTGTCCGTCGAAGCCGAAGAGCGGGTGCGCCGACTCGTCGGCTCGCGGGGAATGTCGGAAGCTGACGCGCGGTCTCGCATCGCTGCCCAGGCAGACGACGATCAGCGGCGGGCGGCTGCCGATATTCTGCTCGACAACAACGGGGCACCGGACGCCCTCGAGTCAAGTGTCCGGGCATTGTGGTCCGAGCGGCTCGTGCCCTTCGAGTCCAACATCCGCACCGGAACCGTGGTGAGCGCTCCGCGGGTGCTCGCATCGCCGAATCCGCAATGGGCAGCGCAGGCGCGCAGGCTGATCGCCCGGCTCGAACTCGCATGCGGTGATCGCGCTCTACGTGTCGACCACATCGGGTCCACGGCGGTGGACGGACTACCCGCCAAGGATGTCATCGATATTCAGATCACGGTTGCGAGCCTGGAGACAGCGGACGAGCTCGCCGGATCTCTTCTCGCCGCTGGGTTTCCCCGGATCGACAACATCACGGCCGACGACCCGAAGCCCACGTACCAAGGTGGAGAGACCGACCCGGCGCTGTGGAGCAAGCGAATTCATGGGGCTGCAGACCCGGCACGACCGGCGAACATCCATGTGCGCGTCGCCGAGTGGCCCGGGCAGCGGTTCGCGCTTCTGTTCCGCGACTGGCTACGCGCTGACGAAGCGGTTCGCGCTGAGTACTCAGCGATCAAGATGCGTGCCGCAGACAAAGCGGCAGCATACACTTCGGATCGGGATGCGAGAGATGCCTACATGGACGCGAAAGCGCCGTGGTTCGATCTCGCCTTCAACCGGGCCTCTCAGTGGGCGGAGCAAACAGGGTGGTCGCCGTAGGCGTCACCGCCACGTGATCGGCATCCCCAGTGACGCCAGCCATCGACCGAGGTCGTGGCCGTGGGTGGCAATGCCGTCTATGGCTGTCGTCGCGGACAGCACCGCCCGCTCGGCCGCCCCGCCGTCCAGCAGTCCCTGCCGGTTCGCCTCCATCAACTCGTCGACATCGAGGAGTTCGGTGTCGCGTCCGGTTCGGATGACGAGGTCGAGATAGTGATCCTCGGATTTCCACACGCGGTCGCCGCGAGTGAAGGTGCCGATGTCGACGTAGTGGTCCTGGTCGCGTTCATGGTAGGGGTGATAGTGGAAGATCGACGCGCGGATTCCCAGATCGGGGAGCAGCCACGACTCGAGATAGTGAAACTGCCGGTGGTCGGATGTTCGTGCCATGTACAACCCCCAGGGCTCGACACGGTAGTGATCGACCGCACGAACAAAGCCCTTCGGATCGGTGTTGGTGCGCTCCACGAGGTCGAAGTACTCGATCTTCGGCGCGTGAATGCGGTGGCCAGCGTCCTCCATGAGGGGAATGTACCGGTTTTCGTCGACGCGGCGGCTGGCTGGTGAGTATGTCGGTGCCTACGCCTAGCCTTGTTGTATGGCGTTTGCATCCGAGCAGCCCGTGGTGGCACATTCCGAATTCCGTCCGATCGGTGACATCGAGAGGACACAGGCCCGGTTCGAGGTCGTCAGCGATCACAAACCGGCGGGTGACCAGCCGACGGCCATCGCCGACCTCGCGCGCCGTATCGATGCGGGCGAGAAGGACGTGGTTCTGCTCGGCGCCACAGGTACCGGAAAGTCTGCGACCACCGCCTGGCTCATCGAAAAGGTGCAGCGACCAACGCTGGTGATGGCACCGAACAAGACTCTCGCCGCCCAGCTCGCCAACGAATTGCGGGACATGCTGCCCAACAATTCCGTCGAGTACTTCGTTTCGTACTACGACTACTACCAACCCGAGGCCTACATCGCGCAGACCGACACCTACATCGAGAAGGATTCCTCGATCAACGACGATGTCGAGCGGCTACGGCACTCCGCTACGTCGAATCTGCTCTCGCGCAGGGACGTCGTCGTGGTGGCCTCCGTGTCGTGCATCTACGGACTCGGTACGCCGCAGTCCTACCTCGACCGTTCGATTCCGCTAGAGGTCGGTGTGGAGGTGCCTCGAGACGCGCTGCTCAGGCTGCTCGTCGACGTGCAATACACACGCAATGACATGGCGTTCACGCGAGGATCCTTCCGAGTGCGAGGCGACACCGTCGAGATCATCCCCTCGTACGAGGAGTTGGCGGTGCGGATCGAGTTCTTCGGTGACGAAATCGAGGCGTTGTACTACCTGCATCCCCTCACCGGCGACGTCGTGAAGCAGGTCGACTCGGTGCGGATCTTCCCCGCCACGCACTACGTCGCAGGCCCCGAGCGGATGGAACGCGCCGTGAAGGACATCGCGGCAGAACTCGAGGAGCGGCTCGCGGAACTCGAGAACAAGGGCAAACTCCTGGAAGCGCAAAGGCTGCGGATGCGCACCGAATACGACCTCGAGATGATCAAGCAGGTCGGGTTCTGCTCCGGTATCGAGAACTACTCGCGGCACATCGACGGCCGGGGGCCGGGCACGGCGCCCGCCACCCTCATCGACTATTTCCCGGAGGACTTCCTCCTCGTCATAGACGAATCTCATGTGACGGTCCCGCAGATCGGTGCGATGTATGAGGGTGACATGTCGCGCAAACGCAACCTCGTCGAGTTCGGATTCCGATTGCCGTCAGCCACCGACAATCGACCCCTGACGTGGGAGGAGTTCGCCGAGCGCATCGGGCAGACCGTGTACCTGTCGGCGACCCCGGGCAAGTATGAACTCGGGCAATCCGGCGGAGAGTTCGTCGAGCAGGTCATACGCCCGACCGGCCTGGTGGATCCGGAAGTCGTCGTGAAGCCGACCAAGGGCCAGATCGACGACCTGATACACGAGATCCGCGAACGCACAGACCGGGACGAGCGGGTTCTGGTGACCACCCTGACGAAGAAGATGGCCGAGGATCTGACCGACTACCTTCTCGAAATCGGCATCAAGGTGCGGTACCTGCACTCGGACATCGATACGCTGCGACGGGTCGAGTTGCTGAGACAACTTCGTCTCGGCGAGTACGACGTGCTGGTGGGGATCAACTTGCTCCGTGAAGGCTTGGATCTTCCAGAGGTCTCCCTGGTGGCGATCCTCGACGCAGACAAAGAGGGCTTCCTCCGAAGCTCCACGAGCCTTATCCAGACGATCGGTCGTGCGGCACGAAACGTCTCCGGTCAGGTTCACATGTACGCCGACAAGATCACCGACTCGATGCAGCAGGCCATCGCGGAGACCGAGCGGCGACGTGAAAAGCAGATCGCGTACAACAAGGAGATGGGCGTCGATCCGCAGCCGTTGAGGAAGAAGATCGCGGATATCCTCGACCAGGTCTACGAGGAGGCGGAGGACACCGCAGGAGGTGTCGATGTGGGCGGGTCCGGACGAAACGCCACGCGGGGTCGTCGCGCTCAGGGCGAGGCCGGTCGCGCTGTCAGTGCCGGAGTCTACGAGGGTCGTGACACGAAGTCGATGCCCAGGGCTGAACTGGCCGATCTGGTCGAGGAATTGACCGAGCAGATGATGAACGCGGCGCGTGAACTTCAGTTCGAACTCGCCGGCAGACTCCGCGACGAGATCGCCGATCTGAAGAAGGAACTGCGCGGCATGGACGCAGCCGGCTTGAAATAGTGCCGGGGCGGAGCAGCACGGGCTTCAAGCATCACAGCGCAGGATTTCAGTGTGCGAGGTCGGCCTGAGATGGGGTGGAACCATCCACGATCGCTTCGGCGAGTGTTTTGCCTACGAAGGGTGCCATCTTGAACAAGTTGTCACCGTAAAAGGCAACAATGCCGCCTTCCCGTAAGAAATGAAATCCGTCTCCCAGGTTCGGGTGTGTGCAGTAGACCCTTCCGATCTCGGTGGGGTCCACGTCATCGAGTGTTGATGCGACATAGTTGCGGACAACGCGGGCCGAGGCTTTCTCCGCGTGATCGCGGCCGACTTCCCAGGCCACATCATCGATCGGCATGTGAGCACCCACGGCCCACTGCCCACGGGTGTTCTCGTGCTGATAGGTGCTGACTCCGTCAAAGGGCTTGTCTATCCAGCACTGAGGATTCTCGACGCCCGCGCGTAAGCGGAATGTCAGCCGTAAGGCATGTTCCATTTCGCTGGGTGTATGCATACCAACTTGCGCCGCGAGTTCGGGCGTTCCTGCTCCCGCCGTGATGACTGCGGTGTCGAAATCGGCGTGCCCACTCTCGGTCCAGATTCGAACGCCTCGAGCAAGTTGTTCGAGAGCACGGACTTGCTCGAGGTGCGTTGCCGCTGCCGTTGCGCCAGTCAACAAACTCTTGACTCTGTCGACGTCGATGACTCCGCCGCTGAGGTCGAGCAGGGCGTGGCTGGGGAGCTTCCGGGTCGGAAGGCGGAGGGTGTTTGTTGATGACGACGAAGCGATCTCATACTTCGCGCCCGCGGCCGCCATGCTCGATACCCAGGGCTCCAGTTCTTCGTCGCTGATAACCGTTCCGCAGTCGCTTACGATCGGCCCCCCACGCATCTCCCACTGAGCAAATAGCGCACGAGATTTCGATGCAATGGCGACGAGCTCGGGATCTTGGTGCGCCAATCGGAATATCCGTGACGAGCCGAGTGAGCGTTCCGACATGGGCTGGTTCTTCTCGAAGCACCTCACGGTGTGATTCGACTGGAGTAGGTAGTAGGTAGTGGCCAGTCCGATTACTCCACCGCCGACTACAGCTACTCGCATGCCGCACCCGGCTCGCCGCTACTGCTCCCGCCTCGCCGTTGCGCGAAGCTCGGTGCCGCACGGCTATCGAATCGGCGAAAGTGCAGGTCCTGCGAGAAGCAACGCCACATATATGTACGGTACGTGAGTTCGAGCGGGCAGGACGAAGTAGTTGACCTCTCTCACGCCGATATCTGGGCATGTCTTACAGCTGCATCTGCTCCGTACCGATAAAGTCAATCGACCATCGTGAACATGGAGGAATGTATGAGCGCCTACCAGACCGTAGTAGTTGGAACCGATGGCTCCGAGTCATCGTTTCTGGCCGTCGAGAAGGCCGCTGCCATCGCACGTGACGCCGGTGCCGAATTGATCATCGCGTGCGCCTACCATCCGACCGACCCCAAGGACCTCGGGCAGGCAGCCGACGCACTCGGTGACGAGGCCTATCAGATCATGGGTTCGACACCGACATATGAAATCCTGCGCACGGCAAGGGAGCGCGCACATGCCGTAGGTGCAAAGGAGGTTACGGAACGTGCGGTCGTCGGTGGCCCGGTGGAGTCCTTGTTGAAGCTGGTCGACGAGGTGGAAGCAGGACTGTTGGTAGTCGGTAACCGGGGACTCAACACTCTCACCGGCCGGCTCCTGGGATCGGTTCCTTCTGATGCGGCCCGCAAGTCCACATCAGACGTCCTGATTGTCCATACCGTTCGGTAAATCGCTCGTTCGGCCACTCGTAGTGAGCCGTGGGGATCGGATGTCCGAGGATCGAATCCCCAGCCGCACCGATGTTACGGACGCACGGATGTCACGGCTGCACTGCGACTTCTGCCGACACCAGGTCGGACAACACCTCGGGCAGTGGTCGGGCATGCACCACGCCGAGGCGCTGGGTGGCGCGTGTCAGCGCGACGTACAGGTCGTTAATCCCGCGTGGCGACTCCTCGAGAATGTCCTGGGGTTCGGCAATGAGCACCGAGTCGAACTCCAGTCCCTTGATATCTCGCACCGTGAGGACGCTGACGTTGTCCGAAGCCAGATCCGAGAGAGCGGCTACAAGGTCGTGGCCGGCGATCACCGCAGTCGTACCCGGGCCGGTTTCGCGAGACACGCACGCGCGCAGCGTGTCTGCCATCTCGTTCGACGAGACCAGCAGGGCCCACGGTGGGGAGCCGGACTCGCGAATCGACCGGGGCGCCGTCTGTTCGGGGTCGATCTCGGTGAGTAGCCGCTGCGCCGGGGTCATGATCTCAGCAGGCGTGCGGTAGTTGACTGTAAGTTCGGTCAGCTTCCAGCGGTTCGCCACGTACGGCTCGAGAATTCTCTGCCATGAGGACGTGCCTGCGGGATCGCCGGTCTGCGCCGTATCCCCGACAAGGGTCATCCAGCGATTCGGTATGCGACGCATCAGCATTCGCCAGGCCATTTCCGAGAGCTCCTGAGCCTCGTCGACGATGACGTGACCGTAGGTCCACGTGCGGTCGCCGGCCGCACGTTCCGCCGTGGTTTGGTGCCGCCCCACGTCGTGCCGCCTCGCCAATTGACTGGCGTCGACAAGGTCGTAGGCCATGAGGATCTCGGGATCCAACTCGTCCTCGAGGTCCTGCGGCGCCGAACCGGTCAGGATGTCGAGTGCGCCTTGTGCGTCGGCGATCTGTGCTCTCCATTGCCGACGGGCACGTTCGCGTTCGGCGGTGTCGTCGACGCCGAGCAGTTCGGCGAGTTCGTCGAGGAGGGGAGCATCGGCGGCGCTGAACCCCTGAGTGTGCGGGCGTAGCAGCAAGGCGCGGCGAGACTCGGGCAACTTCGGTGTGGCGTCGGCCAGGCGCTTCGGTGAAGCGTACAACTCGGTGAGAACCTGCTGCGGCGACAGTTCGGGCCAGAGAGCGTTGATCGCCCCCATGATCTCCGGGTCCTCGCGCATCTCATCCCGCATGTCGGCGATATCGTCTGCACTCAGCAGATTTCCGCCATCGACGACGTTGGCGCCCAGGGTGTCTGCGAGTTGCTGGGCCAGCGCTTCGATGACCGCCGAGACAAAGATCGGTCGGGCAAGGTTATGGGGGCGCCGAGACGATCGCGCCCGGCCACGGGCGCGCGTGACGACCTTGCGGTCGAGGGTGATCGGGTAGGTGTCGAACGTCAACTCGACGGGTCGCGACGGTACTTCCTGTCGATCCCGGACCGCCTTCTTCAGAACGTCCAACATGTCGAGAGAGCCCTTGATCTCGCCGGACTCGAGGCTGTCCTGCACGGTGGCTTGAACGCCGGGGTACAGGTCGCCGATAGTCGACAGCAGCACACCCGTCTCGCCGAGCGACGGGAGTACCTGGCTGATGTAGTCCAGGAACGTCGCATTCGGGCCGATGATGAGGACCCCGGCCTTCGCCAGTTGCTGACGGTAGGTGTAGAGGAGGTACGCGGCGCGGTGTAGAGCGACTGCGGTCTTCCCGGTTCCGGGACCACCCTGGACCACCAGCACGCTCTTGTGCTCGGACCGAATGATGGCGTCTTGCTCACCTTGGATCGTCTCGACGATGTCGTTCATCTGACCCGTTCGCGCGGCGTTCAAGGCTGCGAGCAGTGCGCTTTCGCCCGCAACACCGTCCGAACCGGTGACTGCGCCGGCAGCTTCGGCGGCTTCCAGGTCCAGGTACTCATCATGGATGGCCGTCACGCGGCGGCTTCGGGTCCGAATATGCCGTCGACGCGAGACGCCATCCGGAGCCGCGGGTGTGGCGAGGTAGAACGGGCGGGCAAGTGGTGCGCGCCAATCGAGAAGCATTGTCTCGTAGTCGTTTTCCTCGTCGAGAATGCCGAGACGCCCGATGTAGCGGTGTTCGCCGTCGAGGTCGATGCGCCCGAAGCAGAGCCCGTTCTCGGCGGCGTCGTACTTGGCGAGGTCTTCGGTGTAGAGCTGATTGAAGGACTCTCGCTCACTCCGGGCCTGCGGGGTCCCGCCGCTTTCGAGCAGTACGCGGCTCAGGCGGGTCGCCGTGTAACGGCGAAGTCCGTCCAGTCGTGTGTAGAGCATCGTCACGTACTGCTGCTCGAACTCGCGCTCGTCGCCTGCCGCGTCCTCGTCGCGCAATGAGGTCTCCTTGACTACTTCGGCTGCAGATCCGATCGGCTGCAAAAGTGCCTAAATAGTCTAGTCGGCCGAACCGGCTTCCGTCTCACGCCGAGCGACCCACGTCCGAGTCGAGGACGTGGGTCGCTCAGCTTGAAGCCGCCTCTATTCTTCGTCGGGGTGATGGCGCAGGCCCGTCAGGCTCGCCGCCAAGCCGCCCCATATCAACGTGAGGGCAATCAGCATCATCACGATCGCAGACATGCTCATACTCTTGTACCAGCCTTCGTCGGTTCGAAGTTTTCGGGATTGTGCGTGCGCCGCCACCGGACATTTGCCAACAGCACTGCAAGGACGATCACCAGGATCTGCGCACCCCAACCGAACGTATTGACGAGGCCGCCGGGCAGATTCCCGTACCCGTCCTGTATGCGTTCGATCGTCTCGTCGATCAACATGTACGCCAGCGCGGCGGGGGTGATGACGCCGATGAACAAGCGCCACGCGAAGCCGAGCTTGAACGACGACAACGAGTTGAGGTGATCTTCGAGGCTGGTCAGGCGCCGCAGCACCCAGGCGATCACCACGATGGCGACCAGTGCCGCTGCGACGAGCCCTATGTTGTTGGCGAAGTTGTCGACCACATCAAGCACGTTCAACCCGGTAACGGTCGGGAAGAGCAGCATCGATATCACTGCCGAGACCCCACCCACGCCGAGGACGGCCGGTACGCGACCGATGTCGAACTTGTCCTCGATGGCGGCGACGACGACTTGGACGATGCTGATCATCGACGTGAAACCGGCGAGTACCAGGGCTCCGAAGAACAGGATCCCGAACAGGGGACCGCCAGGCATGGATGAGATGATCGCCGGGAACGCGATGAACGCGAGTCCGATTCCATCGCTGACCACCTCGTTGACGGCGACCCCCGAGATGTTGGCCATGTAGCCGAGTGTCGCGAAGACACCGATCCCGGCGAGGATCTCGAAACTGCTGTTCGAGAAGGCCACCACGAGCCCGGACCGGGTGAGATCCGTCTTACGTCCCAGATAGGAGGAATACGTGAGCATGATGCCGAAGGCGATGGACAACGAGAAGAAGATCTGACCGTACGCGGCGATCCACACGGTCGGGTCGCTCAGTGTGGACCAGTTCGGCCGGAAGAAGGCGTCGAGCCCTGCGGCCGACCCTTCGAGGAAGAGTGCACGCACGACCAGGATCGCGAACAGGACGATCAGCAACGGGACGAACAGCCGTGCTGTCGCACCGATGCCCTTCTGTACACCGAATATGAGCACCGCGAGCGTCAGAACCCACACCACCACCAGTGGAAATGCGACGCCGGGGACGAAGTCGAATGCGACGTTCGCCTCGCTGTTCTGATTCAGGAAGTCGTTGGAGAAGAAGTTTGCAGGGTCGTCGCCCCACGCCTCGTTGAACGAGAAGAAGAAGTACCGGATCGCCCACGCGACGATCACCGCGTAGTACGTACCGATTACGAAGGCGATACCGACCTGCCACCAGCCGATGGTTTCGGCACGCTTGTGCAGCCTGCGGAACGCCAGCGGCGGCGAGCCCCGGAACTTGTGGCCGAGGGCGTAGTCGAGGAACAGGAACGGAATTCCCGCCGTCAGCAACGCGAAGAGGTACGGGATGATGAAGGCGCCGCCGCCGTTCTCGTAGGCGGTGGCCGGGAACCGCCAGATGTTGCCCAGGCCGACGGCGGAGCCGATCGCGGCCAGGATGAACACGCTCCGTCCCGACCACGCCTCACGTTGACGTTCCACTGCCGCTGCTGCCTTTCGCTCGACGCAGATTTCTGGTGCCGCTGAGTCGCCCCGTCTTTACGGGTGCTTTCCAAGTAATTGGCGACTTCTGTGCCCGCAGAAGAGTACACCCTGCAGCCGGTATGCCAAGGCCTCGAGCTTTGTTTGGTGACATTTGCCGTGGGAGCGTGGATCCCGGTCCAGCGCCGCGTTGGCAGCTGTGATCGGTTCAACAGCAGAAGGTGAATGGTGCGTCACACGGCCATGGGGATCACCCGCAGCGATTACGCCACCCGTGCAGGTGCAGTTGGTCGACACCGCTCTTGGTGCCCTCGCCGCGACTCGGACAGACCACGATGTCTGGCCCGTCGGTAGTCGTCGCGCCGTCGCAGAATGGGGTCCTCCTCGGATTCAGGACGGGAACCCTGCTGGGGAACAACGCCGTCACGATTCGGGGTTGCCGGTTTCGTTGGCCTAGGTGTCAGCGTCGACCGCAACCCCAAACTGTCAGCAGCGAACCCAGTGGTATTTGCGCAAGGCTCGCCATGAATAGATCCGACTCGGCCCAACGTATCTGGCCCCGAATTGGTCAGCTGGAAGCAGAGTTTCGAGATCCTTGATTTGCAATGATTGACGCTCGGTCACCGCCTATTCTCCCGCTCACTTCCTCATCTCAGCTTTGACGTATGAGGAATGTCGACAATTCGTGCAGGCGGCTAGCAGATACCACTCAGCGATGATCGTCGAGTTATTTTCCGTCCGCGTGTCGAGAGGGCTCGAGGATTTATGTGGTGAGGTTGCGCTGATGCGGCGTCAGCCAGGCTCTTCGCGGCCCCGGCCTTCCCGCTGCATTAGTTGATGGGAGCGAAAACCGGACTATTCGGATTGACGGTACTTCATACAAAAAAAATCGGCTTGTCGGACTCGATACCAGGGTGCAAGTACGTTGGCAACTCGCATTGCTCGGGTTCATCTTGACATCTAGAGATCGTTTGTGAAGCCGACTTTTTGGACAACGGCGAGTTGGCGTCTTTGCGTCGCCGTTGCGCGGTTGACTTTATCGTTGATCCGCATCAAACTATCGAAGGTCAATACGCACGGGATTCGTATTTCCACAGCAAAAAGTCGCCAAGAGAAACTCGAGGCCGTGGGACTCGATGTCGACGATCTCGACATCGAGACTCGGTCGGTGCTGCTGGGCACGAAAATGCCGGTAACCGAGGAACACTCGGTGGGCCCGGCGACCCAACGGCAGCGGGGGTTTGCGTCGAGGGAAAGGCGGCAGCAGTGGAACATCATCGCGAGGCGTGGTCGGGACGGAGCGTGTTCATCCTGGCCGCGATCGGCTCCGCTGTCGGTGTGGGCAACATCTGGCGGTTCCCGTACGTCGCCTACGAGAACGGCGGCGGGGCCTTCATCATCCCGTACCTCTTCGCGTTGCTGACGGCGGGAATTCCGTTCCTGTTCCTCGACTACGCCCTCGGCCACAAGTTCCGGGGCTCGCCGCCGCTGGCGTTCCGCAGGCTGCACAAGCGTGCCGAAACCATCGGCTGGTGGCAGGTCGGTATCTGTTTCGTCATCAGCGTGTACTACGCGGTGATCGTCGCGTGGGCGATCCGGTACTTCTTCTTCTCGTTCAACGAGACGTGGGGTGACAACCCTTCGAGCTTCTTCTCCAACGAGTTCCTGCATCAGACCGACGAGGCGAATGTCGCATTCGACTTCGTCCCCGGCGTCGCTTTTCCACTGGTGGTGGTGTGGGTTCTCACGCTCGCGGTGCTCATATTCGGTGTCCAGAGCGGAATCGGCTCGTTGGCGCGGCTGTTCGTCCCGTTGCTGATCGCTATGTTCGTGATCCTGGTCGTACGTGCACTGTTTCTCCAAGGGGCAGGTACGGGACTCGACGCCTTCTTCCGGCCGAACTGGTCCGCGCTCGCCCATCCCACCGTATGGATCGCCGCGTACGCGCAGATCTTCTTCTCGTTGTCCGTCGCGTTCGGCATCATGCTCACGTATTCCTCCTATCTGGGACGCAAGGCCGACCTCACCCACTCCGGGCTCGTGGTGGCCTTCTCGAACAGCAGTTTCGAGATCCTCGCCGGGATCGGCGTCTTCGCGACACTCGGCTACATGGCCAACATCTCGGGGGTCGCCGTCAACGAGGTGGTCAGCGATGGAATCGGACTCGCGTTCATCGCGTTCCCGGCGATCATGTCGACGATGCCCGGCGGTCCCCTGTTCGGGATCCTGTTCTTCGGAGCCCTGGTACTCGCCGGTTTCACGTCGATGATCAGCATCACTCAGGTTGTCGTCGCCGCCATCGAGGACAAGTTCGACATCGGTCGCGTACCGGCCGTCCTCGGCGTGGGTGGGGCCTCGGCGTTGATATCGCTACTGTTCTTGCCAACCACTACCGGACTGAACATCCTGGACGTGTTGGACAGCTTCGCAAGCAACATCGGAATCGTCGGTGTCGCACTGGTCGCGACCGTGGTGATCGCCTGGGTGCTGCGGCGCCTGACCAGCCTCGAAGATCACCTCAACTCGTTGTCGTCGGTGAAGCTCGGCTTCTCGTGGCGGCTGTTCATCGGCGTCATCACCCCGGCTGTGCTCGCGTACATGTTGATCGACGAAACGATCACGCGCATACAGGAGGGGTACGAAGGTGTTCCCAGTGTCATCGTCAATACCTTCGGTTGGGGTGCGCAGATCCTGGTGATCGTCGTTGCAGTGCTGTTGTCGTTCACCCCGTGGCGGCGTACGCACAAACTCGATAACTTCGAACCGACGAAGGCTGGTACAAGAGTATGAGCATCTCTGCGATCGTGATGATGCTGATTGCCCTCACCGTGATATGGGGCGGATTGGTGGCGACCATCGTGAGTCTGCACCGCCACCCCGACAAGGAGTAGATCCGCGTCACCGAGGGATTGCGGGTCCCGGGCATCTCTGTTCAGATGTAGCCGGCGGCTCACCAACCGCGCCGGCGCCACTCGCCGAGGTGAGGGCGTTCCACGCCGAGCGTGGTGTCCTTGCCATGACCTGGATAAACCACGGTGTCGTCGCCGTAACGGCCGAACAGCTTGGTCTCCACATCGGACAGCAGGGATGCGAACTTCTCGGCGTCCGCCGTCTTGCCGACACCGCCGGGGAACAAAGAGTCACCTGTGAAGATGTGAGTTCGCCCGCCGCCCTTCTCCGTGAGGGCCAGCGCCACGGATCCCGGGGTATGGCCGGCTAGATGGATGACGTCGAACGTCAGGTCTCCGACATCCACGCGGTCGCCGTCCTCGAGCAGGCGGTTGGGGGGGACGGGGAGGGCGGTTGCGTCGAGGGGATGGGCGGCGGTCGGCACCTTCGTCGCCGCAGCGACGTCCGCGAGGGCTAGCCAGTGGTCGCCGTGCTGATGCGTGGTGACGATCAGTTCGAGGGACGGAGCGTGTTCGTCGATCAGTTGCTCGATGCGGTTCGCCTCGTTGGCGGCGTCGATGAGGACGGATTTTCCGGTTGCGGAACAGACGATCAGGTACACGTTGTTGTCCATGGGGCCGACGGACATCTTCGTGATCGTGGCTCCCGGCACGGCACGGCGCTGCGGCGGCGAACCGGGGGAGACGTGGCCGGTGTACGAGTCGTCTATCACCATGTGCTGCTCGGTCATATCAGGAACGCTACCGTCGAACTTAGGCAGATGAGTGGCTGGCCGGTTATCCGAATCGCAGAACGTGTCGGTACCCCGGCTTACCATGGCTCGGTCAGGGACCTGCACATTCACAGGCATCCTCGGCAGTGGAACGAGTGAAGGGACATGGAGTGGCGGATCGCCTAATCGTGCGGGGTGCCCGTGAACACAATCTGCGAGGGGTCGATCTCGATCTACCCCGCGACAGCCTGATCGTGTTCACCGGGCTGTCGGGCTCGGGCAAGTCGAGTCTCGCATTCGACACGATCTTCGCCGAAGGCCAGCGACGCTACGTCGAATCGCTCTCGGCGTACGCGCGCCAGTTCCTCGGTCAGATGGACAAGCCCGATGTCGACTTCATCGAGGGGCTGTCACCCGCCGTCTCGATCGACCAGAAGTCGACCAATCGGAACCCGCGGTCGACGGTCGGAACGATCACGGAGGTCTATGACTACCTCCGTCTGCTGTATGCCCGCGCCGGCACCGCGCACTGTCCGATGTGCGGTGAGCAGATTGCGCGGCAGACACCGCAGCAGATCGTCGACCAAGTCCTCGATATGGAGGAAGGCACCCGGTTCCAGGTTCTTGCCCCTGTCGTGCGCACCCGCAAGGGCGAGTTCGTCGACCTGTTCGATCAACTCAACGTGCAGGGTTTTTCTCGTGTGCGGGTCGACGGTGTGGTGCATCCGCTTACCGATCCACCGAAGCTCAAGAAGCAGGAAAAGCACGACATCGAGGTCGTCGTCGACCGCCTCACCGTCAAGTCCGGCTCGAAGCAGCGCCTCACTGATTCCGTCGAGACAGCGCTGCGGTTGGCGGAGGGCATCGTGGTTCTCGATTTCGTCGACCGTGAGGAGAACGCCCCCGACCGCGAGCGGCGGTTCTCCGAGAAGCTGGCGTGTCCCAACGGTCATGCGCTGTCGATCGACGATCTCGAACCGCGCTCGTTCTCGTTCAACTCTCCGTACGGCGCATGCCCCGAGTGCACAGGGCTCGGCATCCGTAAGGAGGTCGACCCGGATCTCGTCGTTCCCGACCCTGAACTGACGTTGCAGGGTGGTGCCATTGCGCCCTGGTCGATGGGGCAGAGTTCGGAGTACTTCGGCCGGCTGCTTTCCGGTCTCGGGGACATCCTCGGGTTCGATATGGCGACGCCGTGGAACAAGCTCCCGGCGAAGGCGCGCCGTGCGATCCTCGAGGGTAGCGAGGAGCAGGTGCACGTCCAGTACAAGAACCGGTACGGGCGTACCCGTTCTTACTACGCCGAGTTCGAGGGCGTCATGCCCTTCCTGCACCGGCGCCTCGAGCAGACCGACTCTGATCAGATGAAGGAACGCTACGACGGCTACATGCGTGACGTTCCCTGCCCTGCGTGTGGCGGAGCACGTCTGCGTCCGGAGATCTTGTCGGTGAGCATTTCGAGTGAGAAGTTCGGCATGAAGTCGATCGCTGAGGTGTGTGAACTGTCGATCTCGGACTGTGCGGACTTCCTGAACAGCCTCACGCTGGGTAGTCGCGAGGAAGCTATTGCCGGTCAGGTACTCAAGGAGGTTCAGGCTCGGCTCGGGTTCCTCCTCGACGTCGGTCTCGACTACCTGTCACTTGCCCGTGCGGCCGGGACCCTCTCCGGTGGCGAGGCACAGCGTATTCGCCTCGCCACCCAGATCGGTTCGGGACTGGTGGGAGTTCTCTACGTGCTGGATGAGCCGTCGATCGGTCTTCATCAACGCGACAACCGCCGCCTCATCGAAACCCTTACGCGTCTACGTGATCTCGGAAACACACTCATCGTGGTCGAACACGACGAAGACACCATCCGTACTTCCGACTGGGTCGTCGACATCGGGCCCCTCGCCGGCGAGCACGGAGGCAGCGTTGTCCACAGCGGTCCGTATCAGGAGTTGCTCGACTGCCGCGAGTCCTTGACCGGGGCATACCTGTCGGGGCGCAGCCACATCGAGATTCCCGCGATCCGCAGACCTGTCGATCGCAAACGGCAGATCACGGTGGTCGGTGCCCGCGAACACAACCTGGCCGGCATCGACGTCAGTTTCCCGCTCGGGGTGCTCACGTCGGTCACGGGCGTGTCCGGGTCCGGCAAGTCGACTCTCGTCAACGACATCCTCGCGACCGTGATGGCGAACAAGCTCAACGGTGCGCGCCAGGTTCCGGGGCGGCACACGCGGATCAACGGACTCGACCAACTCGACAAGCTCGTGCGAGTCGACCAATCACCCATCGGCCGCACTCCCCGGTCCAATGCGGCAACCTACACCGGTGTATTCGACAAGATCCGGACGCTGTTCGCCGCCACCACGGAGGCGAAGGTCCGCGGATACCAGCCCGGACGGTTCTCGTTCAATGTCAAGGGTGGCCGGTGCGAGGCCTGTTCCGGTGACGGCACCCTGAAGATCGAGATGAACTTCCTACCCGACGTGTACGTGCCTTGTGAGGTCTGCCACGGTGCGCGCTACAACCGGGAAACACTCGAAGTGCACTACAAGGGCAAGACCATCGCCGAGGTGCTCGACATGCCGATCGAGGATGCGGCCGAGTTCTTCGAACCGATAACTTCGATCCACCGCTACCTGAAGACCCTCGTCGAGGTCGGCCTGGGGTACGTGCGGCTCGGACAACCGGCGCCCA
Organism: Rhodococcus sp. WMMA185; assembly: GCF_001767395.1. Classification (NCBI taxonomy): domain Bacteria; kingdom Bacillati; phylum Actinomycetota; class Actinomycetes; order Mycobacteriales; family Nocardiaceae; genus Rhodococcus; species Rhodococcus sp. WMMA185. The sequence continues at coordinate 2,015,355 of NZ_CP017014.1, read as the reverse complement.
CGCTGTCCGGTGGTGAGGCCCAACGTGTCAAACTCGCTGCCGAGTTGCAGAAGCGTTCGACAGGTCGCACGGTCTACATCCTCGACGAGCCCACGACGGGTCTGCACTTCGAGGACATTCGAAAGCTACTGAAGGTCGTCAACGGGTTGGTGGACAAGGGCAATTCCGTGATCGTCATCGAGCACAACCTCGACGTGATCAAAACATCGGACTGGGTGGTCGACATGGGGCCGGAAGGGGGCTCCGGCGGGGGAACGGTTGTCGCGCAGGGCACACCGGAAGACGTGGCGCAGGTGCCCGAGAGCTACACGGGCCGGTTCCTCGAGAGCGTTCTGTCGGCGTCGGCGTCGGCGCCCGTCGCGACCAATCCGAAGTCTGCTCCGACCAACGGCAAGGCCCCGGCTTCGAAGAAAACCGCCGCGGCCAAGTCGGCCACTTCGCGTAAGCGGGCACCGAAGAAGGCCGCGGCGGTCGGCTGAACTGGGTCAGCGGGCGGCCGCGTCGATCGCGGCCGCGAGGTCGGTGGGGCGTGACCACATCGGCCAGTGCCCGGTCGGCAGGTCGACGTACTCGACCGCGGTGAGTCGTGCCAGCTCGGCGACCATCGGGTGGCCGGCTGTGACCATCTGTGCGATCGCTTCCGACGGGAAGCTGGTGCAGATCACCGTTGACTGCACGTCGACCCGCCGCGGGTTCGTCAGCTCGAGGGCATCGCGGGCCGGGCCAGCAGGGTGCGGCACGGCGCGTGCGCGGAAGGTCCTGAGCATCACGTCGTCCAATCCGTCGAGGCTATTTCCGTCAGCCTCGAGTTCCGACCAGCTGGGCAGAGGAATCTCCGTCACCGAAGGCTCGAGGTCCGGCCGGAGCGCGGTGCCGTTCTGTAGTGGACCACTGTCGACATACACGATTCGGTCGATCCGTTCCGGCACTCGATCGCTCGCGCCGTACACGACCGGACCGGATCCGCTGTGCGCGACCAGCACGGTGCGTTGGTCGGTTGCGGTAGTAGCGGTGGCCGCGACAACTGCGGCGATGTGGTCGTCGAGACCGATTGTGCTGCGATCTGATTCGGAAGACTCGAGCCCCGGAGGGGTTACTGCCGTGACTCGGTGTCCACGATCGTTCAGGTCGTTGGCAACGGCGTCCCACGCCCAGTCCCCGAGCCAGAATCCCGGTACAAGCACGATGTGCGTTCTAGAAATGTTCTGCGTCATGACGCTCAGCATGAACCAGAGACGGTGACACCTGGGTGTCACCGTCCTCGTCACAGTCGAGTAACGAAACGCACGCCCCGAGCGGGGGACTTCGGGGCGTTTCTTCGGCAGACTGCGAGCATGGATCGTCCTGCGCGACTGCACGCGCTTACCGAAGAGCTCCGACGGGCCGGGGCGCGAGGGCGTACTGCCAGGCAGTTGGCGGCACAACTCGAGGTGACCACACGCACGATCAAGCGCGACATGGCCGTTCTTCAGGCCTCCGGCGTTGCGATCAGGTCTGCTGCAGGTCCGGGGGGCGGGTACGCAATCACCGGAAGCTCCACGCTTCCTCCCGTGAACTTCACTCCGGCGCAGGCGGTATCGGTGGCGCTGGCGCTCAAAGCTGGTGGCGAAGCGCCGTTCGCCGCGGACGGTCGTGCGGCGCTGGCGAAGCTGCTCGACGTCATGGATCCGGCCTCGCGCGACCGCGTCGCGAAACTGGGTGCGCGAGTGTGGATTCGACCGGCGACCGGGAATGCGAGTGCTGGGGCGCGCATACGCGCTGTAGTCGAGGAGGCGCTCGAGCGCGACCTCATGGTGTCGCTGCGCTATGTCGACCGCTACGGCGACCGCACCGAACGGATCGTCGAGCCGCACATGCTCGTTCACACCGGTCGGGCCTGGTTCCTGGTCGCCTGGTGCCGGACACGAGACGGTGTCCGCTGGTTCCGGATGGACAGGGTCAGTGACGCAACCATCACTCGCCAATCGTTCGTGGCGCGCGACCCGGAACTCTTCGGGGAGCCTCCCCCGGACGCACGGTCCGTGTTCGGCGGGTGAGCGGGACCGTAACTCGGTCTGCTCTCAACTCTGGCCTTGCCGAACTAGTGCACCGGGCCTGTGTACTTTTCGCCGGGGCCCTTGCCAGGCTCATCGGGATGCGACGATGCTTCGCGAAATGCGCGCTGCAGAGCCTGGAGGCCTTCGCGGATCGGGCCCGCGTGCGGCCCGAGGTACTCGACGGACGCCGTCACGAGGCCGGCCAGCGCAGTGATGACGCGGCGGGCTTCGTCGAGGTCGAGGTGGGGGCTGGACTCGGGGTCGGGGTCGGAGAGGCCGAGCTTTTCGGCTGCCGAGCTCATGAGCATGACCGCGGCACGGCTGATGACCTCGATCGCGGGAACGTCGGCGAGCTCCCGGACGTCGGTATTTTGGTCACCGTCGGTGGGTGTGCCGCCATCCGGGGTGTCTTCGAAGTTCTCCTGCATGACCTAGAGGATTCCATCAGGGCCCGGCCTGGCCGTGCTCCGGTCTCGATTAGCTCGCGAAGTGCGCCGAATGTTACTCTGGACGCTACGACCGCCCTCGGATTAGTCGGGGGCAGCAAGTGGAGTCCGACTCCCACCTCTGCGCGGCAGGTGAAACTGCAGCTCAGCGGTCCGGTCGCTCGTTTCCGAGAGTTTCGGTTCGAGTTCCTCGAGCGTGAGGGGATGAGGCAACGGCGTCAGCCGTGAGATCATCTGATCGGTCGACATCGGGCCCCGCATGGTGAATTCATTCACAGCGGGGCTTTTTTGTTGGGGCCGGGCGTACGGGCTGCTGGCGGTCTCGAGACCAGACCGTTCAACCTAGGAGGCCCCATCAGCACTGAGACCCGCATCAACGATCGCATCCGAGTTCCCGAGGTCCGCCTCGTCGGGCCCGGAGGTGAACAAGTTGGCATCGTGCGTGTTGAAGATGCACTCCGCTTGGCCCTCGAGGCCGATCTCGACTTGGTCGAGGTGGCCCCCGACGCTCGCCCGCCGGTCTGCAAGATCATGGACTACGGCAAGTTCAAGTACGAGGCTGCGCAGAAGGCTCGCGAGTCGCGCAAGAACCAGCAACTCACCGTCATCAAGGAGCAGAAGCTCCGCCCCAAGATTGACGATCACGACTACGAGACCAAGAAGCGCAACGTCGTTCGCTTCCTCGAGGCGGGGTCGAAGGTCAAGGTCACCATCATGTTCCGCGGTCGCGAGCAGTCGCGCCCAGAACTCGGATTCCGGCTGTTGCAGCGCCTTGGTGCGGATGTCGCGGACCTTGGGTTCGTGGAGACGTCAGCCAAGCAGGACGGTCGAAACATGACGATGGTGCTCGCTCCGCACAAGGGGGCGAAGACGCGTGCCAAGGCGCAGGAAAGTGCCGCGGCCCGACCCGCACAGCGTGCAACCCCCGCACCGAAGAAGCCTGCGGAGTCGACTGATGCCGATACGTCCGGCGAAGCACCGACCAGCTAGTTACGAATACACAGCACGCCCCGGATTACGGAAGAACTGAGGATTCCATGCCCAAGTCGAAGACCCACAGCGGCACCGCGAAGCGATTCAAGGTGTCCGGCAGCGGGAAGATCCTGCGCCAGAAGGCGGGCCGCCGCCACTTGCTCGAGCACAAGCCCACGAAGGTGACCCGTCGCCTCGATGGCAAGGCTGTCGTGAGCAAGGCTGACACGCCTCGCGTCAAGCGACTGCTCGGCATCTGAGTCGACACCCCTCATTGACCACCCGGGGCAAGTCCATCGCCCCAAGATTGACAGGATTTTTCAGTGGCACGCGTAAAGAGGGCGGTCAACGCCCAGAAGAAGCGCCGTTCGATTCTCGAAGCCTCCAGCGGCTACCGCGGACAGCGCTCGCGTCTGTACCGCAAGGCCAAGGAACAGCAACTCCACTCGCTGACCTACGCCTACCGTGACCGCCGTGCGCGCAAGGGCGATTTCCGCAAGCTGTGGATCACTCGTATCAACGCCGCCGCACGGGCGAACGACATCACGTACAACCGGCTGATCCAGGGCCTGCGTCTTGCCGAGATCGAGGTCGACCGTAAGAACCTCGCAGAGTTGGCCGTCTCCGACGCCGAAGCGTTCGCCGGCCTCGTCGCACTGGCGAAGGCGGCACTCCCGACGGACGTGAACGCTCCTGCTGGAGAAGCGGCCTGAGTCTCACACCCAGGCCCGGCGAGTCCCGAACTGCTGGGTCTCGGCCTGCCAGGGCCCGGAAACGGCCCGTGGACCCGCTCACCGAGCGCACCCCACGGGTCGTTTCTGCTGTCAAGTTGCTGCGTACGGCGGAACGCCGAAAGGTCAGGCGGTTCCTAGTGGAGGGGGAGAACTCGGTTGCCGAGGCTCTCGGCACCACTACCGTGCACGACCTCTTCTACACCGAGGACGCGGGTCGGCGATATGAGGGCCTGATCGACCGGGCGTATGCGGCAGGCGTACGGGTTTCGTTGGTGACGGATCGAGCGATCCAGGGACTCAGCGACACGGTTACCCCTCCGGGGCTCGTTGCGGTGTGCGATCAACTCGACGTCCCTCTGGAAGAGGTGGTCGGCCACGGGGCGCAACTACTCGCAGTTCCTGTTGCGGTCACTGATCCCGGAAACGCGGGAACCGTGATTCGGGTCGCGGACGCGGTTGGTGCGGACGCGGCGATCCTCGCGGGTGACAGCGTCGATCCGCACAACGGCAAGTGTGTTCGGGCTTCAGCCGGGAGTCTTTTCCACCTGCCCGTGGTACGTGAACGAGACACCGCCGCGGTGCTCGAGGCCATCAGCGAGGCTGGAATCCAGTTGCTCGCCACCGCGGCAGACGGTGAGATCGACCTGGACGACGCTGACGAATTGCTAGTGAGGCCGACAGCCTGGCTGTTCGGGAACGAGGCGCACGGTCTCGACGCGGTCACCGCGGCGCGGGCCGATCACCGGGTCCGGATTCCCATCCACGGTCGGGCCGAGAGTTTCAACCTGGCCACGGCGGCGTCGATTTGCCTGTACTCGAGTGCGCGAGTCCAGAACAGCGGGCGGGCCGTCGACTGAGGGACCCGCATTGCGTATCGCATAGGATTTGAGGCGAGCTGTTTTTCGTTTCGTCGAGACTGTTGACTTGAATGAACTTTAAGGAGTGGCACCGGTCGTGGCTAAGAATGAGGGCGCTGCCCCCGCTGGGGTCGAAGGCGGGGCGGTCGACGCGAGCGCGCTCACCGAAGATGCGCTGACCACGGCTGCGGAGAGCGCCGAGAAGGCGTTCGCCGCGGCGAAGGATCTCGATGACTTGGCGCGGCTCAAGGTCGAGCACGTGGGGGACAAGTCGCCGATCGCGCTGGCCCGCCGTGGACTCGGCTCTCTGCCAGGGAAGGACAGGGCCGAGGCGGGCAAACGTGTCAACGTCGCCCGGACACGGATCAGTGCGGCCTTCGAGGAGCGACGGGCAACATTGTTGGCCGAGCGCGACGCCGCCGTCCTGGTTGCCGAGGCGATCGATGTGACGTTGCCGTCGCAGCGCCGGCCCGTCGGTGCCCGTCACCCGGTCAGCATCATCTCCGAGCAGGTGGCCGACGTGTTCGTCGCGATGGGCTGGGAGGTGGCTGAGGGGCCCGAGGTCGAAACCGAGCACTTCAATTTCGACGCTCTCAACTTCCTTCCCGACCATCCCGCGCGGACGATGCAGGACACCTTCCACATTGCGCCCGAGGACTCGCGGCAGGTCCTCCGCACCCACACGTCCCCTGTTCAGGTGCGGACGATGCTCGCGCGTGAGCTCCCGATATATGTGGTGTGCCCGGGGCGCACGTTCCGCACCGACGAACTCGATGCGACACACACCCCCGTCTTCTCCCAGGTCGAGGGACTCGCGGTCGACAAGGGTCTGACGATGGCCCATCTGCGGGGCACTCTCGATGCTTTCGCCCGTGCGCTGTTCGGTCCGGAGACTCGTACCAGGATGCGCCCGAACTACTTTCCGTTCACGGAACCCTCCGCCGAGGTGGACGTCTGGTTCCCGGACAAGAAGGGTGGTGCAGGCTGGGTCGAGTGGGGCGGGTGCGGAATGGTCAACCCGAACGTGCTGCGTGCCTGCGGAATCGACCCCGAGGTCTATACCGGCTTCGCGTTCGGTATGGGGCTCGAGCGCACACTGCAGTTCCGCAACGGGATCCCGGACATGCGCGACATCGTTGAGGGTGACGTCCGGTTCACGCTGCCCTTCGGCGTTCAGGGCTGACTGGCGTCGCCCGATTCCCGCCCACCAACCAGTCACGACATCTTGACGAACGAGAGAGCTGAGCAGACGTGCGAGTAGCGCAATCCTGGCTGACCGAGATCCTCCAGCGTGCCACCCCGGACTGGGACGTCACGGCGGAGGAACTCGATGCTGGTTTCGTCCGAGTCGGGCTCGAGGTTGAGGAAGTCGACCGACTCGAGCCCATCGAAGGCCCGCTCGTCGTGGGCAAGGTTCTCGAGATCACCGAACTCACCGAATTCAAGAAGCCGATCCGCTTCTGCAAGGTCGATGTCGGGACGGCGGAGCCGCACGGGATCGTCTGCGGTGCCCGCAACTTTTCCGAAGGCGACCTTGTGGTGGTTGCGCTTCCGGGAGCGGTTCTTCCCGGTGGTTTCGCCATCACGGCCCGCAAGACATACGGCAAGGTTTCGGACGGAATGATCTGCTCGGTGGCCGAACTGGGCATCGGCAAGGACCACTCGGGCATCCTCGTCCTCGAGCAGGGCACCGCGCTGCCGGGCGCTGACGCCAACGAGTTGATGGGCCTGCCCGACACCGTCATTGAACTGAACATCACCCCGGATCGCGGCTACTGTTTCTCGGTGCGCGGTCTCACGCGGGAGTTGGCATGCGGATTCGATCTCGAGTTCGCCGATCCTGCGGTGGTGGCACCGCTTCCCGCAGAGGGGGAGGCGTGGCCTATCCGGGTCGATCCCGCTTCGAACGCATCCCGATTCGTCGCCCGACGGGTCACGGGAATCGATCCGAACGCGGTGAGTCCGTGGTGGCTGCAGCGCCGACTGCTGCTGTCGGGTGTCCGCCCGATATCGCCGGCGGTCGATGTCACCAACTACGTTCTGCTCGAACTCGGCCAGCCGCTGCATGCGTTCGATGCCGCCAAGATCAGCGGTGAACTCGTCGTGCGTCGCGCCGTGGTGGGAGAGAAGCTGACGACTCTCGACGAGACCGAACGCGTCCTCGACCCAGAGGATGTCGTGATCGCCGATGATTCGGGTGTCGTCTCGCTGGCCGGTGTCATGGGTGGAGCGTCCACCGAGGTCGGATCCGAGAGCACGGACATTCTGCTCGAGGCGGCGACGTGGGATCCGCTTGCGGTGTTCAGGACTTCGCGCAGACACAAGCTGTCCAGTGAGGCAGGTAAGCGCTTCGAGCGGGTGGTCGACCCCGAGATTCCCGTCGCGGCGCTCGACCGTGCGGCGACACTGCTGGTGAGTATCGCGGGCGGGCAGATCGAGCCGGTCCTCACCGACATCGGTGGGGTAATTCCACACGATCCGATCCGCATGGACATCGACCTTCCGGATCGCGTCGCGGGAGTCGACTACCCCACCGGTACCGCGGCTCGCCGACTCACCCAGATCGGCTGCAATGTCGAGGTCGGGGTCAGCGACAGTGGCCACGGGCAACTCGTGGCGACTCCGCCCTCGTGGCGACCGGACCTGACACAACCCGCCGATCTGGTGGAGGAGGTGCTGCGCCTCGAGGGGCTCGAACAGATTCCATCGGTGCTGCCTGCCGCTCCTGCGGGTCGGGGGCTGACACCGGCGCAACGTCGTAGGCGTGCCGTGAGCCGGGCGATGGCGTTCTCGGGATACGTCGAGATCCTGCCCCCCGTCTTTCTGCCTTCCGCGGTCTTCGACACCTGGGGCCTCGAGCCCGAGGATCCGCGCCGGAACACCAGCAAGGTCCTCAACCCTCTGGAGTCGGATCGCCCGGAACTAGCCACCACGTTGCTTCCGGGGCTGCTCGAGGTGCTTGCCCGCAACGCCTCCCGCGGCCAGCGCGACTTGTCACTGTTCGGGATCGCGCAGGTCGTGCTTCCCGGTGCCGACACCAAGCCCGTCGATGCGCTCCCAGTGGATCGGCGTCCGACCGACGAGCAGATCGCGACGCTTCTGCGGTCGTTGCCGGCCCAGCCAGTGCACGTTGCGGCGGTGCTCACCGGTCAGCGCGAGTTGAGCGGACCGTGGGGTTCCGGGCGCGCCGCGGACGCAACCGATGCGTTCACGGCCGCACGCACGATCGCGGCCGCTGCCGGGGTCGAAGTGGACTTCCGCAGTGCGCAGTATCTGCCGTGGCATCCCGGTCGCGGGGCGGAGGTTCTCGTGGACGGTGTCGTCGTCGGACATGCAGGTGAATTGCATCCGGCCGTGCTCGAACGCGCTGGGTTGCCGCCACGGACATGCGCCGTGGAGATAGACCTGGACGCACTGCCGCTCGTAGAGAACTTGCCCGCACCGACGGTTTCACCTTTCCCCGCAGTGCTCCAGGACGTGGCGGTCGTGGTCGACGCCACCGTACCCGCGGCCGACGTGCAAGCGGCGCTGAAGTCGGGTGGCGGTGAGCTCCTCGAGGACGTCCGGTTGTTCGACGTGTTCGAAGGCGAACAGGTCGGTCAGGGCCGGAAGTCGTTGGCGTTTGCGCTTCGTTTCCGTGGCTCGGACCGCACCCTGACCGAGGACGAGGCCAGTGCAGCCCGCGACTCGGCGGTTGCTGCCGCATCTGCCGCCGTCGGTGCCGAATTGCGCAGCTGACCCGTAACCTTGGGGGAGAGACAGCTCAACTGACCGGGACGAGGAGCGGTGTGATGAGCGGAGTTCGCGACGTTGCGGCGGCGGCGAGTCGATTGACCGACGCCGAGTTCCTCGAGGTGGTGCGTGCTGTCGCTGCCGGCCGTCCGGGTCTCGGCGCGCTCGCGGCGGCGGCCGATGTCGGAGCTGCGGGTCCCGTTGCCGCGCACGCTCCCGAGATTTCGTCGGACGATCCTGCGTCTGCCGACGCTCTGCCTTACCTGGCGACCGGGATTCCGGATCCCGACTACACGCCGGGCGGTGTTCCGACCTTCGATCGAGTACGGGATCGGATCGAGGAGCGCGCGGCGACTGCGATCGGCTCCTCGGAACTCGCACACGACAGCGCGTCGGGCAAGTCGCTCGACGAGCAATGGGAAGCGCGGGAGAAGGCCGGGAAGGCCAAACTCGAGGAGATTCGGCGGTCGCTGGGCAAACGGTGACACCCTGATCCGTAGGTGTGGGGTACCGCCGTGTGTATTAGCTTGCACGATGATGCATAATGACTCGTATGACTGAGCAGCCTCGCATGACTGAGCAATCGGGAGAACCGATCAGGATTGCCGTCGCCGGCGCAAGTGGCTACGCCGGTGGCGAAGTGCTGCGATTGCTGCTGGGGCATCCCTCGTACACAGATGGCTCGCTCGTCATCGGCGCACTCACGGCAGGCGGAAATTCCGGATCGACCTTGGGCTCGCATCATCCGCACCTTCAGCCGCTTGCGGGCCGCGTACTCGAAGACACCACCGTCGAGACGCTTGCCGGACACGATGTCGTGTTCCTTGCTCTGCCGCACGGCAATTCGGCGCAGTATGCGAAAGCGCTGCCGCAGTCCTCGGTCATCATCGATTGCGGTGCCGATTTCCGGCTCACGAACGCGGACGACTGGGAGCGGTACTACAAGACTGCCCATGCCGGCAGTTGGCCCTATGGACTCCCCGAACTCCCCGGTGCCCGCGAAAGACTGGTCGGTGCCACTCGTATCGCGGTGCCCGGGTGTTTCCCGACGGTCGCGAGCCTGGCGATGGCTCCGGCGGTCGCGGCCGGTGTGGTCGAGCCTCGGGTGACGATCGTCGCCGTGACCGGAACTTCGGGTGCTGGACGCGCTGCCAAGGCCGACCTGCTCGGTTCCGAGGTGATGGGCTCGGTTCGCGCCTACGGTGTCGGAGGCGTTCACCGTCACACCCCGGAGATCATCCAGAACCTGTCCGAATTGGCCGGTGAACGAGTCACCGTATCGTTCACCCCGGTACTCGCCCCGATGCCGCGTGGCATCCTCGCCACCTGCACCGCGGTCACCGAAGCGACCGAGGACGAGGTGCGGGCAATCTACGAAAAGGCTTATGCGGACGAGCCGTTCGTGCACGTTCTACCTGCGGGTGTGCTCCCGCAGACCGGGGCGGTGATCGGATCCAACGCGGTCCAGATCGCGGTGACGGTCGATGAACAAGCTGGTCAGGTGGTCGTCGTCGCGGTGATCGACAATCTGGCGAAGGGCACCGCCGGAGGCGCGGTGCAATCGATGAATCTTGCGCTTGGACTACCCGAGACCGCCGGTCTCTCGACCGTGGGAGTTGCCCCATGAGCAGTAGCAGCACGATCGATACGCACCTGACGCGGGAAGTAGCCGGTGGCACGCTGATTCGCAATCAGGGAGTCTCTGGTCCCGCCGGGTTCCGGGCGTCCGGCATCGAGGCTGGAATCAAAGCCAACGGCGGCGCGGACCTGGCATTGGTCTTCAACGAGGGGCCGGATCTCTCGGCGGCCGGGGTCTTCACCACCAACAAGGTGAAGGCTGCTCCCGTGCTCTGGTCGCAACAAGTGCTCACTACGGGCCGACTGCGCGCAGTGGTGCTCAACTCTGGTGGGGCCAACGCCTGCACCGGTGCGGGTGGATTCCAGGATGCTCACCGGACAGCGGAGGAGGTCGCGTCGGCGCTGAGCAACTGGGGAACCGAAACCGGGGCGATCGAGGTAGCGGTCTGCTCCACCGGACTGATCGGTGATCGGTTGCCCATGGACAAGCTGCTACCCGGCGTCACCGAGGCCGTTCGCGAACTTGCGGGCGGTATCGCCGGTGGCACAGACGCCGCGCACGCGATCATGACGACGGACACGGTTGCGAAACAGGCCGCGCTCCATCACGCAGACAAGTGGAACGTGGGCGGAATGGCCAAGGGTGCAGGGATGCTTGCACCGGCGCTTGCCACAATGCTGTGCGTAATCACCACCGACGCGGTCGCGACGGCCGAACAGCTCGACACCGCATTGCGCGCGGCCACCCGGGTCACCTTCGATCGACTCGATGTCGATGGTGCGACGTCGACCAACGACACGGTGTTGCTCTTGTCGTCCGGAGCCAGCGGTGTCACCCCCACCCAGGAAGAACTCGATGCCGCCGTCGCCGCCGTCTGCGGCGACCTGGCCGATCAGCTGATGGCCGACGCGGAGGGTGTCACCAAGAGGGTGCGGGTCACCGTCGGCGGTGCGGCCAGCGAGGAGGACGCTCTGATCGGTGCCCGAACCATCGCCCGCGACAGCCTGGTCAAGACTGCCCTGTTCGGTTCCGACCCCAACTGGGGGCGAGTGTTGGCGGCTATCGGTGTCGCGCCGATCGACTTGGACCCGAACAGAATCGCCGTGTCGTTCAACGGCGCCCCCGTCTGCGTCGACGGTGTCGGCACGCCCGGCGCGCGTGAAGTGGACCTGAGCGGAGTCGACATCAGCCTCGACGTCGATCTCGGTGTGGGTGAGCATGCGGTCACCATCCGGACAACCGACCTTTCGCACGGCTACGTGGAAGAGAATTCGGCTTACTCGTCATGACACTCGAGGGAATCACCGATCACGAGAAGGCGCACGTCCTCGCGGATGCGCTGCCGTGGCTACAGCAACTCCGCGACAAGGTCGTGGTGGTCAAGTACGGCGGCAACGCGATGATCGACGACGCGCTGAAGAAGGCGTTCGCCGCCGACATGGCATTTCTGCGGACCGTGGGAATCCACCCGGTCGTTGTGCACGGTGGTGGTCCACAGATCACGGCCATGCTCGGAAAACTCGGCATGACAGGCGAATTCAAGGGCGGATTTCGGGTCACCACACCGGAGGTGATGGAGGTGGTCCGGATGGTCCTGTTCGGTCAGGTCGGTCGCGAGCTGGTCGGATTGATCAACGCACACGGTCCCTACGCCGTCGGGATCTCGGGTGAGGACGCACACCTGTTCACTGCGACCAAGCGGACAGTGATCGTCGACGGACGACCGACCGACATCGGTCTCGTCGGCGACGTGACGACCGTGAACCCAGAGGCTGTCCTCGACCTGATCTCGGCCGGCCGGATCCCCGTCGTCTCCACGATCGCCCCCGACTCGGACGGTGTGGTGCACAACATCAACGCCGACACCGCTGCCGCCGCGCTCGCCGAAGCCATCGGCGCCGAGAAACTCGTCGTCCTCACCGATGTCGAAGGGCTCTACACCAACTGGCCCGACCGCGATTCGCTGGCCACCGAGATCGATGCCGCCGCTCTGGCGCAACTGCTACCGAGTCTCGATGCAGGCATGGTGCCCAAGATGGAGGCCTGCCTGCGCGCGGTCCGCGGAGGCGTACCCACCGCACACGTCATCGACGGTCGCGTCCTGCATTCCGTCCTTCTCGAACTGTTCACCGGAAAGGGCATCGGCACCATGGTGACGCCCTCCCAGACAGCCACGCCCATCCAGACCTCACCAACCGAAGGAGTTGTCTCATGACCGGAACCCCGGAACTGCAGCAACGCTGGTCCGGTGCGGTGATGAACACGTACGGCGTTCCTCCCGTGGCGCTCACACGTGGTCTGGGTGCGGTACTGACCGACGCCGACGGCAAGGAGTACGTGGACTTCCTCGCCGGCATCGCGGTCAACATCCTCGGACACGCACACCCGGCAATCATCGAGGCGGTCACCGCGCAACTTTCGACACTCGGACACGTGTCGAACCTGTACGCCAGCGAACCGGCGATCGAACTGGCCGAAAGGTTGCTCTCCCACCTGGGTGTGCCCGGGCGAGTGTTTCTCTGCAACTCCGGCACAGAGGCCAACGAAGCAGCGTTCAAGCTCGCGAGAGCCACGGGCCGATCGAAGATCATCGCCGCTGAGAACTCCTTCCACGGCCGGACGATGGGCGCCCTCGCGCTCACGGGACAGGCCGCGAAGCGTGCCCCCTTCGAGCCGATGCCTCCTGGAGTCGAGCACGTGCCGTACGGCGACCTCGATGCACTCGACCGCGCGGTCGATGCAGACACTGCGGCAGTCTTTCTGGAGCCGATGCTCGGTGAGGGAGGCGTGGTCGTGCCCCCGGAGGGATACCTCACCGGAGCACGGAAGATCACCGCGGACCGTGGTGCGCTGCTCGTGCTCGACGAGGTGCAAACCGGCATCGGCCGAACAGGCTGGTTCTACGCGCACCAGGCCTTCGGGATAGTGCCCGACGTCATGACCCTCGCCAAGGGACTCGGTGGCGGAATGCCGATCGGTGCCTGCATCGCGACCGGTTCTGCTGCCGATCTGCTCGGCCCGGGCAAGCACGGTACAACTTTCGGCGGGAACCCCGTCTGTGCATCGGCCGCGCTCGCGGTATTGAAGACGATCGCGGATGAGAACCTGCTGTCGCGGGCAGACGCGCTCGGCAAGACGCTTGCCGCCGGAATCGAGGGACTCGGCCACCCGCTCGTCGACCACGTCCGCGGCGCCGGCCTTCTCCTCGGCATAGTCCTCACACAGGACTTGGCGGCCGCGGTCGAGAAGTCCGCACGAGGCGCCGGCTACCTCGTGAACGCGGCCCAGCCCGGAGTCGTTCGACTGGCCCCGCCACTGGTCCTCACCGACGAACAGGCCGAAGGATTCATCGCGGATCTTCCCGCGATTCTCGACAACGCGCAATCGGCCGTCAAGCCGGGAAAGCAGTGACGATCGTGGTGAAGCACTTCCTCAGGGACGACGACCTGACACCTGCGCAGCAGGCCGAGGTTCTCGAACTCGCAGCCAGGTTGAAGAAGGACCCATACGCCGAACGGCCCCTCGAGGGTCCCCGTGGTGTGGGCGTGATCTTCGAGAAGAACTCGACCCGCACACGTTTCTCCTTCGAGATGGGTATCGCCCAACTCGGCGGCCACGCGGTCGTCGTCGACGGGCGCAGTACCCAACTCGGCCGTGAGGAAACGCTGCAGGACACGGGCCGAGTCCTGTCACGGTACGTAGACGCCGTCGTGTGGCGGACCTTCGGACAGAAAAGGCTCGAGGCGATGGCCGCTGGAGCAGACGTCCCGGTCGTGAACGCGTTGTCGGACGAGTTTCACCCCTGCCAGGTGCTCGCCGACCTCCAGACTCTCGCCGAGCGGAAGGGTTCACTGAAAGGGCTGAAGCTCACCTACCTCGGTGACGGTGCCAACAACATGGCGCACTCTCTGATGCTCGGTGGAGTGACGGCTGGCATCGACGTCACCATCGCGAGCCCCGACGGGTTCGAGCCACTGCCGTGGGTGCTCGAGGCTGCCGGTGCCCGAGCAGCCGAGACCGGAGCCACCATCACTCTGTCCGCCGACCCTGTGTCGGCAGTCGTGGGCGCGGACGCCCTGGTGACCGATACCTGGACTTCGATGGGGCAGGAAAACGACGGGTTGGACCGTGTGGGCCCGTTCCGTCCGTTCCAGGTCGGGGAGGAACTGCTGGCGAAGGCCGACTCCGAGGCAGTGGTTCTGCACTGCCTACCCGCTCACCGCGGTGAGGAGATCACCGATGCGGTGCTCGACGGACCGCAGAGCATCGTGTGGGACGAGGCCGAGAACCGCCTTCACGCGCAGAAGGCGCTACTGGTCTGGCTGCTCGCGCAGCGAACGGTGGAACGCCCGTGAACACCGCGCCTACACGCGCCGGACGACAGGCGCGGATCGTGGAGATCCTCTCGAACAACCCTGTGCGCAGCCAGACAGAACTGGCGGCACTGCTCGCTGCCGAGGGCATCGACGCAACCCAGGCCACGTTGTCGCGTGACCTGGAAGAACTTGGCGCCGTGAAACTCCGGGCCGCGGACGGTGGCGCCGGGGTGTACATGGTGCCCGAGGACGGGAATCCCGTCCGTGGCGTCTCAGGTGGGACGGATCGACTTTCGCGGCTACTCGGGGAATTGCTGGTGTCCACGGATTCCAGTGGCAATTTGGCGGTGTTGCGAACTCCCCCGGGGGCGGCGCACTACCTGGCGAGTGCCCTCGATCGGGCGTCACTTCCCGACGTCGTGGGGACCATCGCCGGGGATGACACCATTCTCGTGGTCGCCCGCGAACCACTGAGCGGAGCTGAACTCGCCGCCAAGATCGAACTTCTCGCCTGACAACTTCAATCGTCTTTACAGATAGTCAACCTAAGGAGCACAAGGACCATGTCCGATCGCGTCGTACTCGCCTATTCAGGCGGGCTGGACACCTCAGTCGCCATCAGCTGGATCGCCAAGGAGACGGGCAAGGAAGTCGTCGCCGTTGCCATCGATCTCGGCCAGGGCGGCGAGGACATGGAGGTCGTGCGTCAGCGTGCCCTCGACTGCGGTGCTGTCGAGTCGGTCGTGGTGGATGCCCGCGACGAGTTCGCCGACGAGTACTGCTTGCCGACGATCCAGGCCAACGCGCTCTACATGGACCGCTACCCGTTGGTGTCGGCCATCAGCCGGCCGCTGATCGTCAAGCACATCGTGAAGGCCGCACGCGACCACGGCGGCACTGTCGTCTCCCACGGCTGCACCGGCAAGGGTAACGACCAGGTGCGCTTCGAGGTGGGATTCGGTGCCCTCGCACCCGATCTCGAGGTCATCGCTCCGGTCCGCGACTACGCATGGACCCGTGAGAAGGCCATCTCCTTCGCCGAGGAGAACAACATTCCGATCAACGTCACCAAGCGCTCACCGTTTTCGATCGACCAGAACGTATGGGGCCGTGCGGTCGAGACGGGATTCCTCGAGGACCTGTGGAACGCCCCCACCAAGGACGTCTACGACTACACGCAGGACCCGACGCTCAACTGGAACAGCCCTGACGAGCTGATCGTCAGTTTCGAGGCGGGCAAGCCCGTTGCCATCGATGGTCGGCCGGTCTCGGTGCTCGAGGCGATCCAGGAGCTCAACCGCCGTGCAGGCGCGCAGGGTGTCGGTCGCTTGGACGTGGTCGAGGATCGTCTCGTCGGCATCAAGAGCCGGGAGGTCTACGAGGCTCCGGGTGCGATGGTGCTCATCAACGCGCATCAGGAGCTCGAGCACGTCACTCTCGAGCGCGAGCTGGGCCGCTACAAGCGTCAGATGGAGCAGCGGTGGAGTGAGCTGGTCTACGACGGCCTGTGGTTCTCGCCGCTGAAAACCGCGCTGGACGCGTTCGTGCAGAAGACCCAGGAGCGGGTCACCGGCGACATCCGTCTGTTCCTGCACGGCGGGGCGATCACAGTCAACGGCCGCCGCAGCTCCGAGTCCCTCTACGACTTCAATCTGGCCACCTACGACGAGGGTGACACCTTCGACCAGTCGTACGCCAAGGGATTCGTCAATATCCACGGCCTGTCCTCCAAGGTCGCGGCCAAGCGCGATTTGGGCCTGTAGCCATGTCCGCGCAGGGCGACACCGAGGACACCTCCCGAGAAGGCGCCACCGTCGAAGGGGCGCTGTGGGGTGGGCGGTTCGAGTCAGGGCCGGCCGCCGCCATGGCAGCGCTGAGCAAGTCCACGCATTTCGACTGGGCACTGGCCCCGTACGACGTGAGGGCTTCGCAGGCGCACGCGCGCGTGCTGCACAAGGCCGGGCTGCTCAGTGACGCCGACCTCGCGACCATGCTCGACGGACTGGCACGGCTCGCCGAGGATGTTCGGAGCGGGGCGTTCGTCCCCGCCGAGTCCGACGAGGACGTGCACGGTGCGCTCGAGCGTGGATTGATCGACCGTGTCGGCCCCGAGGTAGGGGGACGGCTACGGGCGGGGCGCTCGCGCAACGACCAGGTCGCCACGCTGTTCCGGATGTGGCTGCGTGATGCCGTCCGTCGTGTCGCTGCTGGTGTCCTCGACATCGTCGACGCCCTTGCCACGCAGGCGGCGGCACACCCGGACGCCGTGATGCCCGGCAAGACGCACCTGCAGGCGGCGCAGCCGGTGCTTCTGGCGCACCACTTGCTCGCGCACACGCATCCGCTGCTGCGAGATGTAGAGCGGCTGCGGGACCTCGACAAGCGGGCGGCCGTGTCGCCCTACGGTTCCGGCGCGCTCGCGGGTTCCTCGCTCGGGCTCGACCCGGATGCGATCGCGGACGAGTTGAACTTCGACTCGGCGGCCGAGAACTCGATCGATGCCACATCGTCGCGGGATTTTGCGGCCGAGGCGGCGTTCGTCCTGGCAATGATCGGAGTGGACCTGTCCCGAATGGCAGAGGAGATCATCCTCTGGAGCACTCCTGAATTCGGCTACATCACGCTCGCCGACGCCTGGTCGACCGGTTCCTCGATCATGCCGCAGAAGAAGAATCCAGATGTGTCAGAGCTGACGCGCGGGAAGTCCGGTCGGCTGATCGGAAACCTGACCGGGCTGCTGGCCACGTTGAAGGCGCAACCGCTCGCATACAACAGGGACCTGCAAGAGGACAAGGAGCCGGTATTCGATTCGGTCGCGCAACTCGAACTGTTGCTGCCGGCAATCACCGGATTGGTCTCCACGCTCGAATTCCACACCGATCGAATGGCGGAGCTGGCGCCCGCGGGCTTCACGCTCGCGACGGATATCGCTGAATGGTTGGTGCGCCAGGGTGTCCCGTTCAGAGTCGCGCATGAGGCAGCGGGGGCCTGCGTCCGCGTTGCCGAAGCGCGTGGAGCCGGGCTCGAAGACCTGACAGACGACGAACTGGCGGCGGTCGACCCGGCCCTCACTCCGGACGTGCGAGAGGTGCTCACCGTCGAGGGTTCGATCGCATCGCGCAGCGCCCGTGGCGGTACGGCCGCTATTCGTGTGGCCGATCAACTCGGCGGGATTCGTCGGCGATCTGGGTCACTGCGCGAGTGGTGTCGTTGAGCACATCAATTCTCTGATCTGAGTGCGGCGTGATGTGTACGGGCGCAGTAATGTAGGGGCGGGCCGCTGTTAGGCGTTCGTCAGTACTTGAGAGAGTCTGGGGGGAGTATCCGTGGGATCGACGACCGAATCGGTCATGGGCACGATCCGTCGTGTGGTGGCAACGGCGCAGAACGGGTTGGAGGTGGTTCGTCTCGGTGGGCTCGAGACCGGTCTCACGAACTCACCGTTCGAGGTGATCGAACGATCACCGATGTATCGGCTTCGGCGGTACTTTCCCGATACCGATGCCGCTGAGGCAGGACCACCGATCGTCCTCGTCCCGCCCATGATGATGTCCGCGGACGTCTACGACGTGACTCGGGATCAGGGTGCCGTCGGCATCCTGCACGATATGGGCATCGACCCGTGGGTCGTCGACTTCGGATCCCCGGATTCCGAAGAGGGCGGCTGGGATCGCAATCTCGCCGATCACGTGATTGCGATCAGCGAGATCATCGACCAGGTTCACGCCCACACCGGCCGTGACGTCCATCTCTCTGGATACTCGCAGGGCGGAATGTTCGCCTACCAGGCTGCCGCGTACCGCCGCAGTCGCAACATTGCGAGCCTGGTCACGTTCGGGGCTCCGGTCGACACGCTCGCTGGACTTCCGTTCGGCATCCCCGCCGGAATCGCGACCGACGCCGCTGACTTTCTCGCCGATCACGTCTTCAACCGACTCGCGGTGTCGGGCTGGATGGCACGCACGGGTTTTCAACTCCTCGACCCGGTCAAGACCCTCAAGTCGCGAGTGGACTTCGTCATGCAACTCCATGACAGGGAGGCATTGCTTCCGCGGGAACAACAACGACGATTCCTCGCGTCCGACGGGTGGGTGGCATGGTCCGGCCCGGCGGTCGCGGAATTGCTCAAACAGTTCATCGCGCACAACCGCATGATCACCGGCGGGTTTGTGGTCAAGGACCAGGTTGTATCGCTCGCGGAACTGACCTGCCCCATCCTGGCGTTCGTCGGTGAGGTCGACGATATCGGGCAACCGGCGGCGGTCCGAGGTATCCGAAGAGCCGCCCCACGCGCGAAAGTGTACGAATCGACCTTGCGGGCGGGGCATTTCGGATTGGTCGTCGGTTCTTCCGCGGCTACCCGCACGTGGCCGACTGCCGGACAGTGGGTGCTGTGGAACGAGGGACTCGGAGCGCGGCCTTCCGACCTGTCGCTGATGCGCTGCGACAAGAATCTGCGCCGCGAATCCGGTGTCTCCGTCAGCGATCGCATCATTCACACCGTGGCATCGGTCGCCGAGGTCGGAGTCGGTGTCGGTAAGGGAATCAGCGGTTTCGCCTCGGACGCGCTGCGGGGAACGGTGGAACTGTCCGGCGAGGCGACTCGGGCTCTGCCTCGCCTGGCACGGTTGGATCAGATTCAGCCGCACACTCAAATTTCCTTGAGCAGGTTGCTGGCAGAGCAGCGCAGGAAGGCACCCAATGGGGAGTGCTTCCTGTTCGACAACTGCGTCCACACCTACGAGGCGGTGAACCAGCGGATCGACAATGTGGTTCGCGGTCTGATCCAGTCCGGTGTTCGCCCCGCAGCCCGTGTCGGCGTCATGATGCACACGCGCCCGAGCGCGCTCGTCGCGATCGCCGCTCTGTCCCGCCTGGGTGCCGTGGCCGTTCTGCTGCCTCCGGGAAAGGAACTAGGGACTCTAGGGACTCCTCTTCGAGGCAACGGCGTCGAACGTATCGTGACCGACCCAGAAAATCTGGACTCGGTGATCGCGACCGGAATGCAGATCCTCGTGCTCGGCGGTGGAGACGTGCGCAGCCTCGACGTGGATCCGTCGTCTGACGTCGTGGATCTCGAGCAGATCGATCCCGACGCGGTGGCCGTGCCGGGCTGGTACCGGCCCGACTCCGGCGTTGCCCGGGAGTTGGCGTTCATCATCTGCAGTGAGTCCAATGGGCAGTGGGAGATGAAGCGGATCACCAACTACCGGTGGGCCCTGTCTGCATTCGGAACCGCGTCGGCTGCAGATCTCGATCGCGGTGACACTGTGTACTGCCTCGCTCCACTGCATCATGCGTCGAGTCTGCTTGCCGCGATTGGTGGTGCGCTGGCCGGCGGTTCGAGGCTTGCGCTCACACGCGGACTCGACCCCGAGCGGTTCGACGAAGAGGTTCACCGCTACGGCGTGACAGTGGTCAGTTACACGTGGACGATGATGCGCGAGATCCTCGACGTGGACAGCATCGCCCACGACGGAGGCCATCCCGTCAGGCTCTTTATCGGCTCAGGCATGCCGAAGGGGTTGTGGCGCAGGACGACCGAGAAATTCGCGCCCGCGAAAGTCCTCGAGTTCTACGCGTCCACCGAGGGGGATGTGGTTCTCGCGAACGTCGCAGGCGTGAAGGTGGGAGCCAAGGGGCGGCCGCTTCCAGGCAGCGCGGATGTGCGACTCGCCGCCTTCGATCCGATCGCGGGTCGTCTGATCGAGGATGAGAAGGGATTCATCCGCCAATGCAAGGACGATGAGGTCGGTCTGCTTCTCGGCCGGGCGGGCGTTCATGCGGAGGTGTCGGGCGGCGCGATTCGAGGAATCTTCGCTGCGGGAGATGCTTGGATTCCGACGGAGCATCTCTTCCGCCGCGATGCGGACGGGGACTACTGGCTGGTCGATCACAGAAGGACCGTGATCGCGACTTCGAGAGGCCCCGTCTTCACACAACCGATCGTCGATGCCCTGGTGTCTGCCAACAGAGTCGATCTGGCGGTGGCGTACGGGGTGGAGGCTAGCGGTAAGACTCTGGCTGTTGCAGCGTTCACCTCGTTCGACGGTCGTGTGCCGCGGGTGGCCGAGATCAGCGAAACCCTCGCCGCGCTCCCGCTCGAGTTGCGACCCGACATCGTTCATGCGGTGGAAGACATCCCATTGGGGTCCTCGTACCGACCGAATGCTGAGGTTTTGCGCGAACGCGGGCTGCCGAAGCCGGGAACGCGTGCGTGGTATCTGGATCCGGACTCGCAGCAGTACAAGCGGTTGACGAAGGCTGTGGTTGCAGGTTTGCGGGCGGGTTCGGCCACGAAGGCCGTGGCGCGGTAACCTGACACTGCTCATCCCGAACGGTTGGAGAGGACCCTACGTGGCTCTAGATGCGACACTGCTCGGCATTCTGGCGTGCCCGCAGGACAAGGGACCTCTGTTGCTGGTTGGAGAGGAGTTGCTGTACAACCCCAGGCTGAGGCGGGCGTATCCCATCGAGAATGGGATCCCCGTCCTCCTCATCGACGAAGCGCGAGACGTGGACGCCGAGGAGCACGAGTCACTCCTCGCGAGGGGCCAGGGCAATCTTGGTCAGCCCGACGGCGCCG
Organism: Rhodococcus sp. WMMA185; assembly: GCF_001767395.1. NCBI lineage: Bacteria > Bacillati > Actinomycetota > Actinomycetes > Mycobacteriales > Nocardiaceae > Rhodococcus > Rhodococcus sp. WMMA185. The sequence goes on along the minus strand of NZ_CP017014.1, from coordinate 1,994,097 downwards.
ATAGCGGCCCGGAGGCCTGATACTGCAGCACCGGTACCGGCGTCAACGGTTGTGGAGAATCGATAGGTGAGCGCCGAACGACTTGCCAGGGCCGATCCGATCGACGCCGCGATGGTCGTCCTCGGGTCCACGTTGATCGTCGGCGACGTCCGCATTCGCATCGTCGAGGTGGAGGCGTACGGCGGGGAAAGAGACGGCCCGTGGCCCGATCCTGCGTCCCACTCGTATCGGGGCAAGACGCCTCGGAATGACGTGATGTTCGGCCCGGCGGGTCACCTGTACGTCTACCGCAGCTATGGGATGCACCACTGCATGAACATCTCGTACGGACCGGTGGGAAACGCGGGAGGCGTGCTCTTGCGGGCGGGTGAAGTTCAGGGTGGCAGTGAGACGGTTCGGGCCCGACGGCCCCTCGCCGCACGACCCGCCGATTGGGCGCGAGGCCCCGGCAATCTGGCTTCCGCTGCGGGTATAACGCTCGCCGAGAACGGCGCGGCACTGTTCTCAGCCGATTCGCCTGTGCGGTTCGAAGTAGGCGCGGCGAGCAATTGGGTCAGCGGCCCACGCGTCGGGGTCAGCGCTGCGGCCGGCCGACCGTGGCGCTTCTGGATCCCGGAGTCCGAGTCGGTCTCCGCGTACCGCAGAAGCCCGCGTGCGCGGGTCGTCGAGTGGTGAATGGGATGATCAAAGCGTGACTGAGAACATCATCGATGAACTGACCTGGCGTGGACTCATTGCCCAATCAACCGATCTGGACGCGTTGCGCCGTGATCTCGATGCCGGGCCGGTCACGTTGTATGCGGGGTTCGATCCGACCGGGCCCAGTCTGCACGCCGGCCATCTGGTGCCGCTGCTGGCGCTGAAGCGGTTCCAGCGCGCGGGCAATCGTCCTATTGTCCTTGCTGGCGGGGCAACTGGTTTGATCGGTGATCCACGCGACGTCGGTGAGCGCACGCTGAACTCCGCCGACACGGTGGCGGAGTGGGCAGACCGGATTCGAGGACAACTCGAGCGATTCGTGGACTTCGACGACTCCGCGAGCGGGGCGATCATCGAGAACAACATGAACTGGACCGGCAAACTGTCGGCGATCGATTTTCTGCGTGACATCGGCAAACACTTCTCGGTCAACGTGATGCTGGCCAGGGACACCGTGAGACGTCGCCTCGAATCCGACGGCATGTCTTACACCGAGTTCAGCTACATGTTGCTGCAGGCGAATGACTACCTACAACTACGCCGAAATCATGGGTGCACGTTGCAGGTCGGTGGATCCGACCAGTGGGGGAACATCATCGCCGGTGTCGAACTGAACCGGCGCGTGGACGCGGAATCGGTTCACGGCCTCACAGTTCCACTGGTGACCTCGGCCGACGGCAAGAAGTTCGGAAAGTCGACTGGGGGCGGAAGCCTGTGGCTCGACCCGGACATGACGAGTCCTTACGCCTGGTACCAGTACTTCGTGAACACCAGCGATGCGGACGTGATCAAGTACCTGCGCTGGTTCACCTTCCTCTCGGCAGAGGAACTGGCGGAACTCGAGATTGCGACCGCAGAGCGACCACATGCCCGCGAGGCGCAACGGACACTTGCGGCC